>CAUSDR010000344.1:0-6426 GCA_963530105.1 uncultured Janthinobacterium sp.
CTGTGGGGCTTGCTGTCGAGCACGGCCATCCAGTCGGAAAATGGCGAGCCGGGCGGCACCCTGGCGATGATCACCGACATCACGGAGCGGCGCCAGGCATCGATCGCGCTGTCGAACTCCAGCCAGCGCATGGCCTCCGTCTTCGGCGCCGTGACGAATGGCCTGGTGGTGCAGGACAGCAACGGCCATATCCTGGAAAGCAATGCGGCCGCCGAGCGCATGCTGGCGGCCAGTCCGGCCGGCAACAGCCTGTGGCAAGCCATCCGCGAGGACGGTTCCGCCTTCGACCAGCGCAGCCACCCCGTGCACATCACCCTGTCGACGGGCGAAGCCATGCGCGACGTGCTGATGGGCGTGCAACAGCCGGACGGCAGCCTGTCGTGGCTGTCCGTCAACACGGAAGCCATCCGCGATGAATACGGCAAGGTGGGCATGGTGGTGGCCAGCCTGACGGACATCACGTACCACAAGCGCAGCGAGAGCGCCTTGCGCGAACTCAATGAGCATCTGGAAGAGCGCGTGGCACAGCGCACCGAGCAGCTCGACCAGGCCAAGCAGGTGGCCGAGGAAGCCAGCCTGGCGAAGGGACAATTCCTGGCCAACATGAGCCATGAAATCCGCACGCCGATGAATGGCGTGATCGGCATGGCCTACCTGGCCCTGAAGACGGAGCTGGAACCGCGCCAGCGCGATTACCTGGAAAAAATCCGTTTTGCCGGCGAGCACTTGCTGGGCATCATCGACGACATCCTCGACATTTCCAAGATCGAGGCCGGCAAGCTGGAAATCGAGCGCGTCAACTTCAGTTTCGACCATGTGGTGCAAACCCTGATGACGGTGGTGGCGCCGCGCGCCGCCGGCAAGAACCTGGAACTGGTGTTCGAGATCGACCCGCAGCTGCCGGCCGTGCTGGTGGGCGACCCGCTGCGCCTGGGCCAGGTGCTCATCAACTACGCGAATAACGCCATCAAGTTCAGCGAACAGGGCAGCATCACCATCAAAGTGCGCAAGGTCATCGCCGACGCCAGGCACTGCCTGGTGCGCTTTGAAGTGTGCGATCACGGCATCGGCCTGTCGCAGGATGAGATGAGCAAGCTGTTCCAGTCCTTCCAGCAGGCCGACACGTCGACCACGCGCGAATATGGCGGCACGGGCCTGGGCCTGGCCATCTGCAAGCAGCTGGCCCAGCTGATGGGCGGCGACGTCGGCGTCGACAGCCGTCCCGGCGCCGGCAGCACCTTCTGGTTCACGGCCAACCTGGGCATTTCCGACCAGGCCGCGCCGGCCATGCTCGACAGCATGGTGCAGACGGCGGCGGCCATGCGCGCCAGCGCCGACGCGGCCCTGGTGATGCGCACGCTCAAGGATGCGCGCATCCTGCTGGTGGAAGACAACACGTTCAACCAGCAGGTGGCGCTGGAATTGCTGGAAGAAGCGGGCGCTTCCGTCTGCCTGGCGAACAATGGCGAGGAGGCGCTCGACCTGCTGCGCCAGACGCAGTTCGACTGCGTGCTGATGGACGTGCAGATGCCGCTGATGGATGGCCTGGAAGCCACGCGCCACATCCGCGCCGACCCGCAGCTGGCGCATCTGCGCGTGCTGGCCATGACGGCCACGGCGACGAGCGAAGACCGCGTGCGCTGCCTGGACGCCGGCATGGACGACTTCATTTCCAAGCCCATCCAGCCGGCCATGATGTACCAGACCATCGCCAGCTGGCTGCCGGCACGCGAGACGCCGCCGCCGGCCCGCACCCGCGCCGCGCCCGCCTTCAAGACCACCCTGGCCGGCGATCCGCAAGTGATCGACCTGTCCATCCTGGCCAAGCTGCTGGGCTACAACCCGCAAAAGGTGCGCAAGTTCGCCTTCAAGTTCTTGCAGACGACGCAGGATGGCTTTGGCGACATCGATGCGGCGCTGGCGCGCGGCGACGTGCACCAGGTGCGCGAACTGGGGCATCGCATCAAGTCCTCGGCGCGCACCGTGGGCGCGCTGGGACTGGCCGACCTGTGCCATAGCCTGGAAACCCTGGCGCCGGGCGAACCGGCCGAGGAAGCGGAGCGGGCGCAGCGCATCGTCACCCGCCTGTGGCCGCTGCTCGAACAGATCACCGAACAAATCATGAACAACACCAGCTTTGCCAATGACGATTAGCTACCGCTCATGCGTTGCGGCAAGGTACCGGCATCCACCACGATGCTGCAGACAAACCGGAAACTGAAAGACATCACGATGAACAATGCACTCAATCAACACACCGAGGCTCAGGCCCAGGACGAAACGGGCCTGGCGCCACTGCGCATCTTGCTGCTCGACGACGATGTCTTCATGCTCGACGTGCTCAGCGACATGCTCGAACAGCTGGGCCACTTCGACATCCGCTGCGAATCGCACAGCGAGCAGGCACTGGCCAGCCTGCAGCAGCACCAGCCCGACTTGCTGATCTGCGACCTGTCCATGCCCGACATCGACGGCATCGAATTCTTGCGCATGGCGGCCGAAAACGGTTTCCGCGGCGGCGTCGTGCTGCTGTCGGGCCTGCACTCGGCCGTGCGCCTGGCGGCCGAACGCCTGGCCGTGGCCAATGGCCTGCATATATTAGGCACCTTCCGCAAGCCGATGGAGAGCGCGGAATTGCAGCTGATGGTGAACTTGCAATTGCAGCACACGGCGCGCCAGGCCAGCGTGCAAGCGTGAGGCCGGGCAGGCGGGCGAGGCCGATGCCGGGGCTGCCGCGGGCCAGCAAGCATGCGGCCTGGCGGCGCGTCAAACGGGCTGCGGACCGATCTGCCTCAAGTTTTTCTGCAATAATCGCCACGCTTTGAAAAAATGGGTTATTATTTCAGCCATCCCCGCCTGCATACCTCTGGTCGCACCTTCCAAGAACATTGAATTTGTGCCCATTGCCCCCATCTGCTAGCTGCATTCCAGGAAGCATGGATGGCGAACCAGCGTATGGTTAATTCCAGGCATTATTGATCCCACCCTCATTTGAGGAAAATATGAGCGAAAATATCAAACACATTAGCGATGCATCTTTTGAAGCAGACGTCCTGAAATCCGAGTTGCCAGTACTGGTGGACTTCTGGGCAGAATGGTGCGGTCCGTGCAAGGCCATCGCCCCGATCCTGGAAGAAGTCGCCAAGGAATACGCCGGCCGCATCCAGATCGCCAAGATGGACGTTGACGCCAACCAGGCAGTACCTGCCAAGTTCGGCATCCGCGGCATCCCGACCCTGATCCTGTTCAAGGATGGCGTCGCCGCTGCGCAAAAAGTGGGCGCCATGGCCAAGGGCCAGTTGACCGCTTTCGTCGACAGCAACATTTAATGTATGATAGGCAGCGCTGCGCCCGCAGCGCCGCCTGATTGGACACACCGGAAAGCGGCTTTGCTACCATTCATGCAAAACCTTCCCGAATAATTAATCAAGCCACGCAGTCCCCTCCCCTACCTTTACATCCCGTCTCGGGACACTCAACACATATGCATTTATCCGAACTAAAGGCCCTACACGTATCCGCCCTGCTTGAGATGGCGATCGGTCTTGACATTGACAACGCAGCCCGCTTGCGCAAACAGGAGCTGATGTTCGCTATCTTGAAAAAACGCGCCAAGTCCGGCGAACAGATTTTTGGCGATGGCGCCCTGGAAGTGCTGCCTGACGGCTTCGGCTTCCTGCGCTCGCCCGACGCCAGCTACATGGCGTCCACCGACGACATTTACATCTCCCCTTCGCAAATCCGCCGTTTCAACCTGCATACCGGCGATTCGATCGAGGGCGAGGTACGGACCCCGAAAGATGGCGAACGCTATTTCGCACTGGTCAAAGTAGACAAGGTCAACGGCGAATCGCCGGAAGCCTCGAAACACCGCATCCTGTTTGAAAACCTGACGCCGCTGCACCCGAACGAGCCGCTGCGCCTGGAACGTGAAATGAATGGCCAGGAAAACATCACCGGCCGCATCATCGACCTGATCGCCCCGATCGGCAAAGGCCAGCGCGGCTTGCTGGTGGCGTCGCCGAAATCCGGCAAGTCCGTGATCCTGCAGCACATCGCGCATGCGATCACGGCGAATCACCCGGACATCACGCTGATCGTGCTGCTGATCGACGAACGTCCGGAAGAAGTTACCGAAATGCAACGCTCCGTGCGCGGCGAAGTGGTCGCCTCGACCTTCGACGAGCCGGCCACGCGCCACGTGCAAGTGGCCGAGATGGTGCTGGAAAAAGCCAAGCGCCTGGTCGAAATGAAAAAAGACGTGGTCATCCTGCTCGACTCGATCACCCGTCTGGCCCGCGCCTACAACACCGTGATCCCTGCCTCGGGCAAGGTGCTGACCGGTGGTGTCGACGCGAATGCGCTGCAACGTCCAAAACGCTTCTTCGGCGCCGCGCGCAATATCGAAGAAGGCGGCTCGCTGACCATCATCGCCACGGCGCTGATCGAAACGGGCTCGCGCATGGATGACGTGATCTTTGAAGAATTCAAGGGTACCGGCAACATGGAAGTGCATCTGGAACGCCGCCTGGCTGAAAAACGCGTCTACCCGGCCATCAACCTGAACAAATCCGGTACGCGCCGCGAAGAATTGCTGATCAAGCCAAACGAACTGCAAAAAATCTGGATTCTGCGCAAGTTGCTGTATTCGATGGACGAGATCGAGGCGATGGAGTTCATTCTGGACAAGATGAAGGCCACCAAGAACAACGCCGAGTTCTTCGACATGATGCGTAGAGGCGGCTAAAACCTACTGCGCGGCCGCATTTGCGATTTCCGTTGCTCACCGTACTTTTGTACGGTTGCGCTACTCCATCGCAACTGTGGCCTGCTCGCTACGGTTTTATCTCGCCTCTCAGCTAGGCCCAAGCCGCTCATCGAGCGGCTTTTTTATTGCCTGCGGCGGGAAAGCGCTATATAATCGACGGTTGCATTATTTTAAACCCTGGCAAGTGATCGGCAATCGGGTCAAGAAGCAAGACGACCGACGAAGTGCTGTTTGGCTACCTACTTAGAGAGAATCCCATGAAAGTCGATACCCATCCAGAATACCGCGAAGTTGTTTTCCACGATCTGTCGTGCGATTTCAAATTCGTTACCCGTTCGACCATCCAGACCCGCGAAAAAATCACCCACGACGGTAAAGAATACCCGCTGGTGAAGATCGAGGTGTCGGCTGAATCGCACCCATTCTTCACGGGCAAGCACAAAATCGTCGATACCGCTGGTCGCGTCGAGAAGTTCCGTCAGAAATTCGGTTCGGTTGGTTCGAAAACCGCAGTCGCAGCAGGCTAATTTTTGCCGCACTGCGGCAAAAAAGGGCAGCTTCGGCTACCAGGAAAAAGGCAGCCACGGCTGCCTTTTTTGTCTTTGGCCGCTTTACTTTATACTCGCGCTTACCCGACGCCATTCGTCGCGTCTTACTCTTTTTTCTGATACCGACTATCGATGAAGCCAGTCCGCCTTCCCGCCGCTGCCACACTCGCGCTGCCACGATGGGCCTTGTTTGCGCTTGGCCTGCTGTACATCCTGCCTGGCCTGATCGGCCGCGAACCGTGGAAGAACGATGACGCCGCCAGTTTCGGCATCATGTGGACCATGGCGCATGGCGGCCTGAGCGACTGGCTGTGGCCCAACATCGCCGGCCTGTCCATGCCCGAAGAAGGCCCGCTGGCTTTCTGGCTGGGCGCCATCACCATCAAGCTGTTTGGCTGGATCGATGGCGACGTGTTTGGCGCGCGCATGTCGACCATCGGCATCTTCGTCGTCAGCACCCTGTCCGTCTGGTACACCGCCTTCAACCTGGGCCGCCGCAACGATGCCCAGCCCCTGCGCCTGGCATTCGGCGGCCAGCCCGAGCCGGATGATTTCGGCCGCACCCTGGCCGATGCCGCCGTGCTCATCTATCTAGGCTGCCTGGGCCTGCTGCAACACAGCCACGACATCACGGCCGAAGCGCTGTATGTTTCCCTCATGGCCTACCTGCTGTACCGCGCCGTGCGCTACGTGGAAGGCCCGTCCGTGCGCAATGCAACCCTGCTGGGGCTGGCGCTGGGCGGCCTGACCCTCACGCGCGGCTGGATCACGCCAGCGGCGCTGACCATTGCCATGCTGATGTGCACCGTCTTCCTGCGCCTGCCGCTGCTGCGCAGCGTGCGCCACCTGGCGCTGGCCGTGCTCGTGGCCATCGCCCTCACCCTGGTGTGGCTGCTGCCGGGCGAATGGCTGCTGCCATACGGCCATTCGCCGCTGCAAGCCTGGATGGAGTGGAATTGTCGCCAGTTCAGCCCGCCCAGCGTGAAAAGCCTGCAGTATTTCTTCCGCGTCGGCATCTGGTTCTTCTGGCCGGCATGGCCGTTCGCCGCCTGGGCCGTGTACGCCTGGCGCCGCCAGCACCACGTGCTGCACATCGTCGTGCCGCTGACC
>CAUSDR010000345.1:0-6387 GCA_963530105.1 uncultured Janthinobacterium sp.
CCCACCCCGTTTTTTCGCGGGTTTGGGGTAATAAAACAGCACGGCTACGGTGAGGGCGTTGGCGGGTTTTGCAGGTACGGCCGCTGATATTGCCGGCTTACGCGCTGCGCGCCAAGCCGACCTACTTTATTTGCTCGTGCGGTGCGTAGGTCGGATTAGCGCGCCAGGCGCGCGTAATCCGACGCGCTCCGGACGGTGCTTGCGGACGGCGGATGTTGCACGTAGGGCCGCTGGTGTTGTCGGCTTACGCGCTTGCGCGCCAATCCGGCCTACTGGATCACCAGTTCATGCAGTTCGCCGGGTGAATCGGGGAACAGTTTTACGACGGTGGAGGTGCGCGTGCCGTAGCCCGGGGTTTCGATGCAGACGGCGGACAGCACGCGTTCCAGGTCGAGCGGCACGCCCGTGTCCGGCAAGCGGAAGTCGGGCGCGCGCGTGGTGTCGGCCAGCATGTCGAAATACGCGTCGTCGGGCGCGCCCTGGCACAGCAAACTGGCGAACTGGGCCTTGGTTTTCAGCACTTTCGGCCACGGCGCGTCGAGCAGGGCGTTCGACAGGCCGTAGATGCCCGGTTCCAATGGCTGGCCATTGCGCGCATCGGCGTCGCCGCGGTTGGAAAACCAGATCAGCGTTTCGGCGTCGCCCAGCACCAGGTTGAAGCCGTTGTAGACGCCACTGCCGGGACGGATCTGCGCGATGTAGTCTTGCGGCGACATATTGCCCGCCAGATAGTCGGCCACCAGGGCGCCGCGCGAGGGGGCATCCGGGTTGCGGTCTTGCGGGCTGCGGATATTCGTGATGGCGGCAAAACGCGAGCTGCCGCCGCCGGACTGGGTGATGCCCATCCAGCTGCCGCCCGCCTGCAGGTCGCGGCCCGCATACACTTGCGGGTGTTCGGGCCAGGCCCCGGCCGGGGCGCTGGCGCGTTCATAGAATTCGTCGCGGTTGGCGGCGGCAATCAGCGGGATGTGCGGATTGACTTTCCAGGCAAAAACGATCAGGCACATGGAGGCAAATCCATGAACACTTCCGTATGGCGCGCGCCCGCCGTCAGCGACAGCAAGCCCGCCTCGTCGGCGGCAGCGGCCAGCAAGTCCGTAAAACCTTCGCCGACGACGGGGTAGATTTCCATCCACGTCTGCAAGCCATCCTTGGCTTCCGGGCGGCGCTTGAGCTGCGGCGCCACGCCGGAGGCGGCCGCCAGTTTCGCCTGCATGGCGCGCACGCGCGCTTCCAGTGCCTGGGCGTGCTCTTCTTTTACCTGATAGTAAACGTACAGATCTTTCATGGCATTCTCACAAGTCGAGTGCGTCGAGCACGTAGGGCATGGGCAGGAATTGCACGGCAGCACCCTGGGCCGAGCCGTAGCGCACGGCGCCGGCTGCGCTTGAACCTTCTTCGATCGCCCCCAACTTCAGTTCAACGAGGGCGTCGATGCCGCCCGCGCCGTTGGGCGCCGCGTTGACGACCATGCCGCAAGGCTGGTCCGGATCGCTGACGGCAAACAGCTCGCCGCCGGCCACGGCCGCGGCATCATCGATGCTGACGAGGGTGGTGCGGCGCTTGAGCTTGCCAAGATATTGGCTGCGGGCGACGATTTCCTGGCCCGGATAGCAGCCTTTCTTGAAGTTGACGCCGCCCAGCAGCTCGAAGTTGACCATCTGCGGCACGAATTGCTCTTGCGTGGCGGCCGTGATCTGCGGAATGCCCGCATGGATTTCGGACAGGCGCCAGGCGTCGTTGCCGCCCTTGGCCAGGGTGGCGGCCAGCTGCGGCCAGGCGTCGCGCGCCGTGGCGGGCGAGGCCAGCCATTCGTAGCGGGGGCTGCCAAAGGCATCGGCCACGCGCAGCAGGGTGCCCGCCGCCGTCTCGACCTTGCCGAACGGCGTGGCGGGCAGGGCGGGGAACCAGGCGGCCAGCGCCGCGCCGGCCCGCTGGCCTCCGAGGCCCAGTACGACCTGACTGGCGTCATCAAGGGATGCATCGTGCAGCTTGGCCTTGGCGCGCAGCACGAACATCTGCAAACGCTTCTGGATGGCTGGCTGTATGGCGCGCGGCAATTGCAGATAAATGGTGGTGGCGTTGCGCCACATCAGGAAACTGGCCAGCAAGCGGCCTTTTGGCGTGCAGTAGCCGGCCAGGCGCACCTGTTCCTGGGTCAGGTGTTCCACATCGTTGGTCAACTGGCCGTGCAGGAAGCTGGCCGCATCGTCGCCGTTCAAGCCGATCAAGCCCTGGTCCGAGATGGCGGCGACGAAGCCGTCTTGCAGCTGGGACACTGTCAGGGACTGACCAAAATCGGCGATGGGGGAAACGGCGGCGGGGACGGCACTGTCATGCGCGCCTTCGGGAGGGACGGGGCGGGCGCCTTGCGCAGCTAAAAATTGATTCCAGTTATTCATAATTTCCATTAGATCAGCGATTAAGCATTATCATTACGGGTTCATTATAGTGATGTCGCGCGGATCGCGTCGGCAGCGGCAAGAAACACAGCATTCGTGCAGGTTTGCGCAGACTTTCTTCACAAATGAACGATCACAACAAGCTGGCGCCGGCAAAGGGCGCAGGCATAACAAGAATCGGAACAATGGCTTTCTTTAAAAAACTTGTAGTCAGTTCGGTCATCGCCGCCATCGGCGCCGGTGGTATTTTTGTGTACTGGGCGCAGCAGCCCATCACCACGGACGGCGAGGCGATCCCGTTCACGATCACGCCAGGCAGCGGCGCGCATGCGGCCGGCCAGCAGATCGCGGACGCGGGCGTGCCCATCGTGCCCATCCTGTTCAACTTGCTGGCGCGCATCGAAGGCAAGACTTCGAAGATCAAGGCCGGGTCCTATGAGTTGAAGCCGGGCACCTCGCCGCAGCGCCTCATCACGCAGCTGGCGCGCGGCGAATTCGCGCAGGAATCGCTGACCATCATCGAAGGCTGGACCTTCAAGCAGATGCGCCAGGCGATGGCCAGCCATCCCGCCCTCAAGCACGATACGGCGAATCTGTCCGACAAGGAACTGATGGCGAAAATCAGCCCCGAATACATGCTGCCGGAAGGCTTGTTCTTCCCGGACACGTATCTGTTCGCCAAGGGCGCCAGCGAAATGCAGATCTTCAAGCAGGCGCACACGGCCCTGATCGGCCGCTTGTCCGAGGCGTGGTTCAAGCGCGACCCGGCCTTGCCGTATAAAAACCCGTACGAGGCGCTGATCATGGCGTCCATCGTGGAAAAGGAAACGGGGCAAAAGTCCGAGCGGGCCATGATCGCCGGCGTCTTCGTCAACCGCATGAAGACGGGCATGCTGCTGCAGACCGACCCGACCGTGATCTACGGCATGGGCGACAGCTACCAGGGCAAGATCCGCAAACGCGACCTGGAAGCGGACACGCCGTACAATACCTACACGCGCGGCGGCTTGCCGCCCACGCCGATCGCCTTGCCGGGCGCGCAATCGCTGACGGCGGCGCTGGCGCCGGCCCGCACGCAAGCGCTGTATTTCGTTGCACGCGGCGACGGCACCAGCCAGTTTTCGGCCAACCTGCCCGACCATAACCGCGCCGTGAACCAGTACCAGCGCTAGCCGCCAGCGGTCATCATCGGCTTCATCATCACCAGATTAAGAGTTTCATGACACAACAATATCAAGCGCGCTTCATCACTTTCGAAGGCATCGATGGCGCGGGCAAGTCGACGCATATCGGCTTTGTCGCCGATTATCTGCAACAGCGGGGCGTGCGCCTCGTCTCGTCGCGCGAGCCGGGCGGCACCAGCCTCGGTGAAAAACTGCGCGAGTTGTTGCTGCACGAAAAGATGCACCTGGAAACGGAAGCCTTGCTGATGTTCGCCAGCCGCCGCGAACACATCGCGCAAGTCATCGCCCCCGCGCTGGAGCGGGGCGAGTGGGTCATTTCCGACCGTTTCAGCGATGCCAGCTTCGCCTACCAGGGCGGCGGGCGCGGCATGGACTTGCGCAAGATGGAACAGCTTGAAGCGTGGGTGCACCCGCATTTGCAGCCGGACCTGACATTCCTGTTCGACGTGCCTTTGGCCGTGGCGCGAGCCCGCCTGGACGCCACGCGCGCGCTGGACAAGTTCGAGCAGGAGCAGGCCGATTTCTTTGCCGCCACGCGCAACGAGTATTTGCGCCGGGCGGCGCAGTTCCCCGAACGCTTCCGCATCATCGATTCCACGCAAAGCATTGCCGCTATCCAGCTGCAGCTGGCGCAATTGCTTGACGTTTTGCTGGCGCAAAGTGCCGAATAAAGCACTTGAGCAAAGTGCCGTAACACGCTGATTTAAAAGAAGATGATATGACCAGTTCTCTCTATCCCTGGCAGCAGGACGCCTGGCGGCAATTGCAAGCCCTGCGTCCGCGCATGCCGCACGCCATCCTGTTCCATGGCGCGCAAGGCATCGGCAAGGCCGACTTCATCGAGCACTTTGCGCAAGCGCTGCTGTGCGAAGACGTGCGCGCCGACGGCCATGCCTGCGGCGCCTGCGCCTCGTGCGGCTGGTTTAGCCAGGGCAACCATCCCGATTATCGCCGCGTGCGTCCGGAAGCGCTGGAAGACGAAGTGGCCGACGAGGGCGAGGACGGCGAGGGCGCCAAGAAAAGCGCCAAGAGCAAGACGCCGTCGAAGGACATCAAGATCGAGCAGATCCGCAACCTGGCCGACTTCATGAACATTTCCACGCACCGGCAAGGCTTGCGCGTGGTGGTGCTGTACCCGGCCGAGGCGCTCAACACGCCCGCCTCGAACGCCTTGCTCAAAACCCTGGAAGAGCCGCCGCCGGGCACCCTGTTCCTGCTGGCCTCGAACAGCCTGGACCGTCTGCTGCCGACGATCCTGTCGCGCTGCCGCAAATTTGCCCTGCCCATGCCCAGCCATGACCAGGCTTTGGCCTGGCTCAAGCAGCAAGGCTTGAACGATGCGGACAGCTGGCTGCGCGAGCAGGGCGGCGCGCCGCTGGCCGCGCTGGCCCAGTCCGCGTCGGGTGGCCGCGAAGAAACCGAACAGTTGCTGCAGGTATTGGCCAACCCGGGCGTGGAAGCGGCCCTGAAGGCGGCCGACAAATTGCAGAAGGCGCCGCTGGCGCCACTGGTGGCGTCGCTGCAGCGCTGGCTGTACGACGTGTTTTCCGTTAAATTGTCCGGCACCATCCGCTACTACCCGCGCCACCGGCGCGAACTGGAAGCGCTGGCGGGCCGCATCAACGTGAGCCGCCTGATGGCCGCCATCAAGGCCGCCAACGAGCGCCGCGCCATCGCCGAGCATCCGCTGTCGCCGAAGCTGTTCCTGGAAGACATGCTGCTCGATTACGCTTCCAGCTGCCAATAAAATCAAATACTTATATTCATTACTTCATCTATAACATGAGCTACCGCCACCGCATCGCCACGCTTGCCGACCTGCCCGCCATCGTCGCCATCTACAACACCACGATTGCTTCGCGCGAAGTGACGGCCGATACGGAGCCCGTGACGGTCGAGTCGCGCCTGGCCTGGTTTCACGAACACAACCCTGAAAAGCGCCCGCTGTGGATCATCGAGGCGGCCGGCGACGCGTCCGCCCAGCCAGCGCCGCTGGGCTGGCTGTCGTACTCGAACTTCTATGGCCGCCCCGCCTATGCGGGCACGGCGGAACTGTCCGTCTACATCGCCGAGGAAGCGCGCGGCAAGGGCATCGGCGCCTACGGCCTGACGCAAGCCATCGCCCACGCGCCAGCGGTAGGCGTGCATACGGTGCTGGGCTTCATCTTCGGCCACAACGCGCCCAGCCTGGGCCTGTTCAAGAAATTCGGCTTCGAGACGTGGGCGACCTTGCCCAAAGTGGCGAACCTCGATGGCGTGGAGCGCGACCTGATTATCCTGGGCAAGCGCGTCGGCTGACGCCAGGGAGCCTCTGACATGCTGGAAAAACGCGGCAAGTACTGGTACGGCGACAGCCAGGCAGATATCCGCACGGAAGTCTTGCGGTACAGCAAAGTCCACGGCTACCCCGCAGCGCATTTTGCGGACGCCATCTGCGCCTGCGGCGGCCGGCAGTTTCAATTGTCGCTGGACGAAAACGAAGGCGCGGCCGTGCGCCGCTGCGCCGCCTGCGGCAATACGCATCCGATCGGCGACAGCGGCGCCTACCTGGCCGATGCCGCGCTGGAAGAATGTGGCTGTCCATGCGGCAATGACGACCTGGAAATCACGGCCGGTGTCGCCCTGTACCCCGATGCGGGCGACGTGCGCTGGCTGTACCTGGGCTGCCGCTGCCCGCGCTGCGGCCTGGCCGCCGTGTATGGCGACTGGAAAAACGAGTTTGCGGGGCATGCGGCACTGCTGGCGCAGGTGTGAAGCGCGAGGCGGGCGGCGCGGGCCTGGCCGTCAGTCCGGGCCTGGGG
>CAUSDR010000346.1:0-6372 GCA_963530105.1 uncultured Janthinobacterium sp.
TGGTGATGGCTTTCGTCATCACCAGCCAGAAAGGAATCGCAGTCAGGATCACCGACAGGATGAAGCCGATCGCGTAGCTTTTCAGGCTGCCATGATCATGCTGGTCATGGTGGTGGCTATCGCCGTGTGTATGGTCGCTCATGGCAGGACTCCCATCAGGTAGACAAAGGTGAAGACGCCGATCCAGATGACGTCCAGGAAATGCCAGAACAGCGACAGGCACATCATGCGACGGCCGTTTTCCGGGGTCAGGCCATGCTTGTTCAACTGGAACATCAGGGTCACGAGCCAGATCACGCCGAACGTCACGTGCAAGCCGTGGGTACCGACCAGGGCGAAGAACGAGGACAGGAACGCGCTGCGCTGCGGACCGGCGCCTTCGTGGATCAGATGCATGAATTCATACATTTCCAGCGACAGGAAGGCCAGGCCGAACAGGCCCGTGATGCCCAGCCAGACCAGGGTGCTGCGCAAGTTCTTGCGCTGCATGGCCAGCATGGCGAAGCCATACGTGATCGACGACAACAGCAGCATGGCCGTGTTGACGGCGACCAGCGGCAGGTCGAACAGCGCGGCGCCCGTCGGGCCGTCCGCGTAGTTGCGGCCCAGCACCGCGTAGGTGGCAAACAGACAGGCGAAGATCAGGCAATCGCTCATCAGGTAGAGCCAGAAACCCAGCAGGCTGCCGTTTTCCGGGTGGTGCTCGCGCACGAAGTAGCTGCGCGAGCTTGGTGCGGCGCCAGCGGCGCCGGTGTTATGGGCGATGGTATCAGACATGGCTGCTCAGCAATTTAGTATAAGCGTCTTCGGTACGGATGACTTCTTCCGCAGGAATGTAGTAATCGCGCTTGTAGTTAAAGGTATGGACGATGATGGTGACCATCATGATCACGAAGCCAACACTGGCAACGAGCCACATTTGCCAGATCAGGCCGAAACCGACCAGTGCGGACAGCGCGGCGATCACGAAACCAGCCCAGGTGTTCTTCGGCATGTGGATCTTCGTGAAACCGGACGTCGGACGCTGGTAACCGTGTTTCTTCATGTCAGTCCATGCATCGAGTTCATGCACTTGCGGCGTGAAGGCGAAATTATAGTCTGGCGGTGGCGACGACGTCGACCATTCCAGCGTACGGCCGCCCCATGGGTCGCCGGTCACGTCGCGCAGGGCGTGACGGTTGCGGTAGCTGACGAAGAACTGGATCAGCATGGACGCGATGCCCAGTGCGATCGAGACGGCGCCAAACCAGGCGATGATGGTCCAGATTTGCAGCGATGGATCTTCAAAGTGGTTGACACGACGGGTCACGCCCATCAGGCCCAGCACGTACAGCGGCATGAAGGCCAGGTAGAAACCGACGAACCAGAACCAGAACGAGCATTTGCCCCAGAACACGTCGAGCTTGTAGCCGAAGGCTTTCGGGTACCAGTAGTTGATCGCCGCAAAGACACCGAACACCACGCCGCCGATAATCACGTTATGGAAGTGGGCGATCAGGAACAGGCTGTTGTGCAGCACGAAGTCCGCTGGAGGTACGGCCAGCAATACGCCGGTCATGCCGCCGATGGTGAAGGTGATCATGAAGCCGATCGTCCACAGCATGGGCAGTTCAAAGCGGATACGGCCGCGGTACATGGTAAACAGCCAGTTGAAGATCTTCGCGCCCGTCGGGATCGAGATGATCATCGTCGTGATGCCGAAGAAGGAGTTGACGCTGGCGCCCGAACCCATGGTGAAGAAGTGATGCAGCCATACCAGGTACGACAGGATCATGATGACGCAGGTAGCGTAGACCATCGATGCATAGCCGAACAGACGCTTGCTGCTGAAGGTGGCAACGACTTCCGAGAACACGCCGAACAGCGGCAGGATCAGGATGTACACCTCCGGGTGGCCCCAGATCCAGATCAGGTTGACGTACATCATGGCGTTGCCGCCCAGTTCGGTGGTAAAGAAGTTAAAGCCGGCAACGCGGTCCAGCGACAGCATGGCCAACACAGCCGTCAGCACCGGGAAAGCGGCGACGATCAGGATGTTGGTGCACAGTGCGGTCCAGGTGAAGACTGGCATTTTCATCCAGGTCATGCCTGGCGCGCGCATCTTGACGATGGTGGCGATCAGGTTGACACCGGACAATAGCGTCCCGACCCCGGCAATCTGCAGGGACCATATGTAATAGTCTACCCCCACGTCCGGACTGCCGACGATGCCCGACAGCGGTGGATACGCCAGCCAGCCCGTGCGGGCGAATTCGCCGACGAACAGCGAGGCCATCACCAGGACGGCGCCCATGGTGGTCATCCAGAAGCTGAAGTTGTTCAGGAAAGGGAAAGCCACGTCGCGCGCGCCGATTTGCAGCGGCACCACGTAGTTCATCAGACCCGTCACGAAAGGCATCGCGACGAAGAAGATCATGATCACGCCGTGGGCGGTGAAGATCTGGTCGTAGTGATGCGGTGGCAGGAAGCCGGCATTGTCGCCAAAGGCGATTGCCTGCTGGGTACGCATCATGAGCGCGTCGGCAAAGCCGCGCAGCAGCATGACCAGGCCCAGGATCATGTACATGATACCGATTTTTTTATGGTCGATACTGGTGATCCAGTCGCGCCACAGGGTACCCCAGACGCGGAAATACGTCAGCGCCGCAACGAGTGCGATGCCGCCCAGGGCAACCATTGCAAAGGTTGCCAGCAGGATAGGTTCGTGAAATGGAATTGCATCCCAAGTCAGACGGCCGAATATAAGCTTCGTCAGATCAATATGGTCTAGCATTGTTACTCTCAGAGAAAAAAGGGAGGCGCCAGGCAAGCGGCGCCAGTATCTGCAGCGCGACTACCCTGCGCTGCGGGATTCATGCAGTCGTTACTTGGCTTGAACGCCCTTTTCAACTACTGCATCGCTAGCGACTACTGCCGTTACGGCCGCTACCGGGCTATTTGCCACCGCCAGTTTGTATGGCTCGACCGGCGTCACGCACAGGGCGTCGGAAACGATGGTGCGGTTCAGGATTGCCTTGTACAGATCGCTAGGAACAGCGCTGTAGCGGCGGACAGGGTCGCGCTCGCTAGGCTGGGCCAGCGCCAGGTAGTCGTCGCGGTTCAGCGCGCCGCCACCGGCACGCGCCGAGGCTACCCATTTGTCGAAGTCCGCATCATTCACGCCATGGAACTTGAAGCGCATGCCCGAGAAACCGGCACCGCTGTAGTTGGCGGAGAAGCCCTTGTATTCGCCAGGCTTGTTGATGACGGCATTCAACTGCGTTTCCATGCCTGGCATGGCGTAGATCTGACCGGCCAGTGCTGGGATGAAGAACGAGTTCATGACGGACGACGAGGTGATCTTGAAGCGGATCGGGCGATCGACGGGCGCGTACAGTTCATTCACGGAAGCGATGCCTTGCTCCGGGTAGATGAACAGCCATTTCCAGTCCAGGGCCACGACTTCGACGATCATCGGCTTGTGGCTGGCAGGAATGGGGCGGTTGGCGTCGATACGGCTCAATGGGCGGTAAGGATCGAGGGTGTGGGTGCTGATCCAGGTCAGCAGGCCCAGCACGATGATGATCAGCAGGGGCGCGCCCCAGATGATCAGCTCGAGGCGAGTCGAGTGGTCCCAGTCCGGCTCGTATTTGGCCGCGGTGTTGTTTTTTCTATAGCGCCATGCGAACAGCAGGGTCAGGGCGATTACCGGAACGATAATCAACAGCATCAGCAATGTCGAGATGACAATCAGATTGCCTTGCTGAACTGCGATGTCTCCGGACGGATTCAGTACCACCGTATTGCAACCAGCTAACAATGCGAGAGGTAAGAGAAGCAGTCCGCGACGAACTTTTAATGAAAACATACAGGAAAGTCCAGTACAGGGGATGAAGATATGGTACTGTATTCCTAAAGCAACGTAAGGACAATTGGACGTTTTGTCCACCCCCCTTGCGGGGACTTCTACTCGGCGGTTGAGGACTTCTCCTACAACTATCCTATAGATAGTCCTACCCCGGGCGTGAGACACCCGGAGTATGTTACGCGTTGGGTTACGCGTTGGCCGAACTCGAAACTATATTGGAGACGATCATCATGTCCAGCACGCGCATACATAGCGGCGATGTACCTGCCGACTTTTCCCCCCACTCCCTGCGCGACGCACGCGGGGCCGGCACGGTCGAATCGCATATCGACCCCGGTGAGATCGCCGTTGGCGTGATCATTGGCCGCGCTTCCGAGTATTTTGACTTCTTTGTGTACGCCATCGCTTCGGTGCTGGTGTTTCCGCGCGTCTTCTTTCCATTTGAAGAACGCCTGGAGGGCACATTATATGCGTTCCTGATTTTCTCGTTCGCCTTCATCGCCCGCCCGTTCGGCACCGTGATCTTCATGGAGATCCAGCGCCGCATGGGGCGCAGCGCCAAGCTGACGATCGCCCTCTTCCTGCTGGGCGTGTCGACGGCAGGCATTGCCTTCCTGCCAACCTATTCGCACCTGGGCTTTGCCGCCATCATCTGGCTGTCCGTGCTGCGCATCGGCCAGGGCGTCGCCCTGGGCGGTTCGTGGGATGGCTTGCCGTCGCTGCTGGCCCTGAATGCGCCGGAAAACAAGCGCGGCTGGTACGCCATGCTGGGCCAGCTGGGCGCGCCCGTCGGCTTCCTGATCGCCGCCGGCCTGTTCTGCTTCATGCTGATCACCCTGACGGATGAAGAATTCCTCGACTGGGGCTGGCGCTATCCTTTCTATGTCGCCTTCGCCATCAACGTGGTCGCCCTGTTCGCCCGCCTGCGCCTGGTGTCGACGAATGAATATGCGCGCCTGCTCGATGAACGCGAACTGCAGCCGGTGAGCGTGTTTGAAATGGGCCGCGGCCAGGGCCGCAACGTGCTGATCGGCGCCCTCGCCGCGCTGGCCAGCTACGCACTGTTCCACCTGGTGACCGTCTTCCCCCTGTCGTGGATTTCCGTCTACCAGACGCGTTCGGCCTCGGATTTCCTGCAAATCCAGATGCTGGGCGCCGTGCTGGCCGCCGTCGGCATCGTCATCTCGGGCTTGCTGGCCGATAAGGTGGGCCGCCGCACCACGCTGGGCGTGCTGGCCGTGCTGATCGCCATCTTCAGCGCCTTCGTGCCGACCCTGATGGGTGGCGGCAATACGGGCCAGGACGTCTTCATTCTCGTCGGCTTCAGCTTGCTGGGCCTGTCCTACGGCCAGGCGGCCGGCGCCGTGACGGCCAACTTCCCTGCCCGCTTCCGCTACACGGGTGCGGCCCTGACGTCCGACCTGGCCTGGCTGGTGGGCGCAGGCTTCGCCCCGCTGGTGGCGCTGGGCCTGTCGGCCAACTTCGGCCTCGCCTATGTCAGCTTCTACCTGCTGTCGGGCGCCGTCGCCTCGCTGGCGGCCTTGAGCCTGAACCGGGCGCTGGAAATCCGCGACTGACGCCCAGCCTGGCAATCATGAACGGCTAGCAGCAGCTGGCAAGGAGCGCCGGATTCGTCCGGCGCTTTTTTTATGCTTGTTTCAATTCAGAATAATTCTTTTTGGAAACTATTGATACTGAGCAATGTTAAAATAAGCAACACATCACTTCCATGGACTATCCGTGCGCTTCTCTACCCTTGCCGGCGCCAGCCTGCTGTCCCTCTTCCTGTCCACGCCATGCCATGCCGACGCGCCCGCCGCCGCCGCCCCCATCAAGGTGGAAGGCTATCAGATACGGTGGGCCTCGAAATATTACCCGGCCGAAGCCAAGGCCAGGCATGCGCAAGGCAGCACCGAAGTGCAGCAAAGTTTTCTCAATGGCAAAGCCGTCGGCGCAGCCACCTTGCTGCTGTCATCCAGGGCGCCTGAACTCGATGCCAGCGCGCTGGCACTCGTGCATGGCCTGCAGCTCAAGTCGACGGGGACGGAAGAGGCGCCCGACGCCGTGACGTATATTTTCCCCGTCGACTTCGTGCGCGACACCATGGCAAGCATCAGCACCAAGCCATGCTCGGAAATCACGGAAGACATCGCCTATTTCAAGGCAAGCAATCCTGGCACGGACGTCGACAAGCGGCCGTTCGACACGATGGTCCTGGGCATGCTGGCCATCCAGGTCAGGGGCATAGGCTACAACGCGCAAAAAATCAGCCGCCTCCTGAAGGCTTACAAGCAGGCCAATCCAGCCACCGCGCTGGAGTGCGAACAACATCCGGAAGCGCTGTTCATTGAAGTATTGCAAAAGCAGATGCGCAACTTCTCCTGACGCCCTGCCACCGCCACCGCCAAGGGGCTGCCGGCCGCGGGGGCGGGCGCCCCGCGCCCCCCCGCCCCCGCGCGGGCCCCCCCCCCCCCCGAACACCCCCCCCCCCCCCCCCGCCCCCCCCACGCGCCCCCCCCGCCCGC
>CAUSDR010000347.1:0-6361 GCA_963530105.1 uncultured Janthinobacterium sp.
CGATGGCGCCGAGGCGCCGTCGCCCCGCTCGTCAAGCATCGCGCAGGCGCTGGCCGCCTTCCGCCAGCAGCAGGGCGCCATCGCCGACGGCGCCACGGGCGGCAAGACCCTCAGCGACAAGGCCAACGCCACGCAGGCGCCGCACGTGCGCGCCTTCCAGGAAAAGCTGGGCGTGCATGCGGAAGAAGCCAGCCGCGCCACCGGCATCCCGGCCAAGTTCATGCTGGGCCAGGCGGCGCTGGAAACGGGCTGGGGCAAGCGCGAAATCATCGCCCGCGACGGCAGCAGCAGCCACAACCTGTTTGGCATCAAGGCCACGGGCGACTGGAAGGGCAAGGTGGCGGAAGCCGTCACCACGGAATACGTGAATGGCAAGGCGCAGCGCAAGGTGGAAAAATTCCGCGCCTACGACAGCTATGCGGACAGCTTCAAGGATTATGCGCAGTTGATTACGAACAACAAACGCTATGAAAAAGTGCTGGCCAGCGCCGGCGACGCCAGCACCTTCGCGCACGGCCTGCAAAAGGCCGGCTACGCGACCGACCCGAATTACGCTGCCAAATTGACAAAAATTATTAAAAATTCGCTGGTCGGCTAATCCCCCGCCTGACCCTGGTGCAGCGCGGGCGCTTCAAGTTTTGTGCGCGGCTGCCGTAAATACTCATGACAGTAACCAATAAGACACCATGACTTCGAATCTACTCAGCATCGGTAAGAGCGGTTTGCTTGCAGCGCAGGTGGGCCTGTCGACGACCGGGCACAACATTACCAATGCCAACGTGGACGGCTACAACCGCCAGGTGGTGCTGCAGCAGACGGCGCAATTCAACAATGCCGGCTATGGTTTTGTTGGCAATGGCACCGAGGTCTCGCAAGTCAAGCGCCAGTACGACAGCTTCATGGCGACCCAGGTGAATAACGCGCAGGCGACCACCAGCTCGCTCGACGCGTATTACACGCAGATCAGCCAGATCGACAACCTGCTGGCCGACTCGACGGCCGGCCTGTCGCCGGCGATGGCCGATTTCTTCAAGGGCGTGCAGGATTTCAGCTCGAATCCCTCGTCCGTGTCGTCGCGCCAGGCCTTGCTGTCGAGCGCTAACTCGCTCGCTTCGCGCTTCCAGGGCCTCAGCGCGCGCCTGACGGAGATCGGCGACGGCGTCAATTCGCAGATCACCTCGAATGTGAAGGTGATCAACTCCTACGCCAAGCAGATCGCCGAGCTGAACAACTCGATCGCCACCCTGACGGTGGACCAAAGCAACCAGCCCAACGATTTGCTGGACCAGCGCGACCAGCTGATCACGGAACTGAACAAATACGTCAAGGCAACAGTTCAGCCGGGCTCGAACAACACCATCACGGTGTCGATCGGCTCGGGCCAGCCGCTGGTGGTGGGCAACAATAACTTTGAACTGGCCGCCACGCCATCGCCGACGGACCCGAACCGCCTGGACGTGGGCTATGTCACGGGCACCACCGTCACCAAGCTGTCGGAAAGCTCCCTGAGCGGCGGCGCGCTGGGCGGCTTGCTGGAATTCCGCAGCGGCAGCCTGGACCGTATCCAGAATTCGCTGGGCAAGGTCGCCATCGCCCTCGCGTCCACCTTCAATGACCAGCACAAGCTGGGCCAGGACTTGAATGGCGACATGGGCGGCGACTTCTTCAAGGTGCCCGACCCCGTCATCGGCGCCGACTACCGCAACAATTCGTCCAGCACCACGGTGCTGTCGGCCAAGGTCAGCGACCCGACCAAGCTGACGGCCAGCGATTACGCCGTCAAGTATGACGGCGCCAATTATGTCGTGACGCGCCAGAGCGACGGCGTGAAAACGACCATCAACCCGTATCCGCAAACGGTGCCGCAAACCATCGACGGCGTGGATTTTTCGATTTCGGGCACGGCTGCCGAAGGCGACAATTTCACGGTGCGGCCGACGGCCAATGGCGCCTCCGGCCTCGGCGTGCTCATTACGGACCGCAACAAGCTGGCCGCCGGCGCGCCGATCGCCACGGGCGCGCCCGTCAGCAACACGGGGAGCGGCAAGCTCGGCGCCGGTAGCGTGGACAGCGGTTATTTAACGCCAGGCAATGCCTTGACGGGCACGGTCACCTTGACCTACGACAAGGTCAGCGGCTCGCTGTCGGGCTTTCCCGCCGGCCAGGCCGTGACGGTCAAGGGACTCGACGGCAACAGCACCACGTATCCGGCCGGCACGGCGAATATTCCGTACAAGGAAGGCGACAACTTCAGTTTCGGCGGCATCAACGTCAACATGACGGGCGCGCCCGCGCAGGGCGACACCTTCACCATCGCGCCGAACTCGGGCGGCGTGGGCGACAACCGCAATGCGGCGGCGCTGGCCAGCTTGCAGACGAAAAACATTCTCGACGGCGGCAAGGCGACGTTCCAGGGTTCCTACGCGGAAACCGTCAGCTTCGTGGGCAACAAGACGCGCGAAGTCCAGGTCAGCGGCCTGGCCAGCCTGGCCCTGCTGCAGCAGACCACCACGCAGCAGCAAGCCGTGTCCGGCGTCAATCTCGATGAAGAGGCGGCCAACCTGTTGCGTTATCAGCAGGCTTACCAGGCGTGCGGCAAGGTCATGCAGATCGCCAGCACTTTGTTCGATGTGGTCATCGGTCTCGGACGTTAATAATTCAGGCGGCCGCTGCTAGCGCCGCCATCAGGAAGGGCAGCATCATGCGCATCAGTACCAGAATGATCTATGACGCGGGCAGCACGCAGCTGAACAATTTGCAGGGCGCGCTGAACCGCACGCAGATGCAATTGTCGGCCAACCGCCGCAATCTGACGCCGGCCGACGATCCGATCGCGTCGGCACGCGCGCTGGAAGTGACGCAGTCGCAATCGATCAACACGCAATTCGTGACGAACCGCTCGAACGCGAAAAATTTCCTGTCGCAGGAAGAGCTGGCGCTGGCCAGCACCACCTCGCTGATCGCCGACGTGAAGGATCTGGTCTTGAAGGCCGGCAATCCGGCGCTGAAGGATGTCGACCGCCAGAGCCTGGCCACGGAACTGAAGGGCCGGCTGACCGACCTGATGGGCATTGCGAATACCTCCGACAATGCGGGCGGCTACTTGTTTTCCGGCTACAAGTCGACCACCCAGCCATTCAGCCAGACCCCGGGCGGCGCCACCTATGTGGGCGACCAGGGCCAGCGCGAACTGCAGGTGGGTTCGGCGCGCTACCTGGCCACCAGCGATTCGGGCGCGACCGTGTTCGAGAATAACCTGACGGGCAACGGCAAGTTCACCACGGCGCCCGACGTGGACAATTTCACGCGCGGCGGCGCCGGCATCATTTCCGGCGGCACCGTCACCGATCCCACCAAATTGACGGGGCACAAGTATTCGATCGATTTCCAGGTGACGGGCACGGGCACGGACGCCAAGACGACCTACACCGTGACGGACGTGACCCTGGGCCAGACCATCCCGAACCCGGCCGTGCCGGTGGACTACAAGGCGGGCGACGCCATCAGCTTCGATGGCCAGCAAGTGTCGATTTCCGGCAAGCCGGCCGACCAGGACAAGTTCACGCTGGAGCCGAGCGGCAAGGAATCGATCTTTACCACCATCACCAATCTGATCGGCGCGCTGGGCCAGCCGGCCACGGGCGACGCCGGCCAGGCGCGCCTGACGGCCAGCCTGAACGCGGCGCACAATCTGCTCGACACGGCCTACGACAACGTGCTGTCCGTGCGCGCGGAAGTGGGGTCGCGCCTGAAGGAGCTCGACACGCTCGACAGCGCCGGCGATGACCTCGACCTGCAGTATGCGTCCACCTTGTCCGGCTTGCAGGACCTGGACATGGTGAAGGCCATTTCCCTCTTCAGCCAGCAGCAGATCACCTTGCAGGCGGCGCAGAAATCGTTCACCTCCATCTCGGGCCTGTCGCTGTTCAATTACATCAGCTAAGCCGCGCGTTTGCAGACCCGGCCGGGGCAGGGAGCGTCGCTTCCACCCCGGCTTTTTTGCGTGCGCAATCTGGCCATTTCGGCAAGATATGCAGGCAAACTGTGCAGTCTACCTGCATATCTGTTATAGTAGGACCTGTTGATTCCCCACACGGCCACCATGACCACCCCACAAGAAGACCACCAAGGCCACGACCAGGTACTGCAACTGGCCGGCGAATTGCGCATTCTCATCGGCAAACTGCGCCGCCGCCTGCGCGAGGAATCGCATCTGGGCGACGTCAGCATGTCGCAGGCGTCCGTGCTCAGCCGTCTTGAACGCGAGGGGCCGGCCACCGTCAGCAGCCTGGCGCGCGCCGAAGGCATGCGGCCGCAGTCGATGGCCGCCACCGTGCTGGCGTTGACCGAAGCGCAGATGGTGACGGGGTCGCCCGATCCGGCCGACGGCCGGCAAACCATCCTGAGCCTGACGGACAGCTGCCGCGCCTGGATCGCCGCCAGCCGCGCCGCGCGCGAAGACTGGCTGGCGCGCACCATTGAAACCCGGCTCACGCCGGCCGAAGTCACCGAACTGAACAAGGCGGTGGCCTTACTTACACGTCTGGCGCAATGAGCTGGAGATTGCGACCCTGAAACCCAAGGCAAGGAGGCCTTTCCCCCGCAGATGAAAAACACATTCCGTTCGCTACGCAATCCCAATTACCGTATCTGGGCCGGCGGCGCCCTGGTGTCGAACGTCGGCACCTGGATGCAGCGCACGGCGCAGGACTGGCTGGTGCTCAGTGAGTTGACGCAGCACAAGGCCAGCGCCGTCGGCATCGTCATGGCCTTGCAATTTGGCCCGCAGCTGCTGTTGCTGCCCCTGACGGGCATGGCGGCCGACTTGCTCGACCGCAGGAAGTTGCTGCTGGCCACGCAAGCGGCCATGGGCTTGCTGGCGCTGGGCCTCGGCGTGCTGTGCATCAGCGGACTTGTGCAACTGTGGCACGTGTATGTGTTTGCCTTCCTGCTGGGCTGCGTGACGGCCTTCGATTCGCCCGTGCGCCAGACCTTCGTTTCCGAAATTGTCGAGGAAGAAGACCTGACCAACGCCGTGGCGCTCAATTCCACCTCGTTCAATGCGGCGCGCATGCTGGGCCCCGCCGCGGCGGGCTTGCTGATCAGCAGCGTCGGCAGCGGCTGGGTCTTCATCATCAACGCCTTCTCGTTTGCCGCCGTGATCGGTTCACTGTTGCTGCTGCGCGTGGAACTGCTGCGCCGCGCGCCGCGCCTGAAAGCCACGCGCGCCAGCCTGGGCGAGGGTTTCCGCTATGTGCGCCAGCGGCCCGACCTGATGGCCATCCTGCTGATGCTGTTCCTGATCGGCACCTTTGGCTTGAATTTCCCGATTTTCCTGTCGACCATGTCGGTGAAGGCCTTCCATGCGGGCGCCAGCCAGTATGGCGTGCTCAGTTCCATCATGGCTTGCGGTTCCGTGGCGGGCGCGCTGCTGGCGGCGGGCCGCGGCCGGCCCACGCTGGCGCTGCTGCTGGGGGCGGCCGCGCTGTTCGGCTTTGGCTGCGCGCTGGCCGCCGTCATGCCCAATTACTGGCTGTTCGGCATCATGCTGGTGGTCATCGGCATCGCCGCGCAAACGTTTACCACCAGCGTCAACAGCAGCGTGCAGCTGTCGACGGCGCCCGCCATGCGGGGCCGGGTGATGGCCATCCTCTTGGCGATCTCGGCGGGCGGTACGCCGCTGGGCGCGCCCATCGTGGGCTGGGTGGCCGACACCTTCGGCCCGCGCTGGGCGCTGGGCATCGGCGCCGTGTCGGGCCTGGCGGCGGCGCTGGTCGGCGTGCGCTACCTGGTCAAGCATCACCAGCTGCGCCTGAATGTCGACGTGCGGCGCTGGCGCTTCGCGTTCAGCAGCGACCAGCACTGAGGCAGTCAGTCAGGGCGGCAGCAGGGCACCGCGGGCGGCGTCCAGGATGGCGCCGCTCAAGCCGTCGAGCAGGCTGGACGCGGCGCGCGCCGTGTGCCAGTGCAAGGGGATATCCAGCGGCGTATCGGCTACTAGCGCGCGCAGCGCGCCGCTCTCCAGATACGGGGCGATCAGCGCTTGCGGATGCAGGCCCCAGCCCATGCCGGCCAGGGCGGCGGTGACGAAGGCGTGCGACGAGGGCAGGGCATGGCGCGGCAGCTCCACATGCCGGTGACACAGGCGCCGCACCCAGCGCGCCTGCAGCTCGTCCTTGGTATTGAACACCAGGCTGGGCGCCATCGCCAGGCTGGCGGCGCCCACGCCATGGGGGAAATGCCGGTGCAGGAAGGCGGGGCTGGCCGCCGCCAGGTAGCGCATGGCGCCCAGCGGGCGGCTGTTGCAGCCGGAGGCGGGCCGGGCCGTGGCAGTCACGGCGGCCAGCACGGTGCCGCTGCG
>CAUSDR010000348.1:0-6294 GCA_963530105.1 uncultured Janthinobacterium sp.
CCATGCGAAGTGGACTGGTACGGGGCGAAAATTACTCTACAGCATTTAGACGCGTGATTTACGAAGAGTCCGATCCGCATGCAGAAGGCTTTGAGCGAGGTCAACTATAAGTGCGATTGCGGCGATGCAACATTGATGTACATCAAATTCTACCTCAATATTATTTAAATGAAACAAATTGTAAGCAATCGAATCGCGGTATTTATTTGATAACTATGTTGGGCTGTCGAGAATGAAAGTTACTTGCGGGATGGGAAGTGGTATTGCCGGGACAGGGCTGGAACATGGGGGAAGCAAGCGTGCCGCGGGCAGGAAACGCGGCGGAGGAAACGAAAACGGGGGCCATGCTATTGCAATGCAACATGGCACCCCATTGATTACTGCAAGAACTTTCCGCGCTTAGCGCGCCGCGGCCGGACGGGAATACAGGTCGATGATGGTGCTGATGCCATCCTGGCACACGGAACAGAAGGTTTCGCTGCGATCGAACATGATGCATTGCATCTCCGGGCGGTAATAGCCGGACGATTCATAGTTCGCGCCCTCGAAGGCCCCCACCGCATGGCGCTGCGGCGCCTTGGAAAACAGCTGCTGCGTGTACGCCAGGTCGGCCTTGAACAAGGCGCTCATTTCGCTTTCCGGGCGGTTGGCGGCGCGCAGGGCGGCGCGCTGCTGCTGGTATTCGCGCGCATGGCTGTCGTACGCTTCCTTCGGCCACGGCGTCGGCAGCGGCGTGCCGGCCTTGACGTGGTTTTTCCATTTCAGCTTGGCCGGATCGCGCAAGGCCGTGGCATTCGGCTCCCACGGCTCCTGGCGCTCGCCATTCGACTGGTAGGCCACGGGCGAGGTGTAGTACTCGTCGGCCAGGCCGGCGAAGTGGTGGCCGAATTCATGCACGAACAGGTAGTTGGCCCAGTCGCTATTCGCTGCCGCCGTGCTGAACTGGCCGAAGATGCCGCCACCGCCATAGGTGTCGTTGTTGACGAGGATTTCGATGAATTCGTAGGGCGCGTATTGCGCCAGGTCGCGCAGGGCGCGGTTGTCCGTCGTCAGCACATAGCGCTCGCTGCCGAAGATATCGTAGCGCGTGCCCAATGGCGACGCGTGGTGCACGCCCGTCGACGGGCGCGATACGCCCGATTCCTGCGTCGGCGCGGCCATGGCCCACACGTTGAAATCCTTTGCCCGCTCGCGGAATGGCGACACCGTGAACAGGTGATCCGCCAGCTTGCGCGCGGTCGCTTCGAACTTGTCCATTTCAGCCGCCGTGTAGCCATCGCCCATGATCAGCAGATCCACCTTATCCGACGACGGGCCGCTGATGCGGATCGGGATCGGCTTGACGGGCGCCGGCGCCTGCTTGCGGATCACGTCCTGCGCCGCCGGGTCGACATCCGTGCTCCATACGATGGAAAACAGGCCGCGCTCGTCGCGCTTGAGGATGCGCACGCGCACGGGCTGCTCCGGCTGCGGGAAGCGCACCGATTCCTGGAACGCGCGCGTGGTGGTCTTGGCTTCATCGGTGCTGGCCCACTCGCCAAAGATGGTGGAAAAACCGCGCGAATACAGCACCTTGCCCGACTTGATATCGACCACTTCCAGCAGGTTGTTGCCACGGTTGCTGTCGTCGATGGTGCGCGCCATGTTGCCCGGCCATGGCAGCGGTTCGACCAGCACGCGTTCGACCGCGTAATGCTCGCCCAGCGCATTGCCGCTGTGCTGGTAATCGAGGCGCATGGTAGCCGGCTGCGGCGCGCTGGCAGCTTGCGCGGCCTGCGCCAGGGGGACGATGCCGGCGGCCAGCGCCAGCGCGCAGAGGAAAGATCGGATCGGTGTCTGCTGCATGGCATTCCTAAAACGGTAGAAAAACAGGTGAAGGGGACGGTTTTCCAAACAATCGGCGGCCCTGCCGGCGGGCCTGCGAAAAACCGCTGCGGCACATTGTAGCGACAGGATGGAGGCATGCAAAGCAGCGATTTTCAGGGGGCGCGCTTGACCCGGTCACGGCCTTGATTTATATTAGACTGACTAGTCGATTAAATAAAAGGATGAACACAGCATGCGCACCATCGATCCCGGCAAGCACGCCGCGCGCCGCGACGCCATCCTGGCGGCCGCGCGCCACTGCTTTGCCCGCAAGGGCTTTCACCAGACCAGCACCGCCGCCATCTGCGCGCAGGCGGGCATGAGTCCCGGCAACCTGTTCCACTACTTCCCCACTAAGCAAGCCATCATCGCCGCCATCGTCGACCAGGAAGGCAGCGAGACGGCCGCCTATCTCGCCGAGCTGCAAGACAGCGCAGACTCGTATGGCGCCCTGCTCGCCTTCATGGACGTGGTACTGGCGCTGGCCGCCGATGGCGACGTTGCCGGCCTGGCGCTGGACATCGCCGCCGAAGCGCTGCGCGACGCCGATATCGCCGCCCGCGTGGCCCGCAACGACGCCGCGATGCGCGCCGGCGTGCAAGCCTTGCTGGTCAGCGCCGCCGCGCAGGGCCAGGTCGACGCCGCGCTGGACCCGGCGCAAACGGCCGGCTGGATCGCCGCACTCATCGACGGCATCTTCAACCGGGTCGCCGTCGATCCGCATTACGCGCCACTGGCGCAGCGCGCCAGCCTGCAGCTGCTGCTGGCGCGCTTCCTGCGGCCCGTGCTGGCATGAACGGCTCGCCAGCCAACGCCTGCGCGCGCATCGCCGATGTCGACGCCCTGCGCGGCTGCGCCCTGTTTGGCATTTTGGTGGTGAATATCGGCGCCTTCGCCACGCCCTGGTTCGGCCTGGGCCTGGCCGATCCCGCCTTTCACGGCGGCGTCGACCGCGCCACGCACTTCCTCGTCGCACTGCTGTTCGAGACCAAGTTCTACCTGCTGTTCTCCTTTTTGTTCGGCTACAGCTTTACCTTGCAGATGCAGGCGGCCGCGCGCGCCGGCGCGCCATTCGGGCCGCGCATGCTGCGCCGCCAGGCGGGCCTGTGGCTGCTCGGCGCCCTGCACGCGGTGTTTCTCTTCCATGGCGATATCCTCACCACCTACGCCATGCTGGGGGTCGTGCTGCTGGTCCTGCACCGCTGCGGCGAACGGGCGGCGCTGGCCCTGGCCGCCAGCCTGGTCATCGGCTGCGCCGCGTTCTGGGCGGCGATGGGCTGGCTGCAAAGCCTGCAGCCGGCGGACGCCGCCGCGCAGCATGCCATGGCGATGGCGCGGCAAGCGGCGGCCGCGCTGGCTGCCTACCGCGGCACGCCCGCCAGCGTGGTGGCGCAGCATTTGCGCGAACTGAGTGAAATCTGGATCGTCCTGCTGCTGGTGCAGGCGCCGTGCGCGCTGGCCATGTTCCTGTGCGGCCTGGCGGCCGGCAAGCGCGAGATGCTGCGGCATGCGGCGGATTATCTGCCGCTGCGCCGGCGCCTGCTGTGGGCGGGAACGCTGGCGGGAATGCCTGGCGCCGCGTTTTACGCGTGGACGTCCGTGTACGGGCAAAGCCAGGCATGGCAGGTGGCGGGACTGGCCGTGGGCCTGGCCAGCGCGCCGCTGCTGGCCAGTGCCTACCTGGCATTGGCGCTGGCATGGTTCGAGCGGCTGCGAGGCGGCACGCTGTTTGCCCTGCTGGCCGACACGGGCCGCATGGCCTTGTCGAACTACCTGCTGCAGTCGGCCATCTGCGCGGGGCTGTTCCTCGCGTATGGCGCAAGGCTGATGGGCAGCATCTCGCCGCTGGGCGCCCTGGCGCTGGCCGCCGCCATCTTTTTGCCTGCAGCTGCCACTGAGCCGCTGGTGGCTGCGCCGTCACGCGTATGGTCCCGCCGAATGGCTGCTCAGGGCAGTGACGATCGCCGCCTGGCCGCGCTGGCGGCGACCGCCTGCCGGCTACTTGTAGCGGTACAGGGGCTGGCGCAGCTGGATCGGGCGGATGTCGAGCCGCAGCTTCAGCACGGAATACGCTTCGGCCTCGGTGGAGCTGTAGCCGACGCTGTTGACGGTCTTGCTGAACCTGAACTCGAAGCCCAGGTCCGGATATGGGTCGCGTGGATTGCCGAAAGCGATGCCGATGGCTTCCTGCTGGGCGTTGTCGATCAGGTTGCCCATCAGATCGAGCACGGCGTTATTGCCGAGGATATCGTTGGTGAACACGGGTTCGCGCATGTCCGGCTGGTTCGGATCGAGCTTGTTGTCGGCCTTGTCGGGCGATGGGGTGAACACGCGCGTGACGAGGTTGAATTTGTCGCCCCGGTCCAGGTAGCTGATGGCGGCATTGCTGATATTGAAATTCTTCACGCCCCGGTCGCTGATGGCGCCCGACAGGTCGATCAGCAGGGCGCCACTGTAGCCGATGACTTCCACGTCGCGCATGGCGTCGACCACCATGGCGCTGTTTTCATCGATGCCCAGGCCCAGGTGGTAGCCTTTTTTCAGCATCACGGGAATCATGCGGGCGAAGCGGCCGCGCACCAGCAGATGCTGGTCGACAAACACGTCGCTGCCGATGAAGCCCAGGCCCGGCGCGATTTCGCGGCCGTCCGTGACGCCCATCTTGAGCATGTCAAGCACCGGCTTGGCATCGTAGAACATGGTGGTGCTCATGATGGCGGCGCCGGCACTGGAGCCGGCGATGACGCCGCCATTGCGGTAGACCGACCAGATGGCTTCCAGCGCGGCCGTGCGGCTGCCGTCCTGGCGCAGCAAGGCTTGCGTGATGCGCCCCTGGTCGCCGCCCGCGAAATAAATGCCGCTGGCCGACTTGATCTGCGTGACGATGGACGGGTCCTCGGCCGCCTTGCGGTAATCGCTATTGGGCAGCTTGACGGCCAGCGGCACGAAAAAAGCGTCGGCGCCGTATTGCTTGAGTTTCCTGATGATGCTTTCACCCGATTTTTCCGGGTTCATGGCGGCCGAGGCCAGCACGGCGATGCGCGCGCCTGGCCCGCCCGACAGCTGCACGATGCGCTGCCAGACTTCCGCATTGTCGGCGCGCAGGCCGCCGCCGATGATGACGAGGGTGCCCTGCGGCGCGCTGCCGATGGCGCTGCCGGCGGGCGCCGCCGCCGCGTGGGTGGAGCACAGCGCCAGCGCGAACAGCAGCGCGGCGCACAGTTGTTGATACAGGCTTGCGGATGATTTCATGGTGTCTCTCGAATGCGAAGAAAGTGGCGCGCACTTGTTGATACGGGCACGCGCCATTGCTGCCGATACTGCCGTTTGCAACCCGATGCCATCAAAATACGATGCTACCCGCCGCATATGACAGCGATATTGCGGCATCTCCTGTTTTCCGTCCTTTTACTTGAAACTGTAATTGGCGCTGGCATAAAAGCGCCGGCCGCGCGGATCCGTGTACGTCGGGTCGTAGCCGGAGAGGAAAAAGTACGCCTGGTTCGAGTACGGCGGGCTGGTATTGAACAAGTTCTGTATGCCCGCGCGCAGCTTGAACTGCTTGCTGACGGCATAGGCAGCCGACATGTCCCACAGCGTGTACGCCTTCACCCGGTTCGGCTGGACCACGCTGCCGTCGTCCGTGTTGATGGCCGAATTCTGGTCATCGTAGCCGCTCGAATAGGTGTTCGACAGGCTGGCCGAATATGGGCCGTTGTCCCAGTCCAGGGTGATCGTATGGCGCCAGCGCTGCACCACGCCGTCCGTGACGAATTTGTTCAGGTTGCTGATGAAGACGTCGCCAGGGCTGGTCTGGATTTTCGAATCAAGCACATACGTTGCGCTCAGGTGGCCACCGAAGCGTCCCCATGCCGTTTTCACGCCATGCAGGTCGGCCGTGATGTCGAGGCCCGCAGCCTTTTGCGCGCCGCGGTTTTCCTTGCGCAGTTCGATGTAGCGGATTTCATTGTCCTCGTCGCGGTGCACCAGGTCGCCGTATTTGGACAGGTTGGCCAGGATGATGTCATCGCCGATTTCGCTGATCAGGTCCGTGCGCTTGATGTTCCAGTAATCTGCGCTGAAGGTCCAGTGTTCGCTCGGCTCGAGCACCAGGCCGGCCGTGAACTGGCGGCTGCGCTCCGGCTTCAGCTTGTCGTTGCTGTAGCGGCGCGTACGCCAGTTGTCGGCGCAGACGGAGTAGTCATTGTTCTCGGCTTCGCAGTAAACGGGGTCGGGCAGGGTCGCCGTCTGGCTGTAGACGGTCGGGCGGTGCAGATCCGACATCGACGGCGCGCGGAAGCCCTTGCCCGCCGAGGCGCGCAGCAGCACCTGCTTGCTGGGCATGTAGGTCAGGCCGATCTTCGGACTGAGGGCGCCGCCCACCTGCTGGTAATGGTCGTAGCGGCCGGACAATTGCGCCTGCCACTG
>CAUSDR010000349.1:0-6288 GCA_963530105.1 uncultured Janthinobacterium sp.
TCGTCCCCCCCGTCGCGGCTTTCTAACAGGGGGGGGGGGGGGGCCGGTTGGTTTTCCCCCCCCTTTTTTCCCTGGGGGGCGGGGCGGCCCCCCCCCCCCCCCCCCACCGGGGCGCGCCCCCCCGCGCCCTGCACCTGCTGTACTGCTATTGTGCTACCCGAGCCTGCGCTGGTGCGCGGCTTACTTCTTGTCCCAAGTCGAACCAAACAGGTTCGACTGGCCGATGGCCGGGAAGTCGACGAAAGCCTTGCTGCAATCGACCACTTTTTCCACGTCGACCGCTTGCGTGGCCGTGCCGTTGACCGTCACGCGTTCAGCCGCATTGGCGAAAATCGGCAGGTTGGTGCCCTTGATCGTCAGGTTGGCGTCCGACGAGGTCATCGTCGTGCCATTCGGCGAATCCGTCACCACGTTATTCAGGGACATCACCAGAGGATACTGCGGATTGTCGAAACCGCCCGTATTCGCCTTGAAGCCCTGCAGCTTGATGGCCGTGTTACCGAGGATGCGCACGTTATCGAGGGTGATATCGTGGAAGTTCGGATATTGCGGACCAGCCGTCGGCAGCGCCTTGGTGCTGTAGTACGTGGTAAACAACAGCGCGTTCAGGGCATCGCGGATGCAGATATTGCGGTAGTGGATATTGCTCACTTCACCGCCGCGCGCGTAGTCGGACTTGATGCGCAAGCCTTCTTCCGAATGCGTGAACGAGTTGTCATACACTTCGACGTTGCTCACGCCGGCATTCGTTTCGCTGCCGACCGAAATGCCATGGCCCCAGTAGATATGGTTGTGCGCGATGACGATGCCGTGCTTGCGGTCCGAGCGTACGTCGCGCTTGCCGTCGATGGCGAACAGGCCCGAGCCGGCCGGCGATGGATTGGCGCTGCCCTTCAAGGCCACGTCATCGTCGCCCGTGCTGACGAAGTTATACGCGAAGACGAAGTTCTTCAGGTAGCCGTCGAACGACATGGCGCCCGTCGAAGTGGTCTTGCTGCCCGTGGCCAGCTTGCCGGAAATGGCCTTGCTTGCCGCGCCCGGATCGAAGGCGTCCGTGTTTTTCACGTTGTCCGCGTTGTAGGTCTCGCCGTTGTACAGCGGGTTGCCGTTGCCGGCCGGGTTGGCGAAAGCGGCCAGGGTCGGCGTCTGCACCTTCACGCCCCACACCGTCAAGCCATCGACGCCGCTCGGCACGACGTGGAAGTTGGCGCTGTTATTGAGCGAGATGCGGTACAGCGTCAGGTTTTTCGCATAGTTGAAGACCATCATGCGGAAGTTCGACTGCGAGCCCGTGCCCGTCACGCCGTTCTGCACCATGTTGCCCAGGAAGGCCAGGTCCCACCAGCTCATGTTGCGCGCCGACGATTTCGAGTCGACGATGGTGCCGCCGTTATCGCACGACACGCCATCGGCCGCCTGCTTGCCCGTGGCGTACATGGCGTAGGTGTTCGAGCAGGTCATGTCGACCTTCATCAGCGGATACAGCTTGTTGGTGGTGACGATTTCCGCGTACGCGCGGCTGTCGATGGAGCCATCGCCCATGACGGCCGAGTTGACCAGGTTGCTGCCGTTGATCAGCGCCGAGCAGTTGCCCGAGCTGCCAGCCTTGCTGGAGCTGACGGCCGTGTTGCCGCAGTAGGGGCCGGCCGGATTCGGCGAATAGGTGGTGACGTCGCGCGATGCATACAGGGTCACGCCCTTGTCGATCCACAGGGTCACGCCGGACGGCAGGGTCAGCGGGCCGCTGATGAAGCCATCGCCCACGCCGGAGCTGTTGACCACCAGGCGCACGGCGAACTTGCTGCCGCGGTATTCCGGCTTGGCCAGTTCCTCGCCCGTGACGCCGGCGATGTTCACGTTCTTCACGTTGGCGGTCTTTTGCGCGGCCGTGGCGGCGGCGTCGGCGGCGGCGATCTTCGCGCCCACCTCGGCGTCCACCGCGGCGCCGCAGGCGTCCAGCGCGGCCTGGATGCGGGCCTGGTCAGGATTGGCGGTGGCGGTGGTGACGACGGCGCCCACGCCCGGCTTCGACGGGTCGGCTTCCGGCGGCAGGGAGCCGTCCGGACGGCGCACCAGGTTGCTCGACGCTTCCAGGGTGGCGCATACCTGCGTGTCCTTCGGCAGGGTCGGTTCGGCCGGCAGGTCCGGATCGAATGCGGTCGTGCCAACCTGGTAGACGCTGCCCGGGTTGTACGTGGTGGACGTGGCGCCGTCGGTGCTGCCACCGCCGCCGCAAGCGGCCAGCATGGCGGCCAGTGGCAAGGCGACGCATGCTTGCGTCCAGCCGGAATTGAGTTTTTTGCTACCTGACTTCATGAATGCATCTCCTGATATAAGCGCCGCTCTGAGGTGGCAACGCTGTATAAATAAGCCGGTCACGCGGTTCCGCTGGAACCGGTGGCTGGCGGTGTCCCGGCTTGCGCCGGACTACTTCAGAAACGGGCGATGAAACCGAAACCGAACGCGCGCGGCGAATTGCCTGGCGCGAGGAAGGCATCGTCCTGGCCCGAGTTATTGCTGTGCAGCGGCGACTGGCCCAGGTTGACGTTCTGCTGCGCCTTGTTGTTGATGCGCGTGAAGTACACGTACGGCATGAACTGCTCGTCGATCTTGTAGGTCGCGCCCAGCGAAATCTGCGTCGCGCCAAAATCGTCCGGCTTGGCGAAAGTGGTGTTATCGAGCTTGCCCAGCTTGCCGGCGGCCAGCATCACGGTGACGTCGTAGCCCACTTCCTGGCTCAGCGACGCCATCACGGAGCGCTGCTTCATGCTGCCAGTGGTCAGCGAGGTGTAGATGTTGCCCGGCGTCGGCAGCGACTGCACCGCGTAGCCATAGCTGCCCGACTCGAAGCCCAGGCCGATCGATGTCTTGGTGGGGAATTTGTAGGTGGCCAGCAGCTTGTAGAACGAGGTGTTCACGCCGCTGACGGAGGCATTGCGCATGCCGAAGCCCTTCGACAGGTTTTCCACGTCGACGCCCGTGTTTTGCTGGCGGTCGTAGCCGGCGCCGATGGAAAACGCGCCGATGCTGTACTTGGCCGCCAGCGAGTAGCGCGCGCGGTCGTCGCCCGTGCTGCGCTGCTCGTCAAAGCCGTAGGACGCGCCGGCCTGGAAGCCGCGCCATTCCGGCGACAGGTAGTGCGCCGAGTTCTTGTAGCGCGCTTCGCCGCGGCTGAACAGGCTGTCGGCATTGCCGCTCAACTGGGCCGAGGTATTGTTCCACACGTCGACGCCCTGCACCGTCAAGCCCAGGTTGCCGCCCAGCGCGCCGCCCGAGCCCACCAGGCTGCGGTAGACGGAATCGTTATTGCCGACGACGAAGCGGCCGAAGCGCTTGCTCTCGACGCCGACAAAGGTGTTGCGCGACTCGATGGTGGCCGACTTGCCCTGGCCGTTCACGCCGCCTTCGTCGAAGTTGTTCAGACTGCCCTCAATTTGCCAGATGCCGCGGATATCGTCGCGCAGGCCGATCGAGCCGGCAAAGCCGATGCGCGAATTGCCGTCCGAAATGCGGCCACGGCTGGCGTACGGCGTGGCGCCGCCGACGGCTTTCACCGATTCGATCTCGCCGTTCAGGAAGCCGTAGATGCGGGTTTCGACGTGGCGGCTTTCCAGGAAGCCTTCGGCCAGCGCGCCGCCCGACAAGGCGGCCAGGATCGCCGCCGCCAGGACACGGCGGGTGCAACGGTTGTTCTGTGGTGTCATGTGCTTCTCCTCTTCTCGCGCCTTCATGGGCGCATATGTATAAACATCAAAAAAATAGCTCCCCGCCGCACCGTGCGGTGCAGGGAAACGGCGGGAAAAATGGGGGGATGCGGTCGTCAGGTACTGAAGGCAGGCTTGGCCAGCGTCACGCCCGGCGCCATCTTTTCGCGGATCAGCAGGCAGACGACGGCAGCGGCGGCCAGGTCGAACACGGCCAGCAGCATGAACAGGGGGCTGTAGCCAACGAGGGTCACCAGCACGCCGAACACCAGGGTGAAGATCGTCGCGCCCAGGTAGCCGGACATGCCGGCCAGGCCCGTGGCCGTCGCCACTTCATTCTTGCCGAAGACATCGGAGGTGATCGAATACAGCGCGCCGGACAGCGTCTGGTGGGCGAAGCCGCCCACGCACAGCAGGGCGATGGCCGCATACGGGCTGGCCACCAGGCCGATGCAGGCCGGGCCGATCATGCACACGGCGCCGACGACGACAACCAGCTTGCGCGAGGTGAACAGCGACACTTTCCAGTACTTGTGGAACCACGGGCTCAGATAGCCGCCCAGCACGCAGCCGATGTCGGCGGCCAGGAACGGCAGCCAGGCGAACATGGCGATTTCCTTGATGTTCATGTGGCGCTCGGTGGCCATGTACAGGGGAATCCAGGCATTGAAGGTTTGCCAGGCCGGTTCGGACAGGAAGCGCGGAATGGCGATGGCCCAGAAATTGCGGCTGCGGACGATCTCGTGCCAGCGCGCCTTGGGCGCCTTGTCGCTGTGGTGGGTCGCTTCCTGGCCTTCCAGGATGAAGTCGCGCTCCTTGTCCGACAGCAGTTTCTGGTCCCGCGGATGCTTGTAGAAGGCCAGCCACAGCCCCGTCCAGACGATGCCGATGGCGCCGACGATGACGAAGGACATTTGCCAGCTGCCGTGCAGGATGGTCCACACCACCAGCGGCGGCGCGCACAGGGCGCCGATCGAGGAACCGATGTTGAACCAGCCGATGGCGATCGAACGCTCCTTGGCGGGGAACCACTCGGTGGTGGCTTTCACGCCGGCGGGAATGCCGGCCGCCTCGGTCAGGCCCAGCATGCCGCGGAACAGCGCCATGCTTTGCCAGCCAGTCGCCATGGCCGCGCAGGCGCAGGCCACGGACCAGGCCAGCGCGAAGACGGCAAAACCGATCTTGGTGCCGATGGCGTCGATGACGTAGCCGGCGATGGGCTGCATCAGCGCGTAGCACACCTGCCACGCCACCACGATGTATGAATATTCCTGCGTGGTGATATTCAGTTCGCTCATCATCGTTGGCGCCGCCACCGACAAGGTATTGCGCGCCAGGTAATTGACGATCAGTCCAGCCGTGACCAGGCCGACCATCCACCAGCGCATGCCGCGTATTTTAGTCATGTTGTCTCCCTCTATCCATCCAAGGCGGCGCAGCTGCGCCGCCACTTTTTGGGCCGTTCAGCCTTCCTGGGGAAGTGCCTTCGGCCTCGGTTTTTATGGGTGCTGCGGTGTTGCGATAGTTCTGTTGCGGTCCGGCTGCCCTACAGGGCTTGCAGGGCGCCGCGCATGCCCTGCGCTTCGATGTCCTGCAAGGCCGTGGCCACGGCGTGCGCCAGGCCTGGCACCGCGTTCAGGTCGCGGCCCCACACGTGTTCCTGCGCCAGCCAGCCCTGCGCCAGCTGTTGCAATGTCTGACGGCCGGCGTCCACATCGGCCCAGGCCTGGCTGAACCACGCCAGGCTGGCGGCGTCGTCGGCCAGGGTGATGATGTCGCCGCGGTACAGGCGCATGGTGGCGGCCAGCGCCAGCACCAGGCGTTGCGGCAGGCGGCCATGCAATTCCACGTAGCGCAGCAGCTGTGGCGCGATGCGCGCGGCGAACTTGCTCCAGCTGTTCAGGGCGATGGAGGCCAGGCGGTGCTGGATGTAGGGATTGCGGAAGCGCAGCAGCACGTCGCGCGCGAACTGCTGCAATTCATCCTGTGGCAGGGGCAGCGCGGGGATGATTTCCTGCGCCAGGGTGTCGGCCAGGTAGCCGCCCACCTGCGTGTCGTTGACGGCATCGCCCACCGTTTCGAGCCCGGCCAGCAAGGCCACGGGCACCAGCGCCGTGTGGCCGCCGTTGAGGATGCCCACCTTGCGTTTCTTGTAGGGCGTGATGTCGTCGACCAGCAGGATGTTCAGGTTTGCACCCGCCAGTTTCAGTTCATCGGCCAGCGATGCCGGGCCTTCGATGACGAACAAATAATAATATTCGGCGGCCACCATGAACTGGTCGCGATAACCGAGTTCCGCCTCGATGGCGGCGGCGTCTTGCGGATAACCGGTGACGATGCGATCAACCAGGGTCGAGCAAAAGATGCAGGCGTTATCGAGCCAGTCGGCAAAGCCAGCGTCGAGCTGCCACAGGCGGGCGAAGTGCAGCACGGCCGCCTTCAGCGCCGGACCGTTCTGTTCGATCAGTTCGCACGGCAGCAGCACCACGCCTTTGCTGCGGTCGCCTTCAAAATACGCGTAGCGGTCGAACAGCAGGCGCGCCAGCTTGGCGGGGAAACTCGATGGCGGCGCGTCGTCGAAGTC
>CAUSDR010000350.1:0-6216 GCA_963530105.1 uncultured Janthinobacterium sp.
CGTCATGCCTATCCCCAGGCGATGGCCGCCTGGCCATGCGCCTGCAGGTAGGCATTCGCCTGGCTGAACGGCTTGCTGCCAAAGAAACCTTTGCTGGCTGACAATGGCGACGGGTGCGGCGCCGCCAGCACCAGGTGCCGGCCAGGATCGATCAGGCTGCGCTTGGCTTGCGCATAGCCGCCCCACAGAATGAATACGAGGTTGCTGCGCCCGGCGGACAGGTGGCCGATGGCGCTGTCCGTCAGCTTTTCCCAGCCCTTGGCCGCATGCGAACCGGCCGCCCCGGCGCGCACCGTCAGCACGCTGTTGAGCAGGAACACCCCTTGCTGCGCCCAGTCCGACAAATCCGTGCGCGTGCGCCCGATACCCACATCGGTGGATAACTCCTTGAAAATGTTTTGCAAGCTGGGCTGCGGCGGATGGCCGTCCGGCACGGAAAAGCACAACCCCATGGCCGCGCCGGGCGTGTGCTACGGGTCTTGCCCCAGGATCACCACCTTGACTTGCTCGAATGGCGTCAGGTCGAAGGCGCGGAAGATGGTTTTGCCGGGAGGACAACACGGCCCCGCCGCGTATTCTTCCTTCACGAAGGCGGCCAGGCGTTCCCAGTAAGGCTGCCCGAATTCCTCCGCCAGCCGCGCCTTCCACGATGCGTCGATGCGTACGTCCATGCGCCACCTCATAGCTTGTTTGCCAACCATGCCTTTTCAGCATGCCAGTATAGGACGCTCAGCCGCGTGCAGCGCATACGATACGCACAGGCAAAAAAAAGCCGCCAGCGAAAGCGGGCGGCCTTGATGTGGCGCAAAGGGCTTAGAAATTCAGCGCCGATTCCACGCCGGCGCTGTGCGCCTGTTCATCCGCATGGTACGAGCTGCGCACCATGGCGCCCACGGCGGCGTGGGTGAAGCCCATTTTATAGGCTTCTTCCTCGAACATTTTGAAGACGTCCGGGTGCACGTAGCGGCGCACGGGCAAGTGGCTGTTCGACGGCGCCAGGTATTGGCCGATGGTCAGCATGTCGATGTCGTGCTCGCGCATGTCGCGCATGACTTGCAGGATTTCCTCGTCCGTCTCGCCCAGGCCCACCATGATGCCGGACTTGGTCTTCACGTCCGGGTACATGGCCTTGAAGTCCTTCAGCAGTTTCAGCGAGTGCAGGTAGTCGGAGCCGGGACGCGCTTCCTTGTACAGGCGCGGCGCCGTTTCCAGGTTGTGGTTCATGACGTCCGGCAAGCCATCCTTGAACAGGTTCAGGGCTTTTTCCAGGCGGCCGCGGAAGTCGGGCACCAGCACTTCGATGCGGGTGTTCGGCGACAGGGCGCGCGTCTGCTGGATGCACTCGACGAAATGGCCGGCGCCGCCGTCACGCAGGTCGTCGCGGTCGACGGAGGTGATGACGACGTAGTTCAGGCGCAGCTTGGCGATGGTTTTCGACAGGTTGGCCGGCTCGTCCTTGTCCAGCGGATCCGGGCGGCCATGGCCGACGTCGCAGAACGGGCAGCGGCGCGTGCACTTGTCGCCCATGATCATGAAGGTGGCCGTGCCCTTGCCGAAGCATTCGCCGATGTTCGGGCAGCTGGCTTCCTCGCACACGGTGACGAGTTTGTTTTCGCGCAGGATATCCTTGATTTCATAGAAACGCGTGGATGCCGAAGCGGCCTTGACGCGGATCCAGTCCGGCTTTTTCAGGCGCTCGACTTGCTCGATCGGAATGATCTTGATCGGGATGCGCGAAGTCTTGCTGGCGCCTTTTTGCTTTTCGCTCGGGTTGTACGCGGGAACGGCGGTCGCGGCGGGGGCGGTGCTGGAAATGGTCTCAGAAGTCATGGCTGCAAGCCCTTGACGGGCTGTGTTGGTTTGTTTGCTCAGGCATCCGCTGCCTGAGGCGCGCCTGCGGCGCTGTTTACCTCGGTTACATCGAGTAATACGGTCAATTCATGGGCCAGGGCCCGCTGCACGTCGGCCAGCGGCGCCTCCACGCCCATGCTGCGCATGTCCACCGTCTTCAGGCCGGAATAGCCGCAGGGGTTAATCCAGGAAAACGGCGCCAGGTCCATCGCCACGTTGAGCGATACGCCATGGTAGGTGCAGCCGTTGCCGCGCACTTTCAATCCCAGCGCGGCAATCTTCGCACCCTTGTCTGGTCCGCCGGCAAGATAAATGCCAGGCGCGCCATCGATGCGTTCGCCAGCGAGATTATACGCCGCCAGCACGTTGATGATGGCTTGCTCGATTTTATGCACGAACTGGCGCGCATACAGCTTGCCGCCCGGCTTGTTGCGGCGCAAGTCCATCAACAGATAAATCACCACCTGGCCCGGGCCGTGGAAGGTGACTTCGCCGCCGCGGTCCGTCTGCACCACGGGCACGTTTTCGGCGCCGGCCAGCAAGTGGCCGCGGTCGGCCGCCAGGCCCAGCGTGAACACGGGCGGATGCTCGACGATCCACAGTTCGTCGCGCGTGTCCGTCGTGCGCGCATCCGTAAACGCCCGCATGGCGGCAAAGGTCGGCTCGTAATCGACGCGGCCCAGCTCGCGGATCAGCGCCGTTTCGGTTCGGGTGGTGGTCATGACAATTCTGTGGTCAGCTGCCGGCGCCCTGCGGACGCTGCGGCGAAGCCGTGATTATAAGCCAGGCCGCTGTTTCATTCAGTCGTTGTCCACTGGCAACAGCAGCCTGCCCAATTTTTGTGCAGCGTGGCGCACCTGCGCCAGGCTGAGGGCCGTGTAGCCCAGCAGCACGGCCGGCGCCAGCTGGACGCCATGGCAAAAGTCGTCCAGCGGCTTCAGCGCCAGGCCGTCGCGCGCCGCGCGCGCGCAAAATGCGCGCGCATCGCTGTCCGGTGGCAGCCACAGCAGGCAATGGAAACCCGCCTGCTGGCCCGTGATCGTGTAACGGCCGGGCGCGATCTGTTCCAGGCAAGCCAGCAGCAGGTCGCGCCGCTCCTTGTAGGCCAGGCGCGCCTGGCGCAGGTGGCGCACGAAGGCGCCTTCCTCCATCCAGGCGGCCAGCGCCAGCTGTTCCGTCACGCCCACGGAACGCCCCGTCAACTGCAGGGTGCGCAGCAGCAATGGCCGCAAGCCGGGCGGCAAGACCATGAAGCCCACGCGCAGGCCGGCAAACAGGGTCTTGTTGAAGCTGCCGCAGTAAATCACGCGCTGGTACTGGTCCAGCGCCTTGAGGGCCGCCAGCGGTGCGCTGTGGTAATTGAATTCGCTGTCGTAATCGTCTTCCACCACCCAGGCGCCATGGTCGTTCGCCCATTCCAGCAAGGCCAGGCGGCGCGTGACGGACATGGTCACGCCCAGCGGCGACTGGTGCGCCGGCGTCACGTAGGCGAGGCTGGCGTCGGGGTGCTGGCGCAGGACGGCGCAATCGATGCCCTCGGCGTCGACGGGAATGTCCACCGGCACGGCGCCGCACAGGGCGAACAGGGCGCGCGCGGCCGGATAGCCGGGGTCTTCCAGGCAGACCTTGTCGCCATCGCGCACGATGCTGCGCGCCAGCAAGTCAAGCCCATGGCGGATGCCGGTGGTGACGACGATGTCCTGCGGATCGCAGCGGATGCCGCGGTACTTGCCCAAATAATCGGCGATCTGCTGGCGCAGCTGGGGCAGGCCGGCCGGATCGGCGCTGCACAGCTGCTCCGGCGTGGCGGCGGCCAGCGCGCGCGTGGCGCATTTCGACCAGGCCGCCATGGAAAACAGGCTGGCGTCGGCGCGCCGGGCCACGAAGGGCAAGCCGTCGCGCACGCCCGTATCGGACACGGGAGCCGGCGGCGCAAATGGCCCGGCCGGGGCGGCCTCGCCACAACCCGCCATCAGGAAGCGTTCCGGCACCACGGCGCACACGCGCGTGCCGGAGCCGGGCACGCGCGTCACATACGCTTCCGCGTGCAGGCGGTCGAAGACGGTTTCGATGGTGCCGCGCGATAACTCCCACCGCTCCGCCAAGGTGCGGCTGGACGGCAAACGGCTGCCGGCCGGCAGCATCTTCGTCAGGATGGCCGAGCGCAGCGCCTCATAAGCGCCATCCTGCTTGCTGACGCCAGACTGGCCGAGCCAGCTGGTGGGACGGGGCAAGTCCAGGGCGTGCGGTAGTTTTCCTCGCGGCATGATGATAATCGTCCAAGTGGTCCAATGAATTTTGTGATGACTGGCACTTCGCATTACACCACAACCATTCTACTCTCACCGTTCCGGTGCGTCTGCCATCTTGTCTATCGAAAAACATGAATCAACGAACAACGCTTCCCCTGTGGGCCTGGGGGGCCATCGTGCTGCTGCTGGTGTGCCTGTCGCGCATCAGCATCGACATCTATCTGCCGTCGCTGCCGGCCATGGCCGACGCCCTGCATGCCAGCGATGCGCAACTGCAACTGACGCTGAGCCTGTTCATGGCGGGCTCGGCCGCCTCGATGCTGGCCTGCGGCCCCTTGGCTGACCGCTGGGGCCGCCGCCCCGTGCTGCTGGCCGGCACGGGGATTTACGTACTCGCCAGCATCGTCTGCACGCTGGCCACCGATGTGCACGTGCTGATCGCCGCGCGCGTGCTGCAAGCGTTCGGCGGCTGCAGCGGCACCATCATCGGCAGGGTGATGGTGCGCGACCGCTTCGACCCCGCCACGCAGGCGCGCATGCTGGGACGCATTTCGATGGTGATGGGGCTGTCGCCGATCCTGGCGCCGCTGGCTGGCAGCGTGCTGGACGCGGCGTTCGGCTGGCGCGCCGTGTTTGGCGTGCTGTGCGCGCTGGGCGCGCTGTCGCTGGGACTGATCGCCGCCTGGGTGCCGGAAACCAGGCCCGCCAGCATCGTCCCCCAGGGCAATACGCTGGCGCTGTACCGCCGCCTGCTGGGCGATGCGTATTTCCTGCGCTATGCGCTGGCCATCGGCTGTGTGTATTGCACGTATTTCCCGTTCATTGCGGAATCATCCGTGCTGTTGCAAAGAGGCATGCAGCTGTCGCCGCGCGCATATGCGCTGGTGTTCGCGCTGACGGTGAGCGGCTATGTGGCGGGGTCGAGCCTGTTCCGCGCACTGGCACCGCGCCTGGGCGCCGATTACCTGCTGGGCGTGGCGGTGGGCTTGAATGTGGCGGGGGCCGCCAGCCTGTTGCTGGCAGGCAGCCTGGCGCCGCAGCACGTGGCGTCGCTGGTGGCGCCCATGCTGCTGGTGATGGTGTCGGTGGGCATGGCCATCCCGGCCTGCCAGCTGGCCGTGCTGCAGCCGTATGGCGCCCGGGCGGGCAGCGCCTCGGGCTTGTTCTTCTTCGTGCAGATGGCCATCACGGCCGCCTGCGGCGCGCTGCTGGCCGCCATCAGCGATGGCAGCGCGCAGCCCATGCTGCGGGTCACGGCGGCGGCCAGTGCCGCCTTTGCCGCCGTCTGGCTGCTCACGAAGAGCCGGGCCAGGGTGGCGGCAGCGCGCCTTACATGACGATCTTGACCATCGGGTGGCCCGACAGCGCCGTGTACAGGGCGTCGAGCTGCTCGCGGCTGATGGCGCGCACGGTCACGGTCAGGCCCGTGTAATTGCCCTTGCCCGACGGACGCTCTTCCATGCGGCCCGCGTGGAAGGTCGGATCGTGGCTGATGACCAGTTCCAGCATGGTCGGGGCGAAGTCGACGTGCGTGGGACCCATGATCTTGATGGGGAAGTCGCTCGGGTACTCGATCAGCGATTCGCTGGGAGGAATGATGTGTTCGCTCGGAGGGGTAGTTTGCATGGGAAATCCAATCAGTGCCGGTCAGTACAGGCGGCGCAGCGGACATCGCGCGGCGGCTGCATAAAAGCGTATTGTAGCCAACTTTACGGGCGGCTGCGCCCGTTGCCATGGCATGCGCCTGGCGGCCAAAAAAAAGCCAGCTGGGTAAGCTGGCGAAAAACTATTTCGTTGAGACAAAATAGCCGGAAAAATCGGTGCTGACCGATGCTGAGCCGTTGCGCTGTTCTGCAATGACACCACTGTAGGCAAAACAGTGCCGCCTTGCCTGCCGCATGTGACGAACTGCCGCTTTGGCGGCATGAACGTCGCCATGACGCGACGAGCCGGGACGGCTGGCGTCAGCGATCCGCTTCCGGCTGCAGCCGGCTGCTGCGCCCGGGGTTGCCGCGCTGCTCATTGTTCCGCTCGCGCGGCGCATTCGCCCGCTCGGCGCCGCGCGCTTCCTGCGGCGGCGGTGGCGGACGCGGCGCCGCTACCGGCGCTGGCG
>CAUSDR010000351.1:0-6179 GCA_963530105.1 uncultured Janthinobacterium sp.
GCCTCACTTGGTGCGCCCGCCGCACACGCCGCGCCAGGTGCCGCAGCTGCCCGAGCTGCCCGAGCTGACCGAGCTGACCGAGTTGCCGCCGCTGCACACGCCGCCCCCGCCGCCGCATCGGCCGTCCCCGCCGCCTGCAAGGGCACCATCTACCTGACGTTCGATACGGGCAGCCAGTCGCAGGCGGACTTGATTGCCGACGTGCTCAACAAACGCCACGTGAAGGCGACGTTCTTCCTGGCCAACGAAAAGACGACGCGCGGCGACTATTCGCTCGACCTGTCGTGGGCGCCGTACTGGAAAGCCCGCGTCGCCGAAGGCCATGCGTTCGGCACGCATACGTTTGACCATGTGTACTGGAAGAAGGATCTGGCCAATGGCTTGATCCAGGTCAAGCCGCAGTTCGGCAAGGACGGCGGCAAGCTGGCGTCGTTCACAGATAAACAGTTCTGCGAGGAATTGCGCCGGGTCGACACGCGCTTCCAGGAGCTGACGGGCCACAAGCTCGACCCGTTCTGGCGCGCGCCGGGCGGCTACACGTCGCCGCGCACGCTGGCCGCCGGCAGCGCCTGCGGCTACCAGCATGCGGGCTGGGCGCCGGCCGGCTACTCGGGCGATGAGCTGCCCAGCGATAAATATCCGAACGCCATGCTGCTGAAAAAGGCGCTGGCGAACCTGCGCAGCGGCGATATCTTCATTGCCCACATGGGCATCTGGTCGCGCAAGGCGCCGTGGGCGCCCGCCAACCTGGACGCCCTGGTCGCCGGCTTGCAAGACAAGGGCTTTTGCTTCGCCACCCTGCGTGATCATCCCGCCTACGCAAAAAAGCAGGGCCAGCCATGATGGATATGCTCACCCCCGCCATCGACGTCATCGTCGAAACGTTTGGCGACGCGCAAGGCTGGCTGTTCCAGACGGTCGTCAATCCGCTCGTCTACCACCTGGGCTTTGGCGAGTTCACGGAAGAAGCGTTCGAGGGCACGGAATGGCTGCTGATCGGCTTGTGCGAGATGGTGCTGCTGTTTCTCGTGCTGCGTCCGCTTGAAGCCTTGATTCCCGCGCAAAAGATCACCGATCCGCGCGCCCGCTGGAACGATTTTATCTACACGGTATTGCACCGCATCGGCCTGTTTTCCGTGCTGGTCTTTTTCACGCTCGATCCCCTGATGGATGGCCTGGCCGGGGCCTTGCGTTTCGACAATATCCATCCATTGAATCTGGAATCTTTGTTGCCCGGCATCAGTCCCTTGCTCAGTTTTATCATTTACTTTGTCATACTGGACTTCGTCGACTATTGCTACCACCGCGCCTCGCACCATTTTGGCTGGTGGTGGGGCTTGCACAGCCTGCATCACAGCCAGCAGCACATGAATTTGTGGAGCGACGACCGCAACCACCTGCTAGACGACTTGCTGCGCGACGTCGTCATGGCCCTGGTGGCGCTGGGCATCGGCGTGCCGCCGGGACAATATGTGCTGCTGGTGTCGATTTCGCGCATTCTGCAAAGCTTGCAGCATGCGAATGTGAGGATGCACTTCGGCCGCATCGGCGAGCGGCTCTTGATTTCGCCCCGCTTCCACCGCACGCACCATGCCATTGGCGTGGGGCATGAGTCGAAAGGCAAGGGCAGCATGGGGGGCTGTAACTTTGGCGTGGTGCTGCCAATTTGGGATATGCTGCTGGGCACCGCGAATTTCTCGGCGGGCTATGCGCGCACGGGCGTGCGCGACCAGCTGGCCCGCATCGACAGCCAGGGCGTGGGCCGCCCGGGTCGCAACTATGGACGCGGCTTCTGGCAGCAGCAGTGGCTGGGGCTGCGCCGCATGGTGGAATTTGCAAGATTGAAACGAAAAGGACGCCGTTGATGCGTAATGTGTTGAACTCGTATGGCCGTGCCTTCCTGTCGCAATTGCACGGCAGGATACTCTTGCTGAGCGCGCTGCCGTTTGTGCTGTCGCTGGTGCTGTGGGGCGTGCTGCTGTATCTCGGCCTGCAGCCGCTGATCGACAGCCTGCATGCGCTGTTCACGCAGTATGACTTTTTCCGCACCAGCGGCCAGGTGCTGTCCGCCTTTGGCCTGGGCGTGCTGAAAGCCGTCATCGTGCCGCTGATCGCCATGTTCATGCTGCTGCCGCTGATGATATTGACGGCGCTGATCTTCATGGGCCTGTTCGCCATGCCGGCCATCGGCCGGCATATCGGCGGACGCCACTTCCCGCAGCTGGAAAAGAAATACGGCGGCAGCCTGGCTGGCAGCGTCGGCACCTCGCTGGCCACCTTCCTGCTGTTTATCGTGGTCTGGGTGCTCATGTTGCCGCTGTACGCGTTCCCGCCCGCCGCGCTGGCGGGCCAGGCCGTGCTGTGGGGCTGGCTCACGTACCGCGTCATGGCCTACGATGCGATGGCTGACTATGCCAGCAAGGAAGAACGCCTGGCCATCATGCGCGAGCAGCGCTGGCCCCTGCTGGTGATCGGCATGGTCTCGGGCGCGGCAGGCGCCGTGCCGGGCTTGCTGTGGATGGGCGGCGTGATGTCCGTCGTCTTTTTCCCCTTCCTGGCGGCCTTTGCCATCTGGCTGTATGTGCTGATCTTTATTTTTACGGGCCTGTGGTTCCAGTATTACTGCCTGGAAGCGCTGGCGCGTCTGCGGGGCGTACGCGGCATGACCGACGTGGCGCCGGCGGACGCTTGAGCTTAATTATCGAATCGAACGAGGAAGTTTCATGGCTATCGGATTGATCATCATCGGCGACGAAATCCTGTCGGGCAAGCGCACGGACCAGCATTTCCCGAAAGTGGTGCAGATGCTCAAGGAGCGGGGTTTGCAGCTGAGCTGGGCGGAATACGTGGGCGACGAGCCGGCCCGCCTGGTCGCCTTGCTCAAGCGCAGCTTTGCCAGCGGCGACATCGTTTTCAGCTTTGGCGGCATCGGCGCCACGCCGGACGACCATACGCGCCAGGCGGCGGCCGATGCGCTGGGCTTGCCGCTGGTGCTGCATCCGCAAGGCAAGCAGAATATCCAGCAGCGCATCACGGAAATGGGCGAAGAGGCGGGCGTGCCGGCCGATCTGCACTCGCCGGAAAACCTGCACCGCCTGAAAATGGCGGAATTCGTGCAGGGCGCCGAACTGATTCCGAATCCGTACAACAAGATCGCCGGCTTTGCCGTGCGCGAACATTATTTCGTGCCCGGTTTCCCCATCATGTCCTGGCCCATGATCGAATGGGTGCTCGACACGCATTACCGCCATTTGTTCAACCAGGTGCCGCATGCGGAACATGCCTTGCTCGTATTTGAAACGGCCGAGTCACTGCTGACGCCGCTGATGGTGCGCCTGGAGGCGGAATATCCCCTGATCAAGGTGTTCAGCCTGCCCAGCGTGGGCGATGCGCAGACGCGCCGGCACATCGAACTGGGCGTCAAGGGCGAGCCGGCACAGGCGGCGGCCGCGTTTGCCGAGATGTGCACCGAACTCGACGCCATGCGCGCGGAATACACCCCCCTCTGACATGCGCCAGCCCGGCGCCGGCGGCTTTTTCGCTGGCGTCCAGCCCGCCTTACGCTTATGTTCGCAAGCGTACAGTCCAAGTCGTTGTTTTTTTGCGAAAATCTTCAATGAAGCAAGATTTTTGTGTGCGCTCGTCAGTCGTTTTCATGCCGATGTGGTGGAATGGTGAACAGGGGCTCCGCGTGCAAAAACGGGGGCTGCCTGCCTGTGCAGTAACGCGTATTTTTGATTCACCGGTCTGGACATCATGTTAAGCAAGCTTCGTTGTTGCCGCTCCGCGGCCCTGGTCCTATCTTGCGCCGATTGCCGTAATTGCCGCGCCAGCGTGTGGCGTTGCCACCGCATGTTCCGCGCCGTCCAAACCCAACCTTATCCCAGCATCCCATGAAAGACACAGGCGTCAATCTGGCCGCGCAAGAGCGGCCCCAGGAAGAACCAGCCCCGCAGGCGCCGCCGCCGGCCAGCCCGCCGAAGAAGCGCCGTTCGCGCATCTGGCCCATCTTTGCCATCATCGTGCTGGCGCTGATCGCCGGCGTGGCCTGGTTTGTCATGCGCGAAGTGCGCACCTCGGCCTTGCAGGCGGAATTTTTCACGCGGCTCGACCGCCAGCTGACGTTCAAGGTCGAGCCCGGCCCTGCGCCGGCGGACGCCATCCGCTACCCGCAGCATGGCCCCTACGACGAGCGCCTCGGCTATGCCAGCCTGCCTGACTTCATCACCAAGCTCAACGCGCGCGACTATGCCGTCACGGCGCAGGCGCGCATGTCGCCGAAAATGGTGCAACTGGTCGACCGCGGCATCTTTGCCACCTATCACGAGAAAAACCGCGCCGGGCTGTCGATCCTCGATTGCCGCGCCGCCCCCCTGTTTGCCGCCAGCTATCCCGAGCGCATGTTCGACGGCTTCGCCGCAGCGCCGCCGGCGCTCGTGCAAAGCCTGCTGTTCATTGAAAACCGCGAATTGCTCGATCCGGGCACGCCCATGCGCAATCCCGCCGTGGAATGGGACCGCCTGAGCAAGGCCATCCTCGACAAGGCGCTGAACCTGTTCGGCGGCCACCGCGGCGGCGGCGGCAGCACGCTGGCCACGCAGATCGAGAAATACCGCCATTCGGAAGACGGCCGCACCAGTTCCATGCAGGATAAATTGCTGCAGATGCTGTCGGCCAGCCTGCGCTCGTACCAGGATGGCGAGAACACCATGGAAGCGCGGCGCAAGATCGTCGTCAATTACCTCAATACCGTGCCGCTGTCGGCGAAAAGCGGCTTTGGCGAGGTCAACGGCATCGGCGACGGCATGTGGGTCTGGTATGGCCGTCCGTTTGCCGAGGTCAAGACCTTGCTCAAGGGCGACATGAACCAGCCCGGCAGTGCGCTGGCCTACAAGCAGGCGCTGAGCCTGCTGATCGCGCAGCGCCGTCCTTCCCACTACCTGGTGGCGGGCGGCGCCGACCTGGAAGAGTTGACGAACAGCCATCTGCGCCTGCTGGCGCAGGCGGGCGTGATTTCGCCGCAGCTGCGCGATGCCGCCATCGCCGAGAAGCTGCGTCCGTCGACGGCGACGGGCGTGCAGTCGGAAGCGTCCACCTCGTTCGTCACGCGCAAGGCGTCGAATGCCGTGCGCAACCACCTGGCCAGCATGCTGGGCGATCCGCGCCTGTACAACCTCGACCGCCTGGACTTGAAGGTGGTCAGCACGCTCGATGCGCAGGCACAGAACGCCGTCACCAAGGTCTTGCGCGAATTGCGCGATCCGGAAGTGGCGAAGGCGGCGGGCTTGACGGGCAAGGGCATGCTGGGCAATGGCGACCCGGCCAACGTGGTGTACAGCTTTACCTTGCTGCAAAAGGGCGACCAGGCGAACTTGCTGCGCGTACAGACGGACAATTACGACCAGCCGCTGGACATCAACGAGGGCGCCAAGCTGGACCTCGGTTCCACGGCCAAGCTGCGCACCCTGGTCACTTACCTGGACATCATCGACCAGCTGCACCAGCGCTACAGCGGCATGAGCGCCGCCGAGCTGGGCAAGATCGCCGTCGATCCCAAGGACATGCTGTCGCAGTGGGCGATTGCCTATCTGAAACCGTTACCCATTGGCGAGGCGCGCAACCTGCCGGCCATGCTGGCAGCCGCCATGGAGCGCAAATATTCGGGCAATCCGGGCGAAGGCTTCTTCACGGGCGGCGGTTTGCATCATTTCGGCAACTTCTCCAAGCTTGACGACAGCCGCATCATGACCGTGCAGCAAGCCTTGCGCCAGTCGACCAACCTGGTGTTCGTGCGCCTGATGCGCGACGTGGCCCGCTACTACATGTTTTCGCGCCCCGATTCCTCGGCTTCCTTGCTGGCCGATGCGGACGACCCGCGCCGCGCCCAGTACCTGAGCCGTTTTGCCGACAAGGAAGGGCGCGAGTTCCTGCACCGCTTCTACCAGAAGTACCGCGGCAAGAGCGTCGACGAGCAGGAAAAGATTCTGCTGGCCAGCATCCGCCCGACGCCCGTGCGCCTGGCGAATATCTTCCGCACCATCAATCCGAAGGGGACGGTGGAGGAATTCGGCGATTTCCTCAACGCTAACCTGCCGTCGCAAAACGAAGTGCCGCCCGAGCGCGTGGCCAAGATGTACCAGCAGTACGCGATGGAAAACTGGTCCTTGGCCGACCGCGGG
>CAUSDR010000352.1:0-6138 GCA_963530105.1 uncultured Janthinobacterium sp.
CGCCAGCGCGGCCCGACCGGGTCGGGCGCGCCAGCGATGACGAGCACCGCGCGCGCGACGCGGCGCCCCGCTACCTGAAGGATAACGACACGCCGCTGGCGCTGGCCTGGCGGGTGATCACGTCGCGCTACCGCTCCATGCGCGACAAGGCCAGCCGCGATTTCATGCGGCGCACCCTGCGCATCGGCATTTCGGCGCGCATTTTTCATCCCGAGCCGGGCGCCACCGGCCTGCGCAGCAAGAATCTGCAGTATCTGGAAGAGTCGATCGCCCAGTGGGTCATGTCGCGCGACGTGCTGGTGTTCATGATCCCGACCGTCAATACCAGCGGCCTGCTACACCCGAGTAACATCACCCTGCGCCACTATGCGCGCCACCTGGACGGCCTGGTGCTGCAGGGCGGCGCCGACGTCTCGCCGCAGACGTATTCCGAGACGGCCACGCGGCCCGAGTGGAGCGGCGACCGCGCGCGCGACCTGTATGAACTGGAACTGCTGCACGAATTTGTCGACGCGGGCAAGCCCGTGCTGGGCATTTGCCGTGGCTGCCAACTCATCAACGTAGGTTTCGGCGGCACCCTGTACCAGGACATCGCTTCCGACGTGGAAGGCGCCACTTCGCACGTCAACGACCTGTATGACCGCCACCGCCACACCATCGTCTTTCCGAAAGGCTCGTCGCTGGCCGGCCTGTTCCCGAAAACGGGCGAGGCGCTGGTCAATTCCATCCACCACCAGTCCGTCAAGGACCTGGGGCGCGACATCACGGTGGAGGCGGTGTCGCAAGGCGACAATATCGTCGAGGCCATCCGCTACCAGCGGGCGCGTTTCGTCATGGGCTTGCAGTGGCACCCGGAATTCCATTCTGCGGGCGGCGTCGAGCTGCTCGATTGCACGCCCATCCTCGATAACTTCTTGCGCGCGGCGCGGGAGACGCGGTTTTGAGTGCGCGCCTGCTGCGCCGTCGCGCGCTGCTGGCCGCCCTGCTGGCGCTGCCGCTGGCGGGGCTGCGCGCGGCACCGCGCCCGCATGAAGAAGCGCTGGCGTTCGCGCTGACGTCCGTCGCGCGCGCGCGCACGCTGAAGGCGCGGGTGGAGCCTGCCATCGCCGAACAGGTGCTCAAGGCGGCGCGCAAGGATGTGGCGCGGCCCGTGCACCTGATGGCCGAAGTGCGCACGGGCGGCTTGCTGAAGGGCGAGGGCGGGCGCGAGAAAAGCCAGCAGGCGCAGGAAGACTGGCGACAGGCGCGGCTGCAGGCGCTGGCCTGGCGCCTGTCGGGCGAGATGGCGCATTTCGAGGCGTCGCGCCAGCTGGTGCTGGCCTGGACCGGCGGCTATGCGCCCTCGTTCAGTCCCGTCGACGAGACGGAGCTGGCCAGTTTGCTGACGGGATTTGACCTGATACAGGAACGCTTGAACGGCGTCGAGCGCGAACAGGTGCGGGCGTTTTGCCGCACCCTGGCGCAGGGTTACCTGGGTGAGCCTGTGAAGGTGGGTGGGCCGTCCACGGCGCGCAACAACTGGCATAGCCACCGCATCAAGATCGGCACGGCCGCTGCCTATGTGACGGGCGAGGCGTTGCTGATCGCGCGCGCGAAAGAGCGCTTCCTGGCGCACGTGCCGCGCAATATCGGCGCCGGCGGCGTGCCGTTCGACTTCGAACAGCGCGATGCCCTGCATTACACCACCTACAGCCTGGAGCCGCTGCTGGCGACGGCACTGATGGCGCAGGCGCATGGCGACGACTGGTATGGTGCGCCGGAGGCGAAGCGCCTGGCCGAGGCGCTGGCCTGGCTGTCGCCGTATGCGCAGGGCAGGAAGACCCATGAAGAGTTTGCGAAAAGCGCCGTGCCGTTCGACCGCAAGCGGGCCGCGGCCGGCGAGCCGGGTTTTACGGGCGAGTGGGAACGCCGGGGCGCCGCCAACGTGTATCTGCTGGCGGCGCGCTTCGATCCGGCCTGGCTGCCCCTGGCGCTGGAATTGCGCCCGCCAGCCTGGGCCCAGGCCCTGTATGCAAGCTGATTAAAACTTCGTGCGCACGGTGAACATCACATTGCGCGGCTCGCCGTGGAAACCCGTTTCGAACAGGCCCAGACCCGTGAAGTACTTCTTGTCCATCAGGTTGTTGACATTGATGCTGGCCGTGATGTCCTTGCTGATCTCGTAGCGGGCCATCAGGTTGACCAGCGCATAACTGCCTTGCTGTACGCGGGAATAGTCATTGATGGTGTTGTTCCAGATCTTGCCGTAATAGCTGCTTTGCCAGTTGATGCCGCCGCCCACGGTGAGCTTGTCCAGGCCGGCGGGCAGGCGCCAGCTGCCTTGCACGCGCACCAGGTGGGCAGGCTGCGTGGTTTGCAGCATGGTGGAATACACGTCTTCGCCATCGGCATCGCGCACGTGGGTGTAGGTGTAGCCGGCGCTAAGTTTCACGTCCTTGGCGACTTCGCCCGTCACTTCCAGCTCCAGGCCACGGCTGGTCACGCCGTCGATGGCCTCGTAGGCTTCTTCGCCGTTGACGGCGCCCACGTAGCTGGCCACGTTGCTCTGGCGGATCTGGAACAGGGCCGCGCTGGCATTGACCTTGCCGTCCAAATATTCAGCCTTGACGCCCGCCTCGATACCCTTGCCGCGCACCGGTTCAAGGAAATTCCGGTTCACGTCGCGGTTGCCCTGCGGCGCGAAGATGCTCGTGTAGCTGCCGAAGACCGAGTAGGTCTTGTCGAGATCGTAGACCACGCCCGCATACGGCGTGATGACATTGCTTTCCTTGATGCGCGAAGTGATGCTGGCGCTGGCGTCGAGGAAGCTGCGGTCCTGGTCTTGCTGGTAGTTGCTCACGCGCGCGCCGAGGATCACCGACAGTGCATCGACCGGATGCAGGCGCACGGCGCCATACAGGCCGCTCTGGCGCGTGCGGTCGTTGTCGTTGCCCAGGCGGGTAAATGCCGGTTCCGCATACTGGCCGCGCCAGTCGAAATAGCTGCCGTCGAGTGGCGGATAGACCGATTCATACACCGGGCCATCCTGTTTTGCCCGCGAATTGGAGTAACCGAGCATGGCTTCGTGCTGGCGGCCGAACGCGGTGAACGGCCCGCTGGCGTCGACGTTGACGGTGGTCTGGCGGCGGTCGCCCTTGTACTTACCCATGAAGAAATACACGCCTTCGCCCGTGACGGGGTCGGGATTGCCGCCGCTGGCCGAACCGAGCACGCTGTCATGCTTGCTGCGCAGCTGGTTGGCGCTCAGCTTGATTTTCCAGTCGTTGGCGAAGCTGTGTTCGAGCGAGGAGAACAGGGTGGTGTTCTGCATGTCGCGGCGGCTCCAGTCCGTGGCCGGATTCCACGAGGTGGGGAAGTCGGTGCGCGAACCGTCCGAGAACAGCACGGGGAAGCCCGTCCAGGTCGAGCCGCGCGGCTTGTAGTCCTGGTGCGTGAAGCCGGCCGTCAGCAGGGTCGTGGGCGCCAGGTCCGCTTCGATGATGCCGTAGGCGACCGCCTTCTGCTGCTTGTAGCGGTCCAGGTAGGAATGCTTGTCCTGGTAGGCGCCCACCAGGCGGCCGCGCACCGTGCGGCTGTCGTTCAAGGGGCCGGAGACATCGACTTCGCCGCGGTAGTTGTCCCACGAGCCGGCGCCCAGGGTGGCCGAGCCGGTAAGTTCGGCCGTGGGGCGCTTGCGCACCATGTTGACGGTGGCCGACGGATCGCCCGTGCCGCTCATCAGGCCCGTCGCGCCTTTCAGCACTTCGATGCGGTCGTAGATGGCCATGTCGCTGTTGGTCGTACCCCAGTCATACACGCCGTCATAGATGGCCGAGACGCCGTCGTACTGGAAATTGGTGACGGTAAAGCCGCGCGCCTGGAAGCTCCAGCGGTCGCTGTCATAGTTCTGCACGCTCACGCCATTGACGTTTTTCATGACGTCGGACACGGCGTTGCTGTTCTGGTCCTCGATCTGCTGGCGCGTGACGATGGTCAGCGATTGCGGCGTTTCGCGCTGCGTCAGGGCCAGGCCAGTGGCGCCGCTGGCGGGACCGCCCGTGTAGCTGCCCGTGCCGCCCGTGACGGCGCTGCGCTCGGCCGCCGCTACCACCGTGACGCCGCTCATGACGGCCACGCCGCGGCTGTCCGCCGCGGGGGCGCTGGCGCCGGCGGGGAGCTTTTGCAGCAGGTAAGCGCCATTCGGCTGCGGCACGGCTTGCAGGCCGCTGCCGGCCAGCAGCACGCGGAAGCCATCCTGCACGCCATAGCTGCCTTGCAGGCCGGCGCTGCGCAAGCCTTGCGTGGACTCGCTGGAGAACGACAATAAAATGGCGCTGTCGCTGCCGAAGCGCGTCAGCACGTCGCCCAGCGCGCCGGCGGGGATGCTGTAGACGCGTACTTGCTGGCTTTGTGCCTGGGCCAGCGCGGGCAGTGTCAGGGCCATGCCGATCTGCGACAGGGCGCAGGCCAGGACGGTGCGGGTAAGGAGGGAACGCGAAGCGTGGTGCATGGAATAAAACCTTTCGTGGATGCGCAAGATGGAGACTGCCTATCTTCCAGGTCACGCGGCCACGGCGAAACAGCTCAATTTTATGAAAATATTCTTAGCGCTGCGCCAGTTCGATCCTGACGACCTGGCGGCCCCAGAAGCGCGTGACGGTATTGCGCCGCAGCTGCAGGCTGGCGCTGACGGCGTCGAGGATGGCGCCGACGTCGGCCAGCGGGTAGGAGCCGGAGACGCGCCAGCCGGCGATGGCCGGTGCGCAGCCCAGCGGGACGTCGCTGTAGCGCGACAGCTCGGCGAGGAAATCGGCCAGGCGCATGTCGCGCGCCACCAGCATGCCATTGAGCCAGGCGCCGCCATACGGCATCAAGGCCTGGCGGTGGTAGCCGGCGCTGTCGAAATGCGCCCCTTCACCGGGACGCAGCACCAGGCGCTGGCTGCCGTCGTCGGCCAGCACGGCGACGGCGCCTTCGAGCACGCCGGTGCTGGCGTATTGTTCGTGCACGCGCACCGTGAAGCGCGTGCCCAGCGCTTGCAGTCGGCCATGCGGCGTGCCGACGAAGAAGGGGCGCTGCGCCGCATCCTTGCCGGTGGCGATGAAGATTTCGCCGGCCAGCAATTGAATCTGCCGTTGTTCGCCGCTGTAGCCGATATTCACGGCGCTGTTCGTGTTGAGCGTGAGATGCGTACCATCGGCCAGGGTCACGACGCGGCGCTGGTTGATGCCGGTGCGGTAGTCGGCCGTCCAGCTGCGCCACGGGCTGCGGCGCTCGAACGCGTACAGCGAGGCGCCGCAGGCCAGCAGCAGGGCCAGGGTCTTGACGGCATGGCGGCGCGGTGCGTTCGCCTGCACGCAGGCGCGCAGCAGGGTGGCGTGCAGGGCGGGCGGCAGGTGTTCATGCTGCGCTTGCAGCTGCTGCCACGCTTGCGTGGCGCTGCCGGCACGCTGCAAATGGCGTTTCACGGTGGCCAGCGAGATGCCGAGCCGGCAGGCGATGTCTTCCTGGGGCAGTTCGTCGAGCTGGCGCAACAGGAAGGCGCGCTTGACGGGCGGCGGCAAGCCGCCAAGCATGCGGTCCAGTTCAAACAGGGTGGAGAGCAGCAGGGCCCGTTCCTCGGGCGACGGCGCATGCCGGGGCGGCAGCTGCACCAGCACCTCCAGGTAGGCCGCTTCGAGTTTCTGGCGCCGGTAATGGTTGAACAGCACGCGCTGGGCCACGGTGGCGAGAAAGGCGCGCGGCTCGCGCGCGGCGACAGCGTCTTCGCGGTCGAGCAGGCGCAGGAAGGTATCGTGCGCGACGTCGGCCGCGCAGGCGGTGCTGCCCAGTTTCTTGCGCAGCCAGCCCTGCAGCCAGCCGTGGTGGTCGGCGTACAGTGTCGCGATTTCCTGGCGGTGTAGCGGCTCTGCCAGCGGCATCGCGTTCCCCTTGCATGGCCGGCCCGGCTGGACTGGATCGTTGATTTAAACAATAATAAGAATCATTCTCACTTATTGTAACAAGCAGGGGTGGGGCTGTAAATGATGGGGGAGGCGAGGTGTGGTTTTTTGGGGTGAGGGGTGGAGAGGTCGGATGAGCGCGCAAGCGCGTCATCCGATGCTAGCACTGGCGCCAGCATGTTGTCGGATTAAGCCCGATGGGCTCATCCTACCTGCG
>CAUSDR010000353.1:0-6127 GCA_963530105.1 uncultured Janthinobacterium sp.
CAACAGCTTCCGCTCGGAGACGTCGACGCCCATCACCCTGGAATACCGCCGGGCCATCGGCAAATACGTGGACTGGACGGTGACGGGCCTGAACGAAGGCAGCACCGACATCACGCGCCGGCGCGGCGTGGCCAGCCAGCTATGGCTGATCCGCTCGCTCACGGAAAAAGTGGAATTCGGCATGGGCCTGGGCCCTTACCTGGCATTCGATCCGGAAAACAATGAAGAACACCGCGCGCGCCGGGCCGGCCTGCTGTCGGCCGTGGCCCGCTACCACGTCAACCGCCGCTGGGTGGCGCAAGTGGCGTGGAACCGGGTCATCACGGATTACCACCGCGATGCGGACGTGATACTGGTGGGAGTGGGACGGAAGTTTTGATGGAACAACGCAGTTAATGACTCTTCAAGCAACAAAACGATAGCGGACAACACCGCAGCGAGCGGCAGTGATTTGCGGCCGGGAGGCGCAACCGTACTCGGTACCGGGGCGCCGGGCCGGCGCGCATCGCCGGGCGCGAAGCGCGCCGCGCAGCAGGCTTGCTTCGGTATCGAGACGTGGCCCTCAGCCAGGAATGGCGCCGGTCGCTGCGCGAGTGGAACGCAGCCCGCGGGACTGTGTTCCCCTGTCAGGTCCGGCCCCGGCTGTCATCGGGCTGGCATTGCGCCTAGCGCGAACGCCAGACGGCGCCCACCGGGGAGTCATTCGGCTGCGTCAGGCGCTCGATCACTTCGCGCGCCAGGCTGGCCGAGCTGACTTGCTCCGCCTTGGCGCGGGCGGCGGTCAGCGAACTGGAAAATGCGCTTTGCGGCTGCTCCAGGCTGGCGCGCAAGGCGGCCAGTTCGCGTTCCTGCTGCTGCGCGCGGGCCATGTCCCGTTCCAGCAATTGCTGCTTGGCGGCGGCCATGGCGCGCGTGGTGTCGGCGGCCTTGCGCTGCAGGGCGGCATGGGCCTGGGCGCTGGCCAGCAAGGCTTGCTGCGCCGCCAGCTTGTCGCCGGCGGCCTGCTGCGCCGCCAGTTCCAGCTGTTCGCGCTGGCGCATGGCCTCCAGCGCCTGCTGTTCCAGGAGGGCGCGCGCGTCGGCGGCGGCCGTCGCCTGCTTTTCCGCTTCCAGGCGGCCGGCGATGGCGTTCGATGCGCGCTCCTCGGCGGCCGTCGTCTGGCGCTGCTGCACCAGCTTTTGCGCGATCAGCGCCAGCGACTCGCGCTCGGCGGCGACGAAATCGCGCTCCGACGCCAGCAGCGCATCGGCTGCCTGCGCCTTGTCTTCTTCCACGCGGGCGCGCTCGCTGTGCACCTGCCCCAGCTCCACGGCCAGGCGCGCCTGCGCCTGCACGGCCTGCGCGGCCGCCGCTTTCTGTTCGCCTTCGACCAGCGCCTGGTCCATCAGGATGCGGATGGCGTTCGCTTCTTTTTCAGCGGCTTGCTGCAAGGCCTGTTCCGCCGCGTGCTGGCCGCGCAGCAGCTGCGCCTGCGCCGCTTCGGCGGCGATGCGCTCCTGCGCCGCATTGAACGCCAGCGCTTCCGCTGCCAGTTTCTCTTTCAGTGCCGCGATGGCCGTCTGCTCGGCGGCCACGCGTTCCTGCTCCGCCTGCAGCAGGCGCGCTGCTTCCTGGGCGTTTTCCTGCGCCAGCTGCGCGGCCTGCTCCTGCGCGACCAGTGTCGCCGTGCCGGCATCGACTTCGGCCTGCTCGGCGTCGTTCCGGCTGGCGGCCAGCTGCGCGGCCTGGCGCGCCTGTTCGGCGCGCGCGTGCGCCAGGCTGGCGGCGCGGCGCTGCTCGTCCAGTTCCAGCGCGGCGGCAGCGGCGGCGGCCTGCTCGGCCGCTTCGCGCGCTTTCGTTTGTTCCAGGGCGGCCGTTTCCGCTTCCAGCCTGGCGTGGCCGGCGATTTCCGCATCCTGTTCGGCCGTCACGCGGGCCAGCGCCACGGCGCGCAGCTGGCGGTCCACTTCGATGCGCGCTTCCGTGGCGGCCAGGATGCGCACGTCGGCGTCGCGGCGCGCCTGCGCGCTGGCGGCGGCCACCATTTCCAGGCGTTCGCGGTGGATGGCCGCGTCGCGCAATTCCTTTTCCGTCTGCAGGCGCAGGTGCAGCGACTGCGCCGCATGGCGTTCCGATTCCGCCTGCGCCAGGGCGATGGCTTCGCGTTCCTGCTCCAGGTGCGCCAGCGCGCGCGCTTCTTCCAGCGCGCGCACTTCGGCGGCGGCGCGGTTGAAGGCCGATTCCAGCGCGATCTGGTCGGCGCGCTCGCGCTGCACCGTCAATTCCAGCGCTTCGCTTTCCGCTTCGGCCAGCATTTGCGCCGTCTGGCGCGCGCCGTGGGCATGGCGCTCGCGTTCGCGGGCCAGCACGGCGACGCGGGCGTCCGCCGAGGCGATACCCACCATTTCTTCCTTGGCCGCCTGCACGGCGGCGACGCGCTCGACGGCTTGCAGGCGCGCCTGCTCCGTCTGCACCTGCAATTCCTCGGCGGCGCGGGCGGCCTGCTCGGCCAGTTCCGACTGCACGGCCACCTGCTCGCTGGCGCGCAAGCGGCTTTCCTGTTCGGCACGGGCGCGCTGTTCGGCGGCCAGGCGGATTTCATTGTCCGATTCCACGCGGGCGCGCAATTCGGCCGTCTCCTGCTTGACGGCTTCCAGGCGCGCCACGCTGGCCAGCGCGGCGGCGCGCATGGTGTCGAGACGTTCGCGGTTGGCGGCGATCGCTTCTTCGGCGGCTTGCGCATTTTGCTGCGCGGCGGCGGCGGCGGCGGCGTCGATGGCGGCGCGGTCCTCGGCCAGCGAGCGCACGCGCGCTTCGGCCAGTGCCCGGCTTTCGGCGGCGCACGTGGCCTTCGCTTCCGCTTCCACGCGGGCAATCGCCTCGTGGATGGCCTTCAGCTCCATTTTCTGGCGGTCGGCGGCGGGCGGCTTGGCGTCGGCGTCGGCGTCCGAATCCGCTTCCGGCCCGGCCTGCGGTTCGGGCGCGGCGACGGGCGCAGCCGGCGCTTCCGCCTTGCGCTCCAGGTCCTTGAAATCATGCAGCGAGACGATGCTGTCCTGGTCGAACTCGTCGTCGGCGGAGTACGCGACGGTGAGGGAGGCGGCCTGGCGCTGGTTTTGCTGTGCTTGCATGATTTCTCGCTTATTCGGGTGAATTCCGTTGCTTATGGGAATTTATTACCACCATTATCGAGGAGTCATGCACAAACCAGCGCGGCAAGAAGAGCGGCTTTTACCACGCTTTTCGGGCGTTTAGGTCAAACAGGCCACAATGGCGCTTCATCCATCAAGGCCACCTGCTCCCTGAGTTCCAGGATGCGGTCCTGCCAGTAGCGCTGCGTGTTAAACCATGGGAAGGCGACGGGGAAGGCGGGGTCGTCCCAGCGGCGCGCCAGCCAGGCCGAATAGTGGATCAGGCGCAGGGTGCGCAGCGCTTCGACCAGGTACAGCTGGCGCGGGTCGAAATCGCAGAAGTCTTCGTAGCCGGCCAGGATGTCGCTCATCTGGCGCACCATCTCGCCCCGCTCGCCCGACAGCATCATCCACAGGTCCTGGATGGCCGGTCCCATGCGGCTGTCGTCGAAGTCGACGAAATGCGGGCCGGCGTCCGTCCACAGCACGTTGCCGCCGTGGCAGTCGCCGTGCAGGCGCAGCACGGCCACGTCGCCGGCGCGGTCGTAGCAGCGCCTGACGCCATCGAGCGCCTGCTGCGCCACGCTGGAATACGCGGCCAGCAGCTCGGGCGGGATGAAATCGTTCGCCAGCAGGAAGTCGCGCGGCTCGACGCCGAAGGTGGCCGGATCGAGCGCCGGGCGCTCTTTATAGGCGGACAAGCCGCCGACGGCGTGGATGCGGCCGATGAAGCGCCCTATCCATTCCAGGGTCAGCGGGTCGCCCAGTTCCGGCGCGCGGCCGCCGTGGCGGGGGAAGACGGCGAAGCGGAAGCCCTGGAACTGGTGCAGGGTGCTGCCATTGATCTCCAGCGCGGGGACGACGGGAATTTCGCGCTCGACCAGCTCCGACACGAAGGCGTGTTCTTCCAGGATGGCCATATCGCTCCAGCGCTCGGGGCGGTAAAACTTCGCCACCAGGGGCGCGCTATCCTCGATGCCCACCTGGTAGACGCGGTTTTCATAGCTGTTCAGGGCCAGCAGGCGGCCATCGCCGCGCAAACCCACGCTGTCGAGCGCGTCGAGCACGCAATCGGGGCTCAGGGTGGAAAAGGGATGGACGGGCCGATCGTCCTCGTGCGGCTGATTTTCATTGTGCATGAGCGACATTGTAAGGCGCGCGCGGGCCGCCGGTGCAAACACTTAGGTGAGGAAGCGCCGCTAGGCGTATACTGTCTGCTTACATTCAATAAAGAGCAAGCCATGCAACTCGAACAGCCATTATCAGAAAAAGAATTTGACGAATTAGACCAATTCCTGTTGTCGGACCGGTGCTCCGAAGACGCCATGACCATGGATATGCTGCACGGCTATCTGACGGCCGTGGCCATCGGCCCGGAACCGATCATGCCGGCCGAGTGGTTGCCGCGCGTCTGGGGTGGCGAAGATGTCAAGGATGCACCGAAATTCAAGAACAGCAAGGAAGAAGAGCGCATCGTCAACCTGATCATGCGCTTCATGAACGAAGTGCTGGTGACGTTTGAAGTGGCGCCGAAGGAATTCGAAGCCCTGTTCGTCGAACACGACTACGAAGGCCAGACCCTGATCGACGCCGAAGCCTGGTGCTGGGGCTTCTGGGAAGGCATGGAGCTGCGCGAAGGTTCGTGGGACGCCATCTGGGACTCCGAGGTGGCCGAGCTGATGCAGCCAATCTACCTGCTGGGCGCCGACGAAATCAAGGAAGAAGAGCTGAAACTGGTGGAAGACCCGGTCAAGGCGCACAAGCTGGCGCAGGAACTGGAAGCGAACCTGCCGGCCATCCACCGTTTCTGGGTGCCGCGCCGCAAGGCTCCCGTGCAAACCCTGAAGCGCGAAGAGCCGAAAGTGGGCCGCAACGACGACTGCCCTTGCGGCAGCGGCAAGAAGTACAAGAAATGCTGCGGCGCCGAGCCGGCAGCCGAGTAATCGCGCAATAGCACCCCGCTGCGCCGGCGTCCTGCCGGCGCGGCGCTGGCGCCAGCCCCCCGGGCTATAATCGCCGCATGAAACTCCCAGACCTGAACCTGCTCGTCGCCCTCGACATCCTGCTCGAGGAAGGCAGCGCCGTGGCTGCCGCGCGGCGCATGCATTTGAGCGCGCCGGCCATGAGCCGCACCCTGGCGCGCATCCGCGACGCCATCGGCGACCCTGTCTTCGTGCGCTCGGGGCGGGGCCTGGCGCCCACGCCGCGCGCGCTGGAATTGCGCGAGCAGGTGCGCGGCGTGGTGGAGCAGGCGCACGCCATCTTCACGTCGGGCCGCGAAATCGACTTGCCCACCCTGGAGCGCACCTTCAGCCTGTGCGCCAACGACGTGTTTGTCGGCGCGTACGGCGGCAAGCTGCGCGACCTGCTGGCCAGCCATGCGCCGCACACGGTGCTGCGCTTCGTGCCCGAAGGCGATGGCGCCTCGGACGGCGATGCCCTGCAGGCGGGCCGCATCGACCTGTACATCAGCGCGCGGCGCGCCTTTGCGCCCGACATCAAGCTGCAGCAGCTGTTCAGCAGCTCCTTTGTCGGCATCGCCCGCAGCGACCATCCGATCTTCGACGGCCCCATCAACCTCGACAGCTTTACCGAATATGAACATATCAGCGTCTCGCGGCGTGGCCTGGCGCGCGGCCCCTTCGATATCGCCCTGGCCGAGCGCAACTACACGCGCCGCGTCTCGCTGATCGCCCCCAATTTCCATTCCGCCATCTTCGCCGTCGCCGATTCGCGCCTGCTGCTGCCGCTGATGCCCACGTCCCTGCTGCCGATCGTCGAGCGCCTGGGACTGAAGCTGCGCACCTTCGACCTGCCCATCCCCGTCGACAGCGTGGACGTGTTCCAGGCCTGGCACCCGCGCCTGGACCACGACCATGCGCACCGCTGGCTGCGCCGCATGATCAAGGACTTGTGCACGGGGTCAGACCCGTGCGGGGCTGACCCCAGCATTTGATGGGGGGGAGTTTTATTTGAATTCACCCGCCGGACGCCAAACCCCACGGTAAAGACCGCGG
>CAUSDR010000354.1:0-6106 GCA_963530105.1 uncultured Janthinobacterium sp.
TGAAAAAACAGGCTGCCGACGAGGCGGCCGAGGCGCCGCGCCGCGCCGCCCGCGAAGCGCAATATGCGCGCAAGCAGGCCGAGGCCGTGGCGCGCCAGAAGCGCGTGGCGCAACGCCTGGCCGAACGCCAGGCCGAGGCGGACGCCAAGGCCGCCAAGGCGGCCGCCAGCGCGCCAGCCCCGGCCGTACCTCCCGCGAATTGACCGCCGCCGCGCGGGCAGGCCGGAAATGGCGTGCCCTATCGCGCGCGGCAGGTTAAACTATGCACTCGCCGGGAATCCCGGCGCAGATGTCCGCGCGCGCCATGCAGGCGCGCGCCCGTTTCCCAACACTGCCTGGAACGCAACACATGAGCGATGCACAGAATATAGAGCGGCGCCTGATTGAACTCAACGTGGAACACCGTGACCTCGATGCCGTCATCGAGCTGCTGATACTCGATGGCCACCATGACGAGCTGCAACTGCGCCGCTTGAAAAAGCGCAAATTGCAATTGAAGGATCACATCACCTTGCTGAAAATGCAACTGGTGCCCGACGTTCCAGCCTGAAGGGCGCTTGCCGCGCCCGGCCATGCCATCACTTTAAGTATATTTTGACCGATCACAATTTAATGCCAGCCAGCCAGGACGGCCAGCCACCCGAGGCCGCGGCCGAACCGCAGGCTGCGCCTGGCAAGCACGATGCCGACATCGAGCGCCTGTTTGGCGCCGGCGGACCGCTGGGCCCGGCCGTGGGCAGCTACAAGCCGCGCCGCTCGCAAACGGAAATGGCCAAGGCCATCGCCAGCGCCATCGACAGCCAGACGACCCTGATCGCCGAGGCGGGCACGGGCACCGGCAAAACCTTTGCCTACCTGGTGCCGGCCCTGATGTGGGGCGGCAAGACGATCGTTTCCACCGGCACGAAGAACTTGCAGGATCAACTCTTCCTGCGCGACATCCCGACCGTGCGCGCCGCGCTGCAGGCGCCCGTTTCCGTGGCGCTGCTGAAAGGCCGCTCGAACTACGTCTGCCATTACCACCTGGAGCGCACCCTGCAAAACGGGCGCATGACGTCGCGCGACGACGTCGGCCACTTGCGCGAAATCTCGCGTTTCATCAAGATGACCAGCTCCGGCGACAAGGCGGAACTGGCCAAGGTGCCGGAAAACGCCATGATCTGGAACCTGGTGACGTCCACGCGCGACACCTGCATGGGCGCCGAGTGCCAGTATTACCAGGATTGCTTCGTCATGAAGGCCCGCAAGGAAGCCCAGCAGGCAGACGTGGTGGTGGTCAACCACCATCTGTTCTTTGCCGACGTGGCCCTGAAGGACACGGGCGTGGCGGAATTGCTGCCCTCGGCCAACACCATCATCTTCGATGAGGCGCACCAGCTGCCCGATACGGCAACTTTGTTTTTTGGTAATACCGTATCGACCTCGCAAATCCTGGAACTGTGCCGCGACGTGCTGGCCGAAGGCCTCGCGCATGCGCGCGGCATCGACTGGGCCAAGACGGTGACTGTCGTGGAAAAGGCGGCGCGCGACCTGCGTCTGACGTTCCCGCAGGATATCGTGCGCCTGTCCCTGCCGCAAATCGCCCCCTCGAGCGACTTCTTCCCCGCGCTCGACACCCTCAAGGATGAGCTTGACGGCATGGTGGCCGTGCTGGAAACCCAGGCGGAACGGGCGGAAACACTGGAGCAATGCCGCGTGCGCGGCGTCGAACTGGCGCAGCAGCTGAGCGGCTGGAAGTTCGACCCGAAGGCCAAGGTGGCGGCCGGCGAAGAAGCCGTGTTCTGGGTGGAAGCGTTTTCCAGCTCTCTCCAATTGCATAAAACACCATTGTCGATCGCGCCCATCTTCAATAACCAGCGCGAAGGCACGCCGCGCAGCTGGATCTTTACTTCGGCCACCCTGGCCGTGAAAAATGATTTCAAGCATTTTTCCGAGCAGATGGGCTTGACGGGCGAACCGTCGCACACGTGGCCGAGTCCCTTCGACTATGGCCAGCAAGGCTTGCTGTTCGTGCCGCAAAACCTGCCGCAGCCCAACTCGCTGGGCTACACGGATGCCGTCATCGACTGCGCCTTGCCCATCATCGAGGCGGCCGGCGGACGCACCTTCTTCCTGTGCACCACCTTGCGCGCCGTCAAGCGGGCCGCCGAGCGCCTGGCCGACGAGTTCAAAAAGCGCGGGCTGGACTTCCCCCTCTTCGTGCAGGGCGACCGCGGCCGCACGGAATTGCTGGACCAGTTCCGCGCGGCCGGCAACGGCGTGCTGATCGGCAGCCAGAGTTTCTGGGAAGGCGTCGACGTGCGCGGCGATGCCTTGTCTCTCGTGATCATCGACAAGCTGCCGTTCGCGCCGCCCGACGATCCCGTGCTGGCGGCGCGCATCGAAGTGATGGAAAAGCAGGGCAAGAATGGCTTCATGCACCACTCGCTGCCGGAAGCCATCATCAACCTGAAGCAGGGCGCCGGCCGGCTGATCCGCGACGAGGGCGACCGTGGCGTGCTGATGATCTGCGATCCGCGCCTCATTTCCAAGCCGTATGGCAAGCGCATCTGGCAAAGCCTGCCGCCGTTCAAGCGCACGCGCGACACCGCCGAAGTGGTGGAGTTCTTCCGCAACTTGCCGCCGCGCAGCGAGTAGCCTTCCTGGCCGGCGCCATCCGCGCGCCGGCTATTTCTCCTTTGCAATCAACGCGGTAGCCGGTGTTCATGCAGCACATGGGCAGGGCTGGCCTGCGCCCGTGGCGTGCCAACAATGGGCGTGATCGCGCCAATTATTGGCGTTCTTGCGAATGTCCAGGACGCCAGACATATCTTTGCGCCAGCGCAAACAGGCAGTTGCCCAGCGGTTTACAGTGAGCGCATGCCTTGTGGGAGCAGGGCGCGGCGATGGCAGGCCGCACGGGGAACAGGGGGATGCCATGGATATCCGCTACGGCTGTTTCTTGAGCTACGCGCACGGCCAATATGCGTTCATGAACAAGTTCAAGAATGACCTCATCGAGGCGCTGGCCTGCTATCTGGAGCCGCACCTGGACCGTGAAGAAGTCCTGTTCATCGATAGCGAGCAGCTGGGCGGGGGCGACGATATCGACCTGCGCGTGGCGCGCGCCATGTGCCAGAGCGTGTGCATGATCGTGCTGTACACGCCGAAATACGAAGCGCACGGCTACACGCGGCGTGAATTCGCCGCGATGCAATTGATCGAACAGGAGCGCCGCGCCTGGTACGACTTGCCCAGCCACCTGATCATTCCCATCATCATGACGCGCCACCCCGATGGCTTGCCGCCGCAAATCACGGAATCGGGCCTGTACGTGGATTTTTCCGGCTATACGCTGGCCAGCGGCGACCTGAAGTCCAACCCCCAATACCTGCCCGACATCGACCGCATCGTGCAGCGCATCGCCACGCATTACCACTTGCTCAAGCGGTCGACGCCGCCTGGCCACGATTGCAGCCGCTTCGTGTTGCCCGATATTCCGCCGGAATGGCGCGCCGTTCCGCCTCCTCACTTTCCACGTTAATCACGTTAAAGGTACCGTCATGGAATGCCAACGCCTGTCCCTACCGCCTTTGAGCGCCCCTGGCGAAGTCGTCACCTTCTATTCCTACAAGGGCGGCACCGGCCGCACCATGGCGCTGTCGAACATCGCCGTGCTGCTGGCGCGGCGCGACAATGCCAGCGTGCCCGTGCTGATGCTGGACTGGGACATGGAGGCGCCGGGCCTGCACCATTACTTCGAGCAGCACGAAGAGCGGCCCGGCGTGCTGGAATTCTTCGAGGCTTGCCGCCAGCAGCTCGAACGCATCAGTCTGGAAACGGGCGGCAAGCGCGGCCAGGGCGCGGACGATGTCGCCCTGGCGCAGCGCGTGCTCGACGCCATCGACTGGCAGCAATACGTGGTGCGCGTCGACCAGGGCAGTCCGCTGTACCTGATGCGCGCGGGGCGCTTCGACGCCAGCTACAGCGAGCGCCTGGCGCAGATGCGCTGGGATCAATTGTTTGACACCTGCCCGGCCCTGTTCCGTTGCTTTGCCGATACCCTGGCCCAGCATTTCCGCTATGTGCTGGTCGATTCGCGCACGGGGCGCACGGACAGCGCGGGCATTTGCACCACCTTGCTGCCGAAAAAGCTGGTGGTGGTCTTCACGCCGAACCGGCAAAGCCTGGAAGGCGTCGATGCGCTCGTCACGCGGGCCATCGAGTACCGGCGCAGCCATGAAGACGAACAGCGCCCGCTGCTCGTGTACCCCTTGCCGTCGCGCATAGAAATGGGCGACGGGGCGCAGCGCGCGGAATGGCGCCGCGGCGATGCGCACAAGGGCATCGCCGGCTTCCAGCCCATGTTCGAGCGCCTGCTGCGCACTTCGTACGGCTTGCCGCAGATCGCCCTCGACAGCTATTTCGACGAAGTGCAGCTGCAGCAGACGAAAACCTTTGCCTATGGCGAGCAATTGGCCGTGCGCATAGACCAGGGCGGCGACCGCTTTTCTCTCACGCGCACCTTCGAGGCCTTCCTGCACTGGCTGACGGGCGGCTACTTTCCCTGGCAATCGAGCCGTGAAATCGCCTTGCTGGCGGCCATCGGCGAAGCGCGCCAGGCCGCGCTGCTGGAACCGGGCCGCGCCGTGGCCCTGCCGCTGGCGCGCGACCTGGCGCGGCTGGGCGAGTTGTACCGCAAGGAGGGCCGCAGCGCGCAGGCGCTCGACGCCTTCCGCCAGAGCGTGGAAATCCGCGTGCGCCTGCTGGGCGAGGAGCACCCGGACAGTCTGGCCGGCAAGAGCGGCATGGCGCGCCTGCTGCGCCAGCTGGGCAAGCTCGACGAAGCGCGCTTCCTGGAAGAAGACGTGGCCGACGTGCGCGAACGCTTGCAGGGCGCCGAGCATCCCGATACCCTGGCCGCGCGGGCGTGCCTGGCGCAAACCCTGGCGCAGCAGGGCGACCTGGCCGGCGCGCTGCTGCTGCAGGATGCCGTGCTGGACAGTTACGCGCGCGTGCTGGGCGACGAACATCCGATGACGCTGGGGGCGATGGACAGTCGCGCCGCCACCTTGCTGCGCATGGGCCGCCTGGCGCAGGCGCGGCAGGTGCTGGCCCGCGTGGTGGCGGCGCGCGAGCGCCTGTTCGGCGCCGAACATGGCGACACCCTGCGCAGCAAGCTGGCCCTGGCGCAGGCCCTGGGCCGCGATGGCGACCTGGAAGGCGCGCGGCGTCTGCTGGGCGCAGTGCTGCAGGCGCAGGAGCGGCGCCTGGGCGGCGACCATGCGGCGACCCTGGCCACGCGCGACTTGCTGGCCGATATCGTTGCCGGGCAGGGCGACTGGGCAGGCGCGCGCCAGCTGCATGAAGACCAGGTGGCGGCGCGCGAGCGCACGCGCGGGCTCGATCACCCTGAAACCCTGATGAGCCAGCGCAAGCTGGCCGAGGCGCTGCTGCGGCGCGGCGAGCTCGAGGCGGCGCGCAGCGTGCAGGAGCAGGTGCTGGAAGTGCATGCGCGGCTGCTGGGCGAAGACCACCTCGACACCCTGCATAGCAAAAAACAGCTGGCCGGCACCTTGCTGCAGCAGGGCGACAGCGAGGCGGCGCGCTTGCTGGAGGACGCCGTGCTCAGCGGCAGTGATCGCCTGCTGAATGCGTCTGTCACGGGGCATGCCGACAGCGTCCTCGACGGTGCGCGCCATTTGCAGGAAACCATCCTGGCGGGCCGCGCCAACGGACACGACGGCGCGGAGCCCGATACCCTGGCCAGCATGATCGGCATGCTGCAAGGCATGATCGAGCGCGAGCAGTACGCGCAGGCGGGCGAGCTGGCCGAGCACCTGAAGTCGTGCCTGCTGCGCCCCGGCGTGCCGGGCAAGCTGCGCAAGCGCGGCATGGCGCAGCTCAAGAGGATGTACAAACTGCAAGGCGATCTCGATGGTTTGCTGGCCTTGCAGGAGGACGAGGTGCAGGCGCTGGAAGGGGCGCTGTCGGAAGCGCGCATCGAGCAGCGCTGACGCTGCGCGTCCTGCCGGCGCGGCGGCAGAAAAAATGCTGCCGATCGGCGTGCCGTACGCGCAGTGTTGGCATTGCTTCAGGTAAAATCTCGTCATGAGAATTCTTATCA
>CAUSDR010000355.1:0-6089 GCA_963530105.1 uncultured Janthinobacterium sp.
GCGCAGCCCGCTTCCGACATGATGAACGGCCCTTCGCACAGCTGCGCCAGGGTGACGGCTTTCAATTGCGCCAGCGGGTGGCTGCGCGGCACCAGCGCCATCATCTGGTCTTCCACCAGCGGCGCCGTGTCGAAACGTTCGTCGGGCAGCACGACGAAGCCGACATCGACCCTGCGCTCGCGTATCCATTGCACCACTTCATGGTCGGCCCCTTCGTCGATGCGCAGGTCGATGCCCGGATAGCGCAGCCGGAATTGCGCCGTGATGGCCGGCAGCAGGTTCAATGACGACGTGGGGCCGAACGAGCCGATGCGCAGGGTGCCCTGGCGCTGGCCCAGCACGTCGGCCGCTTCCTGGCGCATGGCTTCGGACAGGCCGAGGATTTCGCGCGCGCGCACCAGCAGCTGGCGGCCCACGTCCGTCAGCTCGGCCGAGGCCTGGTGGCGCACGATCAGGTCCACGCCCATCTCCTTTTCCAGCGCTTTTAATGCGTGCGAGACGGCCGACTGGCTGATGCCCAGCTGCGCGGCGGCGGCGGAAAAGCCGTGCAGTTCGGCCACCAGGGTAAAAATTTCCAGTTGCGTGAAGGTCATGGCGGCGGCTTTCCTTGATTATGAGTATTTACTCATTATTTCATGAGTTGATATTAGTATTAATATATAAGTGTACCGCAGCTTTACCACCCGCCGCACACGCGGCTTCACAGGATATTCCCATGCGCTCTAACGCCGTATCGCCGCCACTGCTTGCCGTGCAGTCGCCGCTTGTCTACCTCAAACTGATCTTCGTCGCCCTGTTCTGGGGCGGCACCTTTATCGCCGGGCGCGTGCTGGCGCAGCAGATGCCGCCCATGACGGCGGCCAGCGGGCGCTTCGGCGTGGCCGTGCTGCTGCTCGTCGTGCTGGCCTGGAAGCTGGAAGGGGGCTTGCCGCGCCTCGACCGCAAGCAGCTGGCGACGACGGCGGCCCTGGGATTGACGGGCATCTTCCTGTACAACTTGTGTTTCCTGGCGGCCCTGTCGCGCATGCCGGCGGGGCGCACGGCCTTGTTTGTCGCCTTGAACCCCATCGTCACGGCGCTGGCGTCGGCCATGCTGTTCCGCGAACGGCTCGGGTCCTTCAAATGGCTGGGCATCGTGCTGGCGTTTTGCGGCACGGCCATCGTCATCACGCGCGGCGACCTGGCCGGCGTGTTGCACGGCAATGGCGGCGGCATCGGCGCCGGCGAGATCTTCATGTTTTGCGGCATTTGCAGCTGGGCTGCCTACACCCTGATCGGCCGCGTCGCGCTCAAGGGCCTGAGCCCCATCGCCGCCACCACCTACGCGGCCATGTGGGGCCTGGCCTTTTTGCTGGTGGGCGCGGCCGTGGAATTCCCCACCGTGCCATGGCACAGCTTTGGCTGGCAAGTGTGGGCCGCCATCGCCTACCTGGGCGTGTTCGGCACGGTGATCGGTTTTGTCTGGTATTACGAAGGCGTGAAAGCGCTGGGGCCGTCGCGCACGGCCGTCTTCAACAACCTCGTGCCCGTGTTCGGCATCGTGCTGGCGGCGGTATTGCTGGGCGAGCCGGTACTGGCTTCGATGCTGGTGGGCGGCGTGGTGACGATCGCCGGCGTGGTGATGACCAACCGGCAGGCAAAATAAGTATTGTTCAGGTATGAAAGCACGCCTGAAAAACGTGCAGGGCAGGGCGCAGTGCCGCAGCCAGTACGATGAGTACGGCCAGGCACTGCAACGCCGCCATGGGCGTTTTCTCAGCCGTGCTTAACGTGCGCGGCGGCGCTTCGATGGCTTGGCCGGGGCCTTTTTATGCCGGCTGACGGATGCGCGCATCACCTTTGGCTCTTCGATGCCATTTTCCACCGCCAGCATGCGGCGGATGTTGACGGCGTCCATGGCGCGCACGGAATTGGCGCGCGCGTTGAGCAAAATCATGGTGGCGAACTTGCCGGCCGACTTGATGCGCATGATCAGGCAGCGCCCCGCTTCATTCGTGTAGCCCGTTTTCGACAGGCCGATATCCCAGCCCTTGGCGCCCACCAGGCGGTTCGTGTTGTGGTATTCCACGTCGCGGCCCTTGATCTGGATCACGTCCTTCGAATCGGTGGTGATGCGGCTGATTTCCGGGTAGCGCGAGGCGGCCACGGCCATCTTGACGAGGTCCGCCGCCGTCGACTGGTTGTTCGGCGACAGGCCCGTCGGTTCCTCGATCACGGTCTGGCGCATGCCCAGGGCCTTGATCTTGGCGTTGACGGCCACGGCAAACGCGGTGGGGCCGCCAGGGAAGGTGCGCGCCAGCGAGGCGGCGGCGCGGTTGTCCGAGGACATCAGCGCCAACTGCAGCACGTCGTGGCGGCTCAGCGTGGCGCCCACGGGCACGCGCGACGTGCTGTGCTTCAGGGTATCGACGTCCTCGCGGTCGATGCTGATCTCTTCCTGCATGTTGGCCTTGGAGTCGAGCACGACCATGGCTGTCATGAGTTTGGTCAGCGAGGCGATGGGCACCACCACGTTGGAATTTTTTTCAAGCAAGACTTTACCTGTGCCATCTTCGACCACCAGTATCGACTGGGAACCGAAAGGCACGGCGATGGCCGCTGTCGAAAGCGTCATCAGCACCGCGGCGAACATTTTTTTGAGCATGGGATTGTATGTGGGAAAGCAGTTTTGGGGCGCCATCGAGGGCGCTGCGCGCAAATCCGCGACAGGGCCGCGCAGGAACGCGGCGTATGTCTCGGAGGCAATATTTGCCAAGCGTAGACAATACCATTAAAGATAAAGCGATGTCTACGGTACAGGCCCGCGTCAGGCGGCGCCGCGCCCAATTTGGCAAATAAAAGTGCTTGATCTTGCCGTAGTGAAAATTGTTGCGCAATTATTGATTTCGTCCTGGAAACTTCGTATTATTTCAGCAATATTGGCAGCCCTGATCGGACAGGCGCCGCGCGCTTCGTCGTTGATGCCTGCCGCTTCGTGCTTCGTCGCCCCGCGCTATGCCAGGCGGCAGGGGGGCCCTAGACTGCGTTCATGCCTGAATCACAGACCACGGAGAACGCATCGTGTTAAAAAAATATACCGACTGGTACCGCAGCATCGACGAGGAATCGTTGCAGGTACTGCAACATCCCGACAAGGCGGCGCAGGTGCAGGGAAGAGTGCGCCGCTACATCGCCATGAAGCTGGTGCAGCTGACGCCGATCGAGCGCCAGCAATTGCACGCTTTCCTGCTCAAGTACCGTGGCGCCGGTTTCTACATCGCCGCGGGCAAGCTGATGCTGCTGTTCAGCGCCATCGGCGCCGCGCTGCACCTGTTGCTGCCGCAAAAGTTCGAACTGTTCAAGGCCCTGGTCTTCAGCAATGGCCTGGGTTTTGCGCTGACGTGGGGCCTGGTTGGCGTCTGGTTCAATTACCGTGGTTCCGTGCGCTACAGGTTCAAGAAACTCTTGCTGGTCGTCTCCACCTGCATGGCAGGGGTGACGGGCGGCGTGCTGCTGGCCGGCCTCAGCGATACCGGTTCCATGAGCATGGCCTTCGAGCGGCTGCTGCGCGTGGGCGGCATCGCCTTGCTGGTGGCGTGCCTGTTTTACATGGTGCCGCTGGCGATCGTGACCGCCTGGCGCAACCGGCAGTACGAAGCCCTGACCCTGCAGCTGCAGCAGGATGCCGAGCGCGACCGCCTGGCGCGCGAACTGAGCGAATCGCAGTTGCGCCTGCTGCGTGCGCAGATCGAGCCCCATTTCCTCTTCAATACCCTGGGCGCCGTGCAGCAGCTGGCCGAGCAGGGCGAGCAGGGGGCGGCGCGGGCGGCGGCATTGACGGCCGACCTGATCGCCTTTTTGCGCGCCAGCCTGGCGGAGATGCGCAGCGAGCAAGTGCCCCTGCAAAGCGAGTTCGACATGGTGGCCGCCTATCTGCGCGTGATGCAGGCGCGCATGGGTTCGCGCCTGCGCTATGCGCTGGACTTGCCGGCCGAGTTTGCGCACGCGATGATTCCCAGCATGATGCTGCTGACGCTGGCGGAAAATGCCATCAAGCACGGCATTGAACCGTCGCTGCGCGGCGGCGAGATCCGCCTGTCGGCGCTGCGGGTGGACGGCATGCTGCGTCTGCGCGTGCAGGACAGCGGCATGGGCTTGCCGGCCGGCGGCGCGGACAGCGCCCAGGCAGGCGGCCTGGGCCTGGAAAACGTGCGCAGCCGGCTGTTGCTGTCCGCGCCCTGCGCCAGCCTGACCCTGCGCGACGCCGACGAGGGCGGCGTGATCGCCGACATTTTATTACCGCTGCCTGCAGCAGAAAGCCGCCCATGAGCACCACCATCCTGATCGCCGAAGACGAACCGCTGATGCGCGAGCGCCTGCAAGGCTTGCTGGAAAAATCCTGGCCCGAGGCGCGCATCGTGCTGGTGGCGGAAAACGGCAACGATGCCTGGGACGGTTTCCTCGAACACGAGCCGGACGTGGTCTTTCTCGACATCCGCATGCCGGGCCTGTCGGGCCTGGAAGTGGCCGAGCGCATCGGCAAGCGCGCCCACGTGGTCTTCGTCACGGCGTATGACCAGTACGCCGTCGACGCCTTTGACGCGGGCGCCGTCGATTACCTGCTGAAACCCGTGCAGGCCGAGCGCCTGCAGCGGGCGCTGGCCCGCCTGCGCGACAAGCTGGGGGCGCAGCCGGCCGACATGGCCCATTTGCTGCAATCGTTGCGCGCCGCGCTGCCGGCGCCACCGCGCGAAAAGATGAAATGGATCAAGGCCAGCGTGGGCAAGCAGATCCGCCTGATCGATATCGACGACGTGCTGTTTTTCCAGGCCGACACCAAGTACACGCGCGTGGTGCTGGCCGGTTCGGAAGCGCTGGTGCGCACGCCGCTGAAGGATTTGCTGGGCGGCCTGGACCCGGAGCAATTCTGGCAAATCCACCGCGGCACCATGGTCAACGTGAAAGCCATCGAGGCGGCCGAACGCGTCGATGCCGAGCGCATGCAGGTGCTGGTGCGGGGCAGCACGGAAAAGCTGCCCGTCAGCCGCACCTTTACGTATCTGTTCAGGGATTGATATGATGGCAATATTTCTTTAACTGCCAATCTGATGGGAATGCCATGACACTGTTACGCCGCTGGTTCGCCGCCGTCCTCCTCGCCCTGTTTTCATGCACGGCCGCCATGGCGGCGGAAAAGCCGGAAAAAGTGGTATATCACGTCAATGACGCCGGCAATGCCGCGGCCGCGCTGAAAAATATCCGCAATCACCTCAACGCCAGCCCGCAGGCGACCATCGTGCTCGTGGCGCATGGCGCCGGCATCGACTTCCTGCTCGATGGCGCCATCGACAAGGATGGCTATCCGTACGACGTGGCGGTGCGGGAATTGGCCGCGCGCGGTGTCGGTTTCCGTGTCTGCAACAACACGCTGGAAGGACGCCGGATCGACCGCCGGCGCGTGCTGCCCGAAGCCGTCATCGTGCCGTCCGGCGTGGCCGAACTGAGCCGCCTGCAGGCGCAGGAAGGCTACGTTTACATCAAGCCATAGCAAAACCGCGCCGCTGCCGGAGGGCAAGGGGCGCGGCGTCGGTGGCGGGGCGGGCGCTTACTGGATCTTGGCGATCGACACTTCCGTCGATTTCACCAGGGCGATGACTTCGCTGCCCACTTTCAAGTCCAGGTCCTTGATCGAGCGCGAGGTGATCACAGACGTGACGATGCCGTGCGGCGTTTCCACGTCCACTTCCGAGACCACGGGGCCATAGATGATTTCCTTGATCTTACCGCGAAACTGGTTGCGTACATTCACTTCCGAGATAGCCATGATATTTCCTTTGTGCCAGTAATACGCCAGGTGGCGCGACATGGCCAGAGTACGGCGCGCGCGCCCTTTTGACCACGAATCGATGCGCATATCGTTATGCGGAAAATGCGCGCCAGAACGGGCGCAAGCACGGTATTCGACTATGCCCGCTGGCAATGGCCGCGCGATTGCCTTGCATCCATGCTGCTTGCCGCTGGCGCCGTTGCCACCGGCCCCTTGCCGTGGCGCCCCCGATGGCGGGGCGCCGGCCCGCCGCGCGCGCAGCCCGCCATGCGCCGGCCATGCC
>CAUSDR010000356.1:0-6024 GCA_963530105.1 uncultured Janthinobacterium sp.
GACGTGCACCGTGCCCAGCTCCTCGTCCACGCGCACTTCGCAGAACACGGCCGAATGCACGGCGCGCGTGTATTTGCGCTGCTTGAGCAGGTTCGGCAGCAGCAGATACTTTTCCTCAAGCCGGCTGACCTCGGCCGCCCGCAGCACGTCCGCCAGCGCGATGCCCGTGTCGTGCGCGCGGCGCAGGCGTATTTGCCCTTCGGCAAACTCCACGTCGGCCAGGCGCGCGCCGGGAAACGGCGACCCGGGCAGCTGGCTGGCCAGCTTGAACAGCGATTTTTTCAGTTTTTCACACGCGCCCTGCACGGCCGAGCCCACCGTAGCCACGTGCGACGAGCCCCCTTCGACGGGCGCTACCGGCAAGGTCGAGTCGCCCAGCTGGAAGGCGACCATTTCCAGCGGCAGGCCCAGCGCCTCGGCGGCGATGGTGGCCATGACGGTGTAGGTGCCGGTGCCGATATCGCTGGCCGCGCTGCTGACCACCAGGCGGCCATCGGCATGCAGCACGGCGCTGGCGCGCGCAAACATCTGCATGGCATCCCAGATGCCGGTGGCCATGCCCCAGCCCACCCACTCGCCGCCTTCCTGGCGGCTGCGCGGCGCCAGGGGACGGCGGCTCCAGCCAAAGCGCTCGGCGCCCTGCGCATAGCAGGCGCGCAATTGCTTGCTCGAATACGGCAAGCCATCGATGGGATTCGTTTCCGCATAGTTTTTCAGGCGCAAGGCCAGCGGGTCCATGCCCAGTGCATACGACAATTCATCCATGGCCACTTCCAGCGCATGCACGCCGTGGGCGGCGCCCGGCGCGCGCATGTCCATGGGGCTGAACTGGTCGAGGGCCACCAGCCGGTAGCCCAGGCGGATATGCGCGCACGCATACAGCTGGCCCGACCAGTTGACCACCGCTTCCACATAATCCTCGAAGCGCGACGTCTCGGCCACCGCCTCGTGCCAGATGGCTTGCAGGGTGCCGTCGCGGCTGGCCGCCAGCTTCACCCGCTGCCACGTCTCGGGACGGTGGCCAAAGCTGAACATCTGCTGGCGCGTCATGACCACGCGCACCGAGCGCTGCCATTTCAGGGCCGCCATCACGGCCAGCGGCAGCTGGTACTGGGGCCGCAAGCCGGCGCCGAAGGCTCCGCCCACCCAGGGATTGCGCACCGTGACCTGCGACTTCGGCAGGCCGAACACGCGCGACACGTACCAGCGGCTGTTTTGCGAGCTTTGCGTCTTGTCGTAGATGGTCAGGTGGCCGTCGGCGGCGCGGATCACGGTGGAGGCAAACAGCTCCATGGGGTTGTGGTGCTCGACACCGCTGTAAAACTCGGCCTCGATCCGGCAGTCGGCGGCCTGCCAGGCCTGCTGCGCGTTACCTTTTTCATCGGGCGGCGGCGTGTAGCCGGCTTTCAGCCGATTCGGCGCGTGCGTCCGCGCCAGGTGGTGCAGCAAGCCGGTGTCATGCGGCTGCCGCGCATATGCCACCTGCACCAGCGCCGCCGCATGGCGCGCCGCCTCGAAGGTTTCGGCCAGCACCAGCGCCACGGGCTGGGCGCTGCTGACGATCTGATCATCGTACAGGGGCCGGAACGGCGCGCCGCCTGGCGCCGTCATGTCCTTGTAAAACAGGTCGAAACTGCGCATCTTCGGCCGGTTCTGGAAGGTGATGACGTCGACCACGCCGGGCTGGGCCAGCGCGGCGCCGGTGTCGAACGAGACGATGCGGCCCCGCGCAATGGTGCTGTTGACCACCAGGCCGTACAGCAGGCCGTCGGCCGGGAATTCGGCCGCATAGCGCGCCGCGCCCGTGACCTTGTCGCGTCCATCGACGCGGGCCACGGGCGTGCCCGTCCTGACGTAGCCGGTGCCCGGCTCGGCGCTGGGCGTGCGCAAGTCGGCTATCAGCGCCGCCGGCGCATTCATGCCGCGCCCCTGGCCATGACGGTGCTGCCATGCGCCGCATGGTTGTGCGTGCCCGCCACCGCCATCGCCAGGGCCCGCACGATGGCGCGCCGCGCCATGACAATCTTGAAGTCGTTGCCGCCCTGCCCTTGCGCGCCCGCCAGCAGGCGGTCGGCGAAAGCGGCGAAGCGGGCCGCATCGGGCGCGCCCTGCAGCAGCGCTTCCGCTTCCGGCACGCGCCACGGCGTGTGCGCCACGCCGCCCAGCGCCACCCGGCCTGCGCGTATCTGCCCGTCGGCGCCGAGGTCGAGCATGGCCGCCACCGACACCAGCGCGAAGGCGTAGGAAGTGCGCTCGCGCAGCTTCAGGTAGACGGAATGGGCGGTGAACTGCGGCGCCGCCGGCAGGCGGATATGCGTGATCAGTTCGTCGGGCGCCAGGGTAGTGTCGATGTGCGGCTGCTCGCCGGGCAGGCGGTGAAAGTCGCCAAAGGCGATGGCGCGCTCGCCCTCCTGCGACGCCACGTGCACGACGGCGTCGAGCGCGCGCAGCGCCACGCACATGTCGGACGGGTGGGTGGCGATGCAGCGCTCGCTGGCGCCCAGGATGGCGTGCTGGCGCGACAGGCCGTCGATGGCCGGGCAGCCGCTGCCCGGCTCGCGCTTGTTGCAGGGCACGCCCACATCATAAAAATAATGGCAGCGCGTGCGCTGCAGCAAGTTGCCGCCATTGCTGGCCATGTTGCGGATCTGCGGCGAGGCACCGGCCAGGATGGCGGCGCTGAGCAGCGGATAGCGCTCCAGCACCAGCGGATGGTAGGCCGTGGCCGCATTGCGCGCCAGCGCGCCCAGCAGCAAGCCGCCCGCGTCATCTTCTTCGATGGTGTCGAGCGCCAGGCGGTTGATGTCGATCAGGCGCTGCGGCAGCATCACGCGCTCCGTCATCAGGTCGACCAGGTTGGTGCCGCCGGCAATAAAGCGCGCGCCTTCCGCGCGGATCTGCGCCAGCGCGGCCGGCACGTCGAAGGGCACCACGAACGAGAGCGGGTTCATGCTGGCACCATGCCGGCCGGCGCGCTGGCCGCGCCGTCCTGTGGCTCGGCAGGCAGTTGCATCACCTCGGCCAGGGCCGCGACGATTTGCGGATAGGCGCCGCAGCGGCAGATATTGCCGCTCATCAACTCGCGCACCTGCGCGCGCGTCTGCGCGTGCCCTTCGGCGATCAAGCCCATGGCGGAACACAGCTGGCCTGGCGTGCAGTAGCCGCATTGCAAGGCGTCGTGCGCGATGAAGGCTTGCTGCAGCGGATGCAGCTGCGTGCCCTCGGCCATGCCTTCGACCGTGGTGACGCTGCGCCCTTCCTGCATCAGCGCCAGGGTCAGGCAGGCATTGATGCGCCGGCCATCGACGAGCACCGTGCAGGCGCCGCACTGGCCGTGGTCGCAGCCTTTCTTCGTGCCCGTCAGTCCCAGGCGGTCGCGCAGCAGGTCGAGCAGGCTGACCCAGGCTTCCACATACAGCTGGTGCCGCTGGCCATTCACCCCCAGGCTCAGCGGATACAGGCTGACGGGCGGCGCGGCCTGGCCGGCGGCGGGCGGAGAAAAAGCGGAACGGGTATCCATGGCAAACCCTTCATGATGAATCGTGGGGATGCCTGAATATTAAGATTGTAGCGAGGGTTCTTATATGCGCTGACGCACATATGGCAAATTGAAGGCCGGGAGAGTACGGCGGCGTGCTGTGCCCACGCCTGCGCTCCGGCGGCGGCCCGACGCCTGCAGCGCCATGGCACACTACGGGCGGCTCACGCCTGGCCGCGGTTCTCCGGCCGTGCCGCCAGCACGAAGGGAATGGCAAGCGGTCCCAGCACGGTGACCAGGCAGGCCTTGAACGCAGTGGTCCTGACATGGCGGCGTTTGGCAATGAAGAAGCAGGCAAAGGCCGACAGCGACCAGATCAGGGCGGGCAGATAGGCAGTCATGGTGCACTCCAGAGTCGCTGTTCATGGCGGAAAAGCCATGCTGCCACGGAAAAGCGGCCGCCGCAATGCCCGATTGCGCACTTGCCTGGAAACGCACGGCCGGCGGCGCGGTTTTCAGCCATTCTTAAGCTGGCCGCCTGGTTTTGCCGCCAGTTCCACGTGTCTCCCGGCAAAAGGCAAGCCGCAGGCATGCGCCGCCGCCACGCTCCAGGGCACAGAAGCTGACGGCGCTGCCGGAGCTGACGGGCCAGCCACGCAAGCGCGGCGCCCGCACCAACCACGTGGCGGCGCGGCCGCTCTCAGCTTGCCGGCGACATGGAACATGGCGTCTGTCCGGCCATCTGCGCATAGTCGCTTGCCGCCCCGCCAATATGGATGAAGTCCGTGTACAGCACGCGCTTGCCCAGCACCGCATCCTGAAAACCGCCGAGATACACGCCCGTCTTCGGGTAATTGCCGCGCGACGGCAAGTCCACATTCATATAATGCGTAGGAAAGTTGCTGCCCTCATACACCAGCTTCCCGTTCAGCCACAGGCGCGATGCGCCCGTCCCTGACGCATGCTGCCAGTCCGCGTCGAGCACCAGGCAGTACCATTTTTCACGTTCAATCTTTCCAAGCATCAACCGTTGCTGCATCGTATTGTCTGGCGTGGCATCGGGCACCATGACATTGTTCTTCACTGTATAGGTATCGCGATGGTTGGCCCGCGTTTCCAGCAACAGGTCCGGTCCATCGGCAACGATCGACAAGGGCGGCGACGTGACGACGATGCCCCTGGCGCTGTGCACCTGGAATACGACGATCCAGCCATCCTTGCCAGTCAAATCCCAGTCTGCGGGGAAATACACGCCGCCCGCATACCAGCGCCGCCCCTGTGGCACGCGTTCATAGGATGGCGTCACCTCGGTGCGCTTGCCATATTCATCGGGATCGCTGGCATTGACGGTCATGCGGAACACCTTGCGCGTTTCAACCCCGTGCGTGATGGCGGGATCCGCCGCCAGTTCCACGCCAGCCGGATTGCCGGCACTGATGCCGTACAGCCAGCCGAAATAGCGCGTCGTCACATTGTCGAAACTCGCCGGTCGCGGCGCAGTCGTCTGCGCCATGGTGGTGACCGGGCCGCCGATGCTGTTGATCACCTGTGCGTGCAGCGGCGTGGCGGCCAGCGCCGCCAGCATGGCGACGGTAAATGAGCGCATGATAAACCCTCGGGTCGGAGACTGTTCAAGACGCCGCATGGCAAGGCGTCTTGAGCGTCATGTCGTTGAGTGAGGCGGCGGCATCGCCGACCCATAAAAAATCGGCATACAGCACGCGATGGACGGGCGCCGCGCCTGCCGGCACGCTCAAGCCCACACGCGGCACGTGCAGCGCCCCCGCGTAGCTGTTGTGGCTGGAGCGGGCGAAAAACGTTTCCTTCGAATTGCCATTCATGTACACGCGCAGTTCGCCGCTGCCGGCCACCGCGGACCAGTCGGCGCGCACCACCATGCAATGCCAGCTGCCCGGGGTTGCCGGTCCGGCCACCACCGTGCGGCGCGCGGAATTGGCGGGCGTGATATCGCTCGTGCGATGATTGAAGTTCATGTTCAACAGCAACTGGTCACCCTGTATCTGCAGGGCAAGCGGCGGCGCCAGTGCCCCTGCCCCGCTGCCGTTGTCGACCTGCGCCACGGTGATGGGCACGCTGCCGGCGCTCCAGTCCGCAGGCAGGAAGACGCTCATGGCATACCAGCGCCGCGTCGATTGCACGGGATGCTGCTCATGCAACAGGTGGAAATCGCTGTGCGGCGTGGCATCCGTGCCGTACCAGTCCGCGCGCACCACGGGCCGGGCGACGCCGCCCAGCGTCGCCGTCGTGACCTGCACACGCTGCTGCGCATGCTGACGCACGCCATAGTAATCGGTGAAATGCTGCGCGATGTCTGCCGCCGGAACGGACGGAAAGACGGCGGCCACGGCACATGCCAGCGAGCCGGCAACGGTCAATACGGCGATGACGGCAAGACGAAATAATTGCATGCAAAGCCTTGTATGGTGTGGCTGATCACAGCACGATACAGGCAATTATATTTAAATATACTAATTTCGACAATTAATAAGTATTTTTTATGCAATTATTTGCGTGCGGGATAGCGC
>CAUSDR010000357.1:0-6017 GCA_963530105.1 uncultured Janthinobacterium sp.
CGGCTCAGGCGGTACATGCGCGCCGCGTCGATCAGCTTGCGGTCGACGTCGCGGATGCCCGATGCCACGCCCATGTAGACGGGGAAGAAGGCGCCGATGCCGATCAGGACCAGTTTCGGCGCTTCATCGATGCCTAGCCACAGCAGCAGCAGGGGCACCCAGGCCAGCGACGGAATGGCGCGCAGGGCCTGGAAGGTGGGATCGAGCAGCGCTTCGGCCTGGCGGTTCAAGCCCACGGCCGCGCCCAGCACGATGGCCAGCAGGGCGCCGCCCGCAAAGCCGATGGCCACGCGCAGCGTGCTGGCCAGCACGTGGCTGGCCAGCCCCTGCTGCGCCAGCGCGGCGATGGTGGCGCCGATGTCGCTGGGCGCCGGCAGCAGGTTGGCGGGAATGGCGCCCGTGCGCACGCCCGCTTCCGCCGCCAGCAGCGCCAGGGCGGGCAGCAGCAGTCCCCATGCCGCGCGCGGCACGGGCGGCAAGGTGCGCCGGAGCCTGGCACCGTGGGCGGAGGTGGAGGCCGATGCGGAGGCGGATGCGGGTGCGGTGAGCGTGTCGCGGGCCATGAGCGTCTACGCCTTGCCGATGAAGGGCGCGGCGAAGCGCGTGTCGACCAGGTCGGCGATGGCGCGCTGCACGTCGGCGCCCGGCTTGACCAGCGCTTCTTCGGCCAGGATGGGTGCGGCCACCAGCAGCGCCTTGACATGTTCGCCGGACGGCTGCGGATTGCTGAAGTCACTGCGCAGCTTGACTTGCAGCAGCGCCACCGGCAGGCTGACCTTGGCTTCCTCCGCGAGGATTTTCGCCGCCTCGCCCGGATTGGCGCGTATCCAGGCGCGCGCCCGTTCGTAGGCGGCAATCACCTTACCCACTTCGGCCGGGCGGCTGGCGAGGAAATCCTCGCGCACGTTGAGAAAGCCGTAGGTGTTGAAAGCCACGTTGCGGTAGATCAGGCGCGAACCGGCTTCCAGCTCGCTGGCCGCCATGTGCGGGTCGAGGCCGGCCCACGCATCGACCTTGCCCTGCTCCAGCGCCGCGCGGCCATCGGCATGCTGCAGGCTGACGTGCTCGATGTCGCCGCGCTTCAGGCCCGCCGTCTTGAGGGCGCGCAGCAGGAACAGGTAGGGGTCGGTGCCCTTGGTGGCGGCCACTTTCTTGCCCTTCAAGTCGGCGATGCTGCGGATGGGGCTATCCTTGCGCACCACCAGCGCCGTCCACTCGGGGCGCGAAAAGATGTAGGGCGCGCGGATCGGGTTGCCGTTGGCGCGGGCAAGCAGGGCGGCCAGGCCGGCGCTCGACCCGATGTCGATGCTGTTGGCGTTCAGGTATTCGAGCGCGCGGTTGCTGCCCGCGCTGAGCACCCACTTGATGCTAGTGCCATCCGGCTTGAATGCCTCTTCCAGCCAGCCGAAGCGGCGCAGCACCAGGCTGGTGGGCGAATAATAGGCGTAGTCGAGGCGCAGTTCCTTCAGGGGAGCGGCCGCGCGGGCCAGGGTGGGCAGGGCGCCGAAGGCGGCGCCGCTGGCGGCCAGTTGCAAGACGGTTCTGCGTTTCATGGTGTCCTTGGGTGTGGTGAAGATGTGTCAGGCGGCCAGCGCCGGGGCGGATGCGGAGGCGGCGTCGGGGTCGATGCTGACCTGGCGGCCCGCATGGCCTTCAGGCAGGCGCGGGCCGTGGCCGAAGACCTTGTGGCGCAATGTGCCTTCCTCGTAGCGCATGCGGTAGCGGCCGCGCCGCTGCAGTTCCGGCACGATGTATTGCACCACGTCGGCCATGCTGTCGTGCGCCACGGCGAACGCCAGGTTGAAGCCGTCGATGCCCGTCTCGTCCATCCAGTTTTCCAGCTGGTCGGCCACCTGGCGCGCGTCGCCGACGATGACGGGGCCGCGTCCGCCCAGGCCGATGTATTCGGCGGCCTCGCGCACCGTCCAGCGGCGGTCCGGGTCGGCCTGGCTGAACGAGGCCAGCGCCGAGCGGCCGGCCGGGGAATCGATGTAGTCGATGGTGGCGTCGAGCGGGTAGCGGCTGAAATCGACGCCCGTCCAGCCGGACAGCAGCACCAGCGCCGCCTCAATATTGATATGGCGCAAGTAGTCGGCGTGTTTGGCGCGCGCTTCTGCCTCGCTGGTGCCCGTGATGACGAGCGCCTGCGCGTAGATCAGCAGTGCGTCGCCATCGCGTCCCGCCTGGCGCACGGCGGCGCGCAAGTCGTCCGCGTAGCGCTTCACCACCGTCTTGCTGGGGCCACTGACAAAGGTGGCTTCCGCATGGCGCGCCGCGAAGCGCGTGCCGCGCGGCGACGTGCCCGCCTGGTACAGCAGCGGCGTGCGCTGCGGCGACGGTTCGCACAGGTGGATGCCGGGTACCTGGTAGTGGCGCCCCACGTGGCGGATGGCGTGCACCCTGGCCGGATCGGCGTAGATGCCGCGCGCCTTGTCGTTGACGACGGCGTCGTCGTCCCAGCTTTTTTCCCACAGCTTGTAGACGACGTCGAGGTACTCGTCGGCCAGGTCATAGCGCTCGTCGTGGCCCAGTTGCTGCTGCAAGCCCAGGTTGCGCGCCGCGCTGTCGAGGTAGCCGGTAACGATATTCCAGCCGATGCGCCCGCCCGTCAGGTGGTCCAGCGTGGACATGCGCCGCGCGAACGGGTACGGATGTTCATAGGTGAGGGCGCAGGTGACGCCGAAGCCCAGGTGCGTGGTGGCCTGCGCCATGATGGGCACGAGGGCCAGCGGATCGTTCAGCGGCACTTGCACGCCGTGCTCCAGGGCCGCGTCGAGGCTGTCGCGGTAAACGTCGTACACGCCCAGCACGTCGGCCAGGAACACCGCGTCGAACAGGCCCGCTTCCAGCAGCCGCGCCAGTTCCGTCCAGTGTTCGGGATCGGTATAGCGGTGGCTGCGGTCGCGCGCGTGCGTCCACAGCCCCGGCGACTGGTGGCCCACCGTGTTCATCTGGAAGGCGTTGAAGCGGATCGTCTTGGCCATGGCTTATTTCGCCGCCGTCTGCAAGGCTTGCTGGTAGTCGGGTTTCGAGTAGCCGGCAAAGTGTTTATTCGTGATGTCGAGGAATTCGCGCGAGCGGTAGGCGGCCGCCAGGTCTTTGGCGAACTGCTTGTCCTTGTCGGCCGTGCGCACGGCCACCAGGTTGATGTAGTTGGGCGAGATTTTCTCGGCCACCAGCGCATCCGTCAGCTTCAGCCCCGACGCCAGCGCGTAATTGCCGTTGATGAAGGAATAATCGGTGTCGCCCAGCGAGCGTGGCAGCTGCGCCGCTTCCAGCGGCAGCAGCTTGATCTTCTTCGTGTTGACGGCGATATCCTTTTCCGACGCGCGCACGGGGTCGAAATTGTCGCGCAGTTTGATCCATTTCAGTTGGTCGAGCAGCACCAGCGCGCGCGCCTGGTTGGTCGGATCGTTCGGCAAGCCCACCGTCGTGCCTTCCTTCACCTCGTCCAGGCTCTTGTGCTTCTTGCTGTAGATGGCGATCGGCGCCGTGGGGATCGTGATCAGGTCCGTCAGCGCCAGCTTGTGCTCGGCCGCGAATTTTTTCAGGTAGACGATGTGCTGGAAGACGTTGGCGTCCAGCGAACCCTCGGCCAGCGCGAAATTCGGCTGGATGTAGTCGTTGAATTCCACCAGCTTGACCTTGTAGCCCTGCTTTTCCAGGATGGGCTTGATGCCCAGCTTGATCTGGTCCGCATACGGCCCGGCGCTGGTGCCGATGGTGATGTCTTTCGGGTCCTTGGCGTGGGCGAAGCTGGCCGTCAGGGCCAGGGTCAGGGTGGCAAGAAGGACGGTGCGGCGGGCGATGGTCATGGTGGCTCCTTGGTGGGTAAATTATGAATACGCCGTCGGCTCGGGCACCGTGCCGGACAAGGCAAAGCGTCCCAGGTCGCGCAGCTTGTAGTCGATGGGGTCGTGCAGGGTATGCACGCGCACGTTGCGCCAGTAGCGGTCAAAGCCATATTGGGCCGAGGTGGAGCGGGCGCCCGTCAGCTCGAACATCTGGCTGCTGATTTCCAGCCCCGCCTTGTGCGCCAGGCATTTCGCTTCGGCTACCGCGACGGCCAGCAAGCCCCGTTCATGGGCCGTTACCAGCGCGCCCTTGCGGAACACCGTTTCCAGCTCCAGCGCAGCCGCGTCGGCCAGCACCTGCGCGGGGCGCAGCAGCAGCCACAGCTGGCCATAGCGGTGCTGCAGCAGCGGGTCGTCCGTGGCGTGCGCCACGCCGGAGGCAAACCAGGCCTTCGCCTGCTCGCCCGTGTAGCGCCGCGCCGCCTCGAAAGCGCCTTCGGCGATGCCCAGGTACAGGTTGGCCATGATCAGCTGCGCGATCTGCGAGCGCACGGTCGCTTGCGGCGTGGCCGCTTGCGCGGGTGCCTGCAGCACCAGCTCGCGCGGCAGGGCGACGCCGTGGAAATGCACGTTGCCGCTGTCCGTCTGGCGCTGGCCGAAGGCGTCCCAGTCCGCCTGCACGCTCACGCCATCCTGGCGCGTGGGCAGGGCGGCGATCAGCGCCGTCTGCGTGGGCGCGTGCCAGGCGGAGACGGTGAGCCAGTCGGAACCGACGGAGCCGGAAGAAAAGCTCTTGATGCCGTCGAGGAGGTAGCCGTCGGCGCTGTCGGTGGCCGCGACCCGTTTGTCGAGGGGATTCAGGGCATTGCCCCAGAACAGGCGCTCGTCGACGGTGAGCGTCAGCAGGCGGCGCTGCTGCTGCGCGCTGCCATACAGCTGCAGGCCGGCCAGCTGCAAATGGTGGAAGCCGAAGACGTGCGCCAGCGCGCTGTCGGCGCGCGCCAGGATGCGGATCACCTGGTAGACGAGGGGCCAGGAGGCGCCCTGGCCGCCGAATTCCACGGGAATCGACAGGGTCAGCAAGCCTGACTCGCGCAGCCATTCGCGCTCCTGTGCCGCGTGGCCGCCGGCCTGGTCGCGGGCGTTGGCTGTTTCGGCCAGGCGCGCGGCCAGCGTTGTTGCGACGCGGATGGCGTCCTGCAGCGGTTCCGGTGCGGGCGCCTGGGTGCGGGCGGAATGCAGAATGGCGGTAGACATGGGTGGCGTTCCAGTAAGACGATGACGCCGATATTGCACCGGCCGGCGCGCGCCGTACACGAAGAAAACCGCGCATGCATATGCAAAAAAAGCCGTGCGGGTGCGGCCTTTGCTGCTTGCGGGGCGTCAGCGCCGGATAGTCGGAAAACGCATATCGAAGCGCGAAAGCATTCGTTTCAGCCGGCCCCTGATGGCGATAGGCTGCAAGCATCGGGGCAGAAAAATCCAGCCATATCGCATCCACATGCGTAGCCGCATCGCCTCCACATCCAACCATCACGCACAGGACGGGCATCACATGAGCATCTTGTTATTGGGCGGTAGCCCGCAACTTCCATCGAGTTCCAGCCGCCTGCTGCTGCATATCGGCGAACAGCTGGCGCTGCAGGGCCACAGCTACGCCAAGCTGCATGTGCGCGACCTGCCGGCGCGCGCCCTGCTGCTGGCCGACTATGACGACGTGACGATCGCCCGCGCCGTGCAGGCCGTGGCCGAGGCCGACGCCATCGTCATCGCCACGCCCATCTACAAGGCGTCCTATACGGGCTTGCTGAAGGCCTTCCTCGACCTGCTGCCGCAAGACGGCCTGGCCGGCAAGCTGGTGCTGCCGCTGGCCACCGGCGGCGGCCACGCCCATACCCTGGCGCTCGACTACGCGCTGCGCCCCGTGCTGCATGCGCTGGGCGCCAAGCAAGTCTTCACCAGCATCTATGCGAATGCGCAGCAGCTGGCCTGGGACGAAGAGCGCGGCCTGAGCCTGGACGCGGCGATTGCCGCGCGCGTGCTGGCCGGCATTGAGGAAGTATCCACGGGATTGTTCGTGCTACAGGGGCAGCGCCCGCCGGCGCCAGTGCTCGCCGCGGCCCCGGACCCCGCCGTGCCTGGCCGTACGCTGCAAGAGCAGCCGTACGCCGCCCAATTTCAAGCCGCCTGATTTTTTACCGACCGAGGAACCGCCATGACACA
>CAUSDR010000358.1:0-6007 GCA_963530105.1 uncultured Janthinobacterium sp.
CCTCCAGGTAGTTCAGGGTGAAGTCGGCGGGAATGCGCTTGCCGCCGGCCAGCAAGTCCAGCACCAGCGGATGGCCGCCCCAGGTGTAGCGCAGCCACTGGGCAAACGCGCGCGCCGCCTCATCGCTGGCGGGGCTGCCGCCGATGGCCAGCTGGAGCAGCGGTTGCTGTTCCAGCGACCACAGCACGGCGCCCTCGAGCACGTTCGCCTGCAAGGGGCCGCGCCGCTTGCTGCCCTGCATCGACAAGGCTTGCTCCTCGTACACGGGCGGCGTGACGTGCTGGTGCAAGCCACCCGCCTGGAGCGCTCCGGCCACCACCTGCCGGTGGCGCAGCTCGGCGGCGCGAAAGCCGGCGCCGTCGAACAGCGAATAACTGGCATAGGTGGCGGCGGCCGTATCGATGACGTGGCGCCGGCGCGTGGCAAAGTCCAGCACGCTTAAAGTCTGGCCCTCGCGGATACTGATGAAGTGCTCGCCCAGCACGACGTCGCTTTCCTGCGTCTCACGCGCGGGCAAGCTGGTTTTCACGTCCGGCTTGTTGACGCGCTCGGTCGTTAGCGTGACGTGGAAGGCGACGCTGGCCTGCGCCACGCTGGCGGCGAGGAAAAAAAGGACGGCCACGCTGGCGCGGCGCAAGGCAGGGGCAAGGGTCATGGGTGGAGCGCGAAGGAAAACGCCGATTCTAAGGCAAATCCCCGTCTCTCCTTGTTTTGTTTGCAAGCATAAAAAAAGACAGCCGCAGCTGTCTTTTTTTTTTACGTCAACAACGCTTACGACATGTGCTGGCCGCCATTGATGGAAATATTGGCGCCCGTGACAAAGGCAGCTTCATCGGAAGCCAGGTAAGCCACCAAACCGGCCACTTCTTCCGGCTTGCCCAGGCGCGCCATCGGAATTTGCGGGATGATTTTGCTATCGAGCACTTCCTGCGGAATCGCCATGACCATCTTGGTGCCGATGTAGCCGGGCGAAATGGTATTGACGGTAACGTTCTTGCGTGCCACTTCCAGCGCCAGCGACTTGGTGAAGCCGTGCATGCCCGCCTTCGCGGCCGAATAGTTGGTCTGGCCGAAAGCGCCCTTCTGGCCATTCACGGACGAGATATTGATGATGCGGCCCCAGCCGCGTTCCACCATGCCGTCGCAGACGGGCTTGGTCATGTTGAAGACGGAATCGAGGTTGGTGCCCATGACGGCGTCCCAGTTCGGCTTGTCCATCTTCTTGAACGTCATGTCGCGCGTGATGCCGGCATTGTTCACCAGCACGTCGACAGGACCGATTTCCGCTTCCACCGCCGCCACGCAGGCAGCCGCCGAATCGTAGTCAGCCACGTCGCACGGATACGCCTTGAAGTCGTAGCCCATGTCCTTCGTCGTCGCCAGCCATTCCGCTACCTTCGGATTGCCCGGGGAATATGTGGTCACCACGCGATAGCCCAACGCCGCCAGCTTGAAACACACCGCTTCGCCCAGACCACCCATGCCACCAGTTACCAATGCAACTCTTGCCATTTTCATCCCCTCAGTGTCGTTCTATTGCCAAAAAGTTAATAATTTAGTGAAAGCAATCCAAAACCGCCGCGTGACGGCGGCGTATTGCATCGCACTCAAGCGCAGCGAGCGGCGATGATTTGTGGCCAAGAAGCGCAACCGTGTTTTCAACACGGTGAGCATCGCAGGCCGCAAAGCGCGCCGCGCAGTAGCTTGAGTGCGGTGCCAGCTACTTAGTCGCGCTCGATGGCGAGGGCCACGCCCATGCCGCCGCCGATGCACAGCGCCGCCAGGCCTTTCTTGGCGTCGCGGCGGATCATTTCATGGATCAGGGTCACCAGGATGCGCGCACCGGAGGCGCCGATCGGGTGGCCGATGGCAATGGCGCCGCCGTTCACGTTGATCTTGCTCGTATCCCAGCCCATTTCCTTGTTGACGGCGATCGCCTGCGCGGCAAACGCTTCGTTGATTTCCATCAAGTCCAGCTCTTCATGCGTCCAGCCGGCTTTTTTCAGGCACAGGCGCGACGCGGAGACGGGACCCATGCCCATGACGGCCGGATCCAGGCCCGACGAGGCGTAAGCCTTGATGCGCGCCAGCGGCTTCAAACCCAGCTCCTTGGCTTGCGAAGCGGACATCATGATCACGGCGGCGGCGCCGTCGTTCAGGCCCGAGGCATTGCCAGCCGTGACGGTGCCGTCCTTGGCGAAGGCGGGACGCAGGCCGGCCAGCGATTCCAGGGTCGAACCCGGCTTGATGTATTCGTCGCTGTCGAAGACGACGGTGCCTTTTTTGCTGGTGATTTCCAGCGGCAGGATTTCATCCTTGAACTTGCCCGCCTTGTGCGCCGCTTCCGCTTTCAGCTGCGACTGCAGGGCGAATTCATCCTGCTCGGCGCGCGTCACTTCGTATTTCTTGGCGACGTTTTCCGCCGTGATGCCCATGTGGTACTGGTTGTAGACGTCCCACAGGCCGTCGACGATCATGGTGTCGATCATCTTGAAGTCGCCCATGCGGAAACCATCGCGCGAACCGTTCATCGCGTGCGGCGAGGCGCTCATGTTTTCCTGGCCGCCGGCGATGATGATGTTGGCGTCGCCGCACTTGATCGCTTGCGCCGCCAGGTGCGTGGCCTTCAGGCCGCTGCCGCAGACTTTGTTGATGGTAAAGGCGGGGATGCTGCTTGGCAGGCCGGCCTTGATGACGGCCTGGCGCGCGGCGTTCTGGCCGACGGCGGCCGTCAGTACCTGGCCCAGGATCGCTTCGCCGATCAGGTTCGGGTCGATGCCGGTCTGTGCCAGCAAGCCCTTGATTACGTGTGCGCCCAGTTCGGACGCAGGAATCTTGGCCAGGCTGCCACCGAATTTGCCGACTGCGGTACGGCCGGCGGCCACGATTACGACATCATCCATTTATTTCTCCGATATGCTGGCCACGAAGGCCAAGGTCAAGGTGTTAATACAAGCAAATAGAACCAATGAATCCGCGAAGACACAGCAGGCTGTGTTTCATTCTAGCGTGGCAAGCGCCACAGTTCCAGCGCCGCACCGCAGGCGGCAACGATGTCTGCCTGCCCTGCGGCGGTGGCGGGCGGGCCTGGCGCGGCGGATAGCCGCTACCAGGGCCGCGACGCGCTTACGCCTGGCTTGCAGGACGCGTGTGTTTATTTTTATCATACCCTTCATCGGCGCCGCCGAAAGGGGTTTTTAGAAAATTATTGAAGGGAATAATCAGGGGTAGCGGCGTTTGTTTTACCACCTGCAACAGCTCGCCAAATTTATGACGCGATGCAGCAAACTCACCCTTTGTCACGGTGTCGAACTTCTCCTGGGTTTCTTGGGCAACATCCTTTGCCTGGCGGCCATATGCACCGATGCGTTCGATCGCCAGTTGCGACTGCGTGCGCGACAACTGCAGCAGCGTTTGCGGGTCTTTTGCCGACAGCAGCTGATTGCCCGCCACCGTAGCGGCGGCCAGCGCCGTGCGGGTGGCATCGAGCTGCAAGTCGAGTACGCTGGCGCCGCTGTCGAACGCGGCCTGGGCATACGCTTGCGCGCTGATCAACTGCGATTCCAGCACGGCCTTGCCGGCCAGTGTCCATTGCTCGGAAAATGAAAACATCGTGTTCCTCCCCAATTTGAAGGCGGTGCCATGTTGCGCCGCACAGTGCTCAACTGTAAGCGGTGGTTCATTGCTGAACCTTGATATAGCTCAAGCTTTTCTGTTGGTTTGTTTCCAATTCAACGTTGGTCAAGACAACAACTTGATACCATCCAGCGACGCCGCGCACTGCTCGCGTATCACGCTGACGAAATCGCGCACATACGCCTTGTCCTGCAGATGGTCCGGCACGGACACATACAGGTCGCTCCACAGGCCATGCTCGCCCACCGGGCGCGCCACGACATAATCGTAATCGACGTAATTCTTGATGGCCCAGTTCGGCAAGGCGGCGATGCCGCGGCGGCTGGCCACCAGCTGCAGCACGGCGACCGTCAATTCGGCCGTGCGGCGTTCAAACTGGATGCCGGCGGGCCGCAGCACTTCGCGGATCAGGTCGATGCGCTCTTCCGGCACGGGATAGGTGATCAGGGTCTCGCCCGTAAAGTCGGACGCCGCCAGCCGGCGCTGCGCCTGCAGCCGGTGCTTCTGCGCCATCACCACCAGCATTTCAAAGCGGAACAGGGGAAACACGGTGAAGTCGGGGCCATACGGCGAACCGATCACCAGGTCCGCCTCGCCCGAGCGCAGCAACTCCGCCGGTTCGCTGTGAAAGCCGGAGACCAGGTCGATCTCGACTTCCGGCCAGCGCTGGCGGAACGCATCCATGACGGGCATGAGCCAGTCGAAACAGGTATGGCATTCGAGCGCCACGCGCAATTGGCCCTGGTCCCCCTGCGACAGGCGCGCCACGTCGCGCTCGGCCAGTTCGATCTCGGGCAGCAGCTTGTCGGCCAGCTCCAGCAGGCGGCTGCCCGTGGCCGTAAACGCGATCGGCATCGACTTGCGCTCGAACAGGGGCGCCTGGTAGCGCTCTTCGAGCAAACGGATCTGATGCGACAGCGCCGACTGGGTCAGGTTCAGCAGTTGCGCGGCGCGCACCAGGCTGCCGGACGAACGCAGGGCACTCAGGGTGCGCAGGTGGCGGATTTCTAGCATCGGGCAAATGAGTGATATGCGTGAATTATTTTCATGTTATTCGGCAAAATGTTTCGTTTTGATTATAAATCAGATTGCCGCACACTCTAGCGCATCCACATTAAATCTCGATGACATCATGACCGTGCACACCCACATTCTTGGCTTTCCCCGCATCGGCGCCGGGCGCGAACTGAAAGTGGCGCTGGAAAGCCACTGGCGCGGCGAGCTGTCCGAGGCGGCACTGGAAGCGACGGCGCAACAATTGCGCGCCCGCCACTGGGCGCTGCAGCGCGACGCCGGCCTCGATTACGTCACCGTGGGCGACTTCGCCATGTATGACCAGGTGGCCAACCATATCCAGCTGCTGGGCTGCGAGCCGGCGCGCTTTTGCTTCACGCCGGAACAGTCGGCGCTGTCGCGCTATTTCACGCTGGCGCGCGGCGCGGCGGCGCATACCGCCCACGCCGGCTGCGGCCACGCGCAGCATGCTCCCGCCGCAGGCACGGCCGCGCTGGAAATGAGCAAGTGGTTTGACACCAATTACCATTACCTGGTGCCGGAATGGTCGCCGCAGACCCGCTTTTCGCTGGCGTGCGAGCGCCTGCTCGCTGAAGTGGCCGAGGCGCAGGCGCTGGGCCACCCGGTCAAGGCGGCCCTGATCGGTCCCCTCACCTTCCTGTGGCTGGGCAAGGAAAAGACGCCGGCAGGGTCAGGCTTCGACCGCCTGGCCCTGCTGGAACAATTGCTGCCGGTCTACGGCGCCCTGCTCGACCGCCTGAAAAAACAGGGCGTGGCCTGGGTGCAGGTCGATGAACCGATCCTGGGCCTGGACTTGCCCGGCGCGTGGCGCAACGCCTTTGCAAGCAGCTACTGGCAGCTGAACCAGGTGGGCGTGAATATCCTGCTGGCCACGTATTTCTCGCCGCTGGAAGAAAACCTCAGCCTCACCTGCCGCCTGCCCGTGGCGGGCCTGCACGTGGACGGCATCCGCGCGCCGCATGAACTGGTCGGCGTCGCCGACTGGCTGCCTGCGCATAAGGTGCTGTCGATCGGCATAGTCGATGGCCGCAATATCTGGCGCACCGACCTCGACGCGGCCCTGGCCGTGCTGCGGCCGCTGGCGGCCAAGCGCAACGGCCCCCTGTGGCTGGCGCCGTCGTGCTCCTTGCTGCACGCGCCGTACAGCCTGGCAACGGAAACGGCGCTCGATGGCGACATCAAGAGCTGGCTGGCGTTTGCCACGGAAAAACTCGCGGAATTGTCCCTGCTCAAGGGCGCGCTGCAAGGCCAGCCGGATGACGCCGCGCTGGCGCTCGCCCGCCAGGCCATCGCCAGCCGCCGCGCCAGCGCCCGCGTGCACCGGGCGCCCGTGGCG
>CAUSDR010000359.1:0-5936 GCA_963530105.1 uncultured Janthinobacterium sp.
CAACAATCAAAATAATTACACAAATTGTTTGCTCATCATACACCTCTTGTGTAATACTCCTTTCCATCGAAAGCAAACACAGGAGTACGACATGTCCCCAGCAGAGCTCGCAGCACTCGAAGCGGTCCTCGTCGCCCACGGCGAAGTGATCCCGGCAATCGCAATCCCGGCGCGCGGCTAATCGTCATGAGCGCCCGTGACGCCCTCCCCGGCCTGTTCACCGCCCCACCGGCGCGCGCAACGCTGCGCAAGTACAACGTATCGATCAAGTTTGCAGACGGAATTTTTGAAGCCGCAGCCTGGGCAGGAAGCCCGAATCAAGCGCATGAGCTGGCGCGAGTAGATGCGCGTATGGCGTCTTGCAGCGGCACGTTTTATGGCCGCGAGCTGGGCTGGACTGCTGAGCTGGCAAAGGTTTAGCGATCGTCCGCCGCACGAACTTGGTCAATAAAAATAAAGCGAGGTGTGTGATGGATCGAATTGTAGTGAATGGAATTGAATATGTGCGCGCCCTACCAGTGGCAAGCGCAAGCGCGGCGCCTGCAGTCAAGCGAATCCCGCAGCCAAAGATGGTTGAGCGCAAGTGCAAGTGCTGCCGCTCAGCGTTTTGGGCGCGCGCAGCTGACGTAAAGCGGGGCTGGGGTCTGTACTGCTCGAAGTCCTGCAAGGCGATCAAACAAGAGGCACAGACTGGCCAATATCGAGCGCACCTGAACGCTTCGCTAGATCCTCGCGAGCGGCAATTGGAAGACGGCAGCTACGAATTCTGCAACGCGCACCTGTTCAGCAACGAAGAGCACGACTGCAACAAGGATTAAAGCGGTCGCCCGCGCCGTAGTTCAAGGCGGGACAGGCCGGCGGGCCGGATAAATGCCCTGTGGGATCAGCATGCCCCGATTGATCTTCGTGAGGATCAGGCGCCCGGGGAAGCCCGGCGCCACAACCAACCTTGAAGGAAATACAGCATGTCGAAATTCAAAGAAAACCAGAAAGTGAACGTCAAGGGCACCAAAACCGACCCGGCGGCGCGCCCAGGCAAGTTCGTGCAGACGCATCCTGGCGTGCGCGGCGACTTCCTGGAAGTGCTGCTGGACGGCTCGACGCAAAGCCAACGCTTCCGCCCTTCGCAGGTGTCGGCAGCCTGATTTACCGGCGCGGCCTGTCGCCCAGGCCGCCGCCCCTGCCCTGCGCCAGGCGAGCGCAGGAACCACACTATCAGCGGTTGGGCGGCTCCATGTAGCCGCAGCCGCATGGGGCGTAACGCAGAGGCGCAATACGAAGCCTGTGAAGCGTGAGCAGCCGCTGACAGTGTGGTGAATGCGCAGGCTGATGCGCTGCCCTACGCGGGGCGTTTCTCAACCGGTACCCAGCCCGGAGAGACCATGCAGGCGAAAGCCGATTGGAACATTCAAGCCGGAGATCAGCGCCGGCCGCCACACGCGCTTCCTGGCGTACGCAGGATTGAAAGCCCCGTAGTGGACTTGTTGTCGGACAGTGCGGCCGGCATCAGCAGGGTTCGATTCCCTGCCGGGGCGCCAGATCATAACCAGAGGAGCAGGACATGGCAACGAAGAAGTGCACGCTCACCACCAGGCACAAATGGGAATGGATCAAGGACGTGACCAACATGACCGCCACCATCACCAATAGCGGCTCGACGCGCAGGCTCAGCCGGCGCGGCGTCTACAAGTGCGCATGCGGCGCCGAGCGCCAGGGCATCGCAAGGAGCGGCCTGTGAGCTACATCATCACCATCCGCACCGGCCCGCGTGCCGAGGACATCGCCCACTTCGCAGCCTTCGGCAACCTGGGCGCGCTGATCGATGCCGCCTACGATGACGGCGCCCTGGGCGTGACTGCGATGGTGCGCCCATGATCGCCCTCTTCCACCGCCTGATGGCCGCCCACCGCCACTACCAGGCGCAGCACCAGCACCACATGAACAAGATGCGCCTGGCCGGCGTGCGCCGCGAGCTGGCCGGCCTGGACGAGGTACGCAAGGAACTGATCATGGCGCAGATCGAAGCGCTGATCGACCTGGACGCCTCCGCCGCGCGCGTGAAGCAGCTGGGCCGCGCCCACCGGGAGGCGCAGTGGACGTCGTCAGCCAAGCGGTGATGGACGTGGCCAGCCAGGCCCTGCGCAACTGGCATGCCGGCCACGCCATCGTCTACGCCGTCCGCCTGGCGCTGTTGAAGGCAGAAATCATAAAACTCACAAGGAAAAAGTCATGAACGCAGTTATTGAAATGCCGCGCCAGGAGAGCGCCGGGCTAGTTGCAGCCGAAGTGCACCGCTACTCGCTGGCCGAAATCCGCGAACGTGTCAACCTGGTGCAGGAGGTGATGCGCGGGATCATGAAGCTCAACACCCACTATGGAACCATCCCCGGCACGCCAAAGCCGACGCTGTATAAGCCGGGTGCCGAAGTGCTGTGCGTGACCTTTCGCATTGCCCCGATCTATCGCATCCTCGATCTCAGCACCGACTTAGTTGCACGCTTCCGCGTTACTTGCGTTGGTCAGCACCAGGTATCGGACATCATGTTGGGCGAAGGCGTCGGTGAATGCTCTTCCGCCGAAGAGAAATATAAATGGCGCGCTGCCGTATGTGCCGAAGAATTCGATTTGACACCTGAAACGATGCGCCGCCTGAAGTTCGCAAAATACAAAGGCAACGTCGAGAAGAAGGTTCAGGTGCGCACCGAGGCAGCCGATCTGTCAAATACGGTCCTGAAAATGGCATGCAAGCGAGCCATGATCGCCATGACCTTAAACGTCACAGCAGCATCCGACATTTTCACGCAGGACATCGAAGACCTGCCAGAAGAACTGCGCAGCCAGGATATCGGCGATCCAGCAATGTCGGCCCTGGCGCTGGAGTGGGTGGCCAAGGCCAACGCTGCGCCAACCGCTGATGACCTGGCAGCCGTATGGAAGGCTGGCGTCAAAGCGATCAACGAGGCCAAGGACGCCGTTGCGTCGAACGCATTCAAGGCAGCCGTAACGGAACGCGGCACGGCACTCACTGCCACGCAGCCCGCGCCCAAGGCAGAGAAGCCAGCGCCCCAACCGCTCTCCACTGCAGCGGCCGAAATACTCGCCGATATGGAAGTGCTCGCCGACGATGGCGCCGAGGTCTTCGCCGCAAGCTGGGCCAGCCTGTCGAAAACCACGCAGAACATGCTCGCCGCTCACTACGACGGCCTGATGGCGCGCGCTCAGAAAGCAGGAGGGGCAGCATGAGATTCATTACCTGCGCCCAAGGCACGCCGGAATGGCACCAGGCCCGCGCCGGCGTCGTGACGGCCTCTTGCTTCGTCGATGCAGTGTCCACCCTGTCGCGCACCTCTGGCAAGCGCAAGGCCGGCGATCCTTCCATCGCCTCGGACAAATACGCCGCAGACCTGGCCATCGAGCGCATCAGCGGCAAGCCATACGGCGCACCAGTCAAGGCCTGGGTGCTGGATCGCGGCCACGAAATGGAGCGCCTGGCGCGCATGGCCTACGAGGCGCGCACAGAGTGCATGGTCACCGAGGCGGGCTTGGTGCTGACGGACGATGGCTTGTTCGGCTATTCCACCGATGGCTTCGTAGGTGATGACGGTCTGATCGAGATCAAGGCACCAGTGGACAGCGTCAAGATCGTAGAGATCCTGGAGACCGGCGATCTGACGGAATACATGCACCAGATGCAGGGCGGCATGTGGATCACGGCCCGTAAGTGGTGCGATTTCATCATGTATGTGCCCGACTTGGCCAACGCCGGTAGCGACCTGTACATCAAGCGCGTGATGCGCGACGACAACTTTATTGACGCAATGGTGCTGGACCTGGCCGCTTTCGCGCGCCGCGTATCGGATCGCGAAATTCTTTTCAAACTCAAGGAGGCAGCATGATCACCGAAACCACCCAGGCCACGCCGGCCACCACCGCCCTCACCTTGCCGCAGCGCGCGGCCGTCGCGCTGGGCGCCGTGGACTACGAGGCAAAAATTAAGGAACAGGTTGCGGCCTCGACCGATATCACCGCCGTCATCGATCCCGCCGGCCGCGAGCAGGCGCACCGCATCGGCATGAACCTGCTGAAACTGCGCACCGGCATCAAGGCCGTCGGCGAGGCCGCACGCAAAGACGCGACAGACTTCAGCAAGGCGGTGATTGCCAAGGAAAAAGACCTGATTGCGCTGATCACGCCAGAAGAAAATCGCGTGTTCGAGCTGCGCGACGCCTACGACACTAAGGTTGAGGCCGAAAAGCAAGCTGCGATTGCGAAGGAGCGCGAACGCATTACTGCGATCCAGGCTGATATTGCGGCAATCCATGATACGCCGCTGGAACTGGTGGGCAAGTCCGCTGCCGATATTCAGGCATCCGCAGCAAGTGTGGCTGCCATCGTCGTGGACAAGGCGCGCTTTGCCGAATTCGAGAAGGATGCTGCCAAGGTCATTGCCGAAGTGAGCGCCAAGCTGGCCAGCCTGCATGCCGCAGCAGTGGCGAACGAAGAAGAAGCCGCCCGCATTGCCGCCGAGCGCGCCGAGTTGGCGCAACTGCGCGAAGCGGCTGCCGAGGCCCGGCGCATCGCCCAGGTGGAAGCTGAGCGTATCGCTGCCGAACGCCAAGCCGAAGATGACCGCCGCGCGGCGCTGGCCGCCGAGCAGGAAGCTGAAGCGCTGCGCCAACGCGAGGCCCAGGCAGCTGAATTGAAAAAACAAGCAGACGCCCAAGCTGAGCAGAACCGGCTGGAGCAAGCGGAAATCGCACGCCAGCGCCAGGAACTGCTGGACATGCAAACCGCTGCAGCAGAAGCCGCACGGCTGGCCAAGGTCGACGCCGACCGCTTGGCCAATGAAGCTGCGCAAGCCGAACAGGCCGCGCAGCTTGCCGTGGCGCGCGCCGCAGAGCCAGTCGGCCAGATTGCCGAGCCTTCGCCCTCCGCGCCTATTGGCATCCGCTGCACGCCCGCCGCCATCGCGCCAGCATCGAGCCGCCCAGCGCCAGCACCTGACCTGCTCGACGCCGCCGCCGATGACCTCTACCCATTCGACAGCGACATCCTCGACGTGATGTTCGACCAGTTCGGCCTGTCGGCAGCCGAGGCCATCGACCGCCTGACCAAGTTCGACTTTGCCGCCGCGCGCGCCGGCCTGATCGCCGAAGCCGCGTAACAACCCGCCCACCACCTGGAGAAACCAATGAACACAGCAATCTCAGCACCACAAATCACCCTGCAAACCATCCAGTCCTCGCAGATCGCCGCCATCGGCCACTGCCCGGCTACCGAAACCTTGGCCGTGCAGTTCTTCCGCAAGGGTGCGCCGGCGGACGTGTACCACTACGCCAACGTCACGGCCACGGAATACGCGGCCTTCGCCGGCGCCGAATCCATCGGCAAGCACTTCTACGCGCACATCAAGCCGCATGCGGACAAGCACCCGTACACGAACATGGGCACGCCGGCCGTCGAGCTGGCGCCCGTCAAGCTAAGCAAGGAGCTGCTGGCGGGCCTGCTGACGGGCCGCGACTACGGCAAGGAAATGGCGAAGGAAGAAGAGCAGCAGGCCAAGGCGGCCGGCCTAATCGTGATTTTCGGCGCCAGCGATGACCTGATGGAATTCCGTGGCTTCGTAGACGACGAGCGCGGCGCGCCGACCATCGCTCTGCTCGACGCCAAGGGCTTGCTGCCATTCCGCGAGGATATCCAGCACGACGACGATGCACTCAAGGACTATTTCGCCCGGGCGCCGCAAGTGCGTGCCGTGGATGCCCTGTGGGCCAAGGAAGACGGTTACAGCTGGACCTACCGCACCGACGTGCCGCACGCCACCTTCGAAATCGTGGAAGACGGCGAGCCGTACTGCCGCGGCATCGTGATCGACGTTGCCGACCTGGGCGGTGCAGCATGACCACCCGCGCCGAACGCCAGGCACAGGCGACCGC
>CAUSDR010000360.1:0-5915 GCA_963530105.1 uncultured Janthinobacterium sp.
CAGATGGTTAGACCCGGGCAAGGAGAGTGATGCGGCCATCACCCTGATCGGCCAGGGTGCAGACGTGGTTACCCACAACACGGACTCGACCGCCGTGGTGCAGGCGGCGGAAGAAAAGGGCAAGTATGCGATCGCCTACCACTCGGACATGAAAAAGTACGGGCCGAAGGCGCAGCTGGCGGCCGTCACCCACCATTGGGGCGACTACTACACGAAGCAGGCGCAGGCCGTGCTGGATGGTACGTGGAAAAGCAGCAGCACCTGGGGCGGCATCAAGGACGGCATGGTCAAGCTGGAAGGCATCAACGCCGCCGTGCCCGCCGATGTGAAACAGTTTGTATTGGCGCGTGAGAAAGACTTGGTAGCCGGCAAGCTCAATCCTTTCAGCGCGCCCATCAAGGATAACGACGGCAAGGTACGCCTGGACAAGGGCGCGCTGGACGATGCGGCGCTGACGAAGATGGATTATTTTGTCGAAGGCGTGGCCGGGAAAGTTTCCGGAAAGTAATAGGTTTGAGTATAAACTTGCTGTAATATTGCCGGAAACGGGAGCAGGGCCGGGATACATGCGCATTCCCGGCCCATCCACACAGCAGAGCCTGCACAGGCCCGTACCGGAGACCGACCCATGGATAGACTGGAAGTATTCAAGATTATCGCGCTGCAAGCGAGCAAGGGCGAGCTGACGTTCCCCGCCAACGTCAAGGCCACCTTGAAGCTGCAGGAAGCGCTGGACGACCCCGATTGCCATATCGAAGCGGCCGCGCGCATGGTCATGGCCGAGCCGCTGCTGTCGGCGCGCGTCGTGGCGCTGGCCAACTCGGCCGCCTACAACCGTTCCGGCAATGAAATCGCCAATGTGCGCGCGGCCGTCACGCGCCTGGGCTTTGCCACCTTGAAGTCGATGGTGGCGTCCGTCATCGTGCGCCAGCTGGGCAGCCAGATTACCGACCCGCAATTGCGCGCCAAGGCGGCCAAGCTGTGGGAACACACGGCCCACGTGGCCGCGCTGAGCCAGGTCATCGCCAGGAAGGTCACGCACGTGGACGTGGAAACGGCCATGTTTGCCGCCATCGTGCATGAAGTGGGCGGCTTTTATCTGCTCTCGCGCGCCGAGGAATATCCAGGCTTGCTGGACGACAATACCGAAGACTGGATCGAATACGGCGAAAAGCTGATCGGCCGCGGCGTGCTGCGCCAGCTGGAAGTGCCGGACCTGGTGCTGCAAGCCGTGGAAGGCATGTGGCATGGCGGCAGCCCGTTCCCGCCGCGCACCCTGGGCGCGACCCTGGTGCTGGCGAACGACCTGGCGCCCGTCGGCTCGCCCCTGCACCCGCCGGAAAGCGCCGCGCGGCGCCAGGCGGCGGCGAAGATCGACTTCGGCATCGGCGGCAGCACCCTGCATACCATCCTCGAGGAATCGGCGGAAGAGATCGAATCGCTGGCGGCCGCCTTGCTGGTGTAGTCGCGGACCCGAGCGTTTTTCCCGCAAAGTCCCCGCCTTGCCGCGGGGATTTTTTTCGTCCGCATTGTGATGATCTTTCCCCATGGCATACAATCGCCGGCCCGGCCATCCGCCGGACTGACTTCCTCCTCTTATCAAAAGGATCTTATGCAGAAGCTGTTTTCTTCCCTGGCCGTCACGGCGCTCGCTTCCAGCCTGGCGCTGGCGTTTTCCGCGCACGCCGCCGCGCCTGCTGCCCAAAGCTTGCCGCTGGTGCAGGAAGCGCCGCTGCGCGCCCACCTGGCTTTCCTGTCCAGCGATTTGCTGGAAGGCCGGGGCACGGGCCAGCGCGGCGCCGACCTGACGGTGGCCTACCTGGAAACACAGGCGCTGATGGCGGGCTTGCAGCCCGTGCGCGGCACGAGCTACCGCCAGAGCGTGCAGATCGCCGGCGTGAAATCCTTGCCACAGGAAAGCAGCCTGCAAGCCGTGGCGGGCGGCAAGGCCGTGCCGCTGGCGTTCGGCCCGGACTGGGTGTGGGCCACGGGCGACTCCGTTGCCGCGCACACCTTCGACGCGCCGCTGGTGTTCGTCGGCTACGGCATCACGGCGCCGGAAGAAGGCTGGAACGATTTCAAGGGGGCCGATGTCAAAAACAAGATCGTCGTCATGATGGTCAACGACCCGCAGCCCACCGCGCTTGATCCGAACCGCTTTGCCGGCAAGGCGCTGACGTATTACGGCCGCTGGACGTATAAATTCGAGGAAGCCAAGCGCCAGGGCGCCGCTGGCGTGTTGCTGATCCATACCAAGCCGTCCGCATCGTACGACTGGAGCGTGGTGCAGAACAGCTGGAGCGGCAGCGAGCGCTTCCAGCTGGCGGACAGCACGGCAGGCACGCCGCTGCAGGGCTGGATCGCGGAAGAGGCGGCGCGCCGCCTGTTTGCGGCCGGCGGCCAGGACCTGGACGCCTTGCGCGCGCAAGCGGAAAGCAAGGAGTTCAAGGCCGTCGCGCTGAACGCCAGATTGTCGGGTGAAATGAAATCGGCCGTGCGCAAGGTGGAACAGTTCAATATCGCCGGCATGGTGCCGGGCACGGACCCGAAACTGAAGGATGAAGCCGTCATCTACAGCGGCCACTGGGACCATCTGGGCAAGCAAGGTAAGGATGACGAAAAAGCGGGCGACACGATTTACAACGGCGCCGTCGACAATGCCTCGGGCACGGCAGGGTTGCTGGCGATGGCGCAGGAAGCCGTGAAAAAGCCGGCCAAGCGCACGCAGATCTTTCTGTGGGTGGCGGCCGAGGAGCAAGGCTTGCTGGGCAGCGCCGCCTACGCGGCCGATCCGCTGTGGCCCCTGGACAAGACGGCGGCCGCGCTGAATCTCGACAGCCTGAACTTTGTCGGCGCCACGCGCGACATCGGCGCGCAGGGCAGCGAGCGCACGGAACTGGGCGCCATGGCCGCCACGGTGGCCAAATCCATGGGCATGCATATCGCCGCTGCCCGTCCCGACCTGGCGGGCGGCTATTTCCGCAGCGACCATTTCAGCTTCGCCAAGGCGGGCGTGCCCGCGTTTTCCATCAATGGCGGCCGCGAGTACATCAAGGACGTGGAAGCGTCGAAAGCCAAGGCGGCAGCGTATGGCCCCCGCTACCATCAAGTGACGGACGAGTACGATGCCAGCTGGGATTTGTCCGGCATGACGCAGCAGGCGCAGTTCACCTTGAACCTGGGGCAAGCCGTGGCGAATGGCGCGAAGATGCCGGCCTGGAAGGCGGGCGACGCGTTTGGCAAGGCGCGCGAACAGGCCGCAAAATAAGGGAGAGTAGGTCGGATTAGCTCGCAGAGCGTAATCCGACAGTATTGTTGGCGCCACAGTGTCGGGTTACGCGCTGGCGCGCTAACCCGACCTACGTGATACGTGATCAGCTAGTCCGTTCCAGCCTGCGCTGCGTGTGGCGGTACTTGCTCCACACCAGCAGCATCAAGAGCGGCATGGCGCCGCCCACCATGCACAGGGCCGGCCAGCCGCCGGCCGCATAGCTGGCGCTGGCCAGCGCCGAGCCGGCGGAGGCGCCGATGAAGCCGCCCGCGATGAAGACGGTGGTGACGCGCGCCCGCGCATGCGGCGCCAGTTTATAAATGATGGACTGGTGCGTCACTTGCAGGCCCATCACGCCCATGTCCAGCAGCACGATACCGATCAACAACAGTAGCAGCGAATGGGCGCCAAAGCCGATCAGGGCCCAGCCCGCGATCGAGGCGACGGCCAGCAGCCAGGTGGCCTGGCGCGCGTAGCCGCGGTCGGCCATGCGGCCCGCCGTGTTGGCGGCAAAGGCGCCGGTGGCGCCTGCCAGGCCGAACAGGCCGATCTGCATTTCCGAATAGTGGTACGGCGCGCCGCTGAGCAAAAAGGTCAGGCCCGTCCAGAAGACGCTGAAGGTGCCCAGGCCCAGGCCCGAGAACAGGGCGCGCTGGCGCAGCAGCGGTTCCTGGCGGATGATGTCGGCCAGCGAGGCCATCAGCTTGCCGTATTGCAACTGGCCCCGTGGCGCTTCGTTCGGCAGGATGCGGCGCAGCATGACGAGCAGGGCCGCGACGACGATGGCGGCCAGCACGTAGACGGTGCGCCAGCCGCCGCTGATCTGCGACACGGTGCCGGACACGGTGCGCGCCAGCAAGATACCCAGTAACAGGCCGGTCATGACGGTGCCCACCATGCGGCCCCGGCTGTGGTCGGGCGCATACGAGGCCACCATGGCCGTGACCACCATCAAGGCACTGGACGTGATGCCCATCAAGACGCTGGCGATGGCAAAGACGATAATGTTCTGGCTGGTGGCGGCCAGCAGCAGGGCGGCGATCTTGGCGATCAGCATCCACGTCAGCAGCTTGCGGCGGTTCAGCACGTCGCTGAGGGGGACTAAAAAGACGATGCCCAGCACGTAGCCGATCTGCGTGGCCGTCACCAGGTAGCCCGCTTGCGGCACGCTGACGCCGAACGAGGCGGCCAGCATGGAAGTGAGCGGCTGCACGTAGTACAGGCTGGCAACGAGCACGCCGGCGGACAGGGCGAACAAAAGGATGCGGGTCGACGTCAGCAGGGCGCTGGCGTCGATGGAGGATGGGGCAGATTTCATGCGGGACGGCTTTCTTGGAATGACGCTTTTGGATCAGCATGATAGCGGGGCTGCGCATTTCCTGCCGGGCGCGGCCGATTCTGGCCGTGCCCGGCAGGCTGTTTCGCCATCCTGCCGCCGCCATGCCGCCGCCATGCCGCAGCCTTGCCACCGCCGCCCGGGCGCTGCCCGGATACTCCCTGGATACTCCCCGGATACTCCCCGGATACTACCGGGACGCCACCCGGACGCCACCCGGATGCTCCCCGGATGCCATCCGGCATCCCTCAGCTGCCGCGCAGCACCGTGCGAAAGCCGATGTGCGCGGCGCCCAGGTCCGCTTCCTGCGCTTCGCGGGCCGAGGCGCGGTAGCGCACGCAAAAGTCGGGCGAACACAGGAAGGAACCGCCCTTGATCACCATGGGCTGGTCGGGCCGCGGCGGCGTGCCGCGCCGCGCGGCGGCGGCCACGGCGGCCGTGTCGCCATTCGCATGCGCCTGGTGCGCGCCGCTGTAGGCGTCGCGCGTCCATTCCCAGGCATTGCCGATCATGTCATACAAGGCAAAGGCGTTGGCCTGGTAGCAGCCGACGGGCGCCAGTCCCGCGTGCCGGTCCTGCTGCGTATTGAGTAGCGGGAAGGCGCCTTGCCAGTAATTGGCCGTGGGGCGGCGCTGGCTGTCGACGGGCGCCTTGTCCAGCTCGGCGTCGCTGCGGCCCGCCTTGGCCGCATATTCCCATTCCGCTTCCGTGGGCAGGTCGCGCCCCAGCCAGCGCGCATACGCCAGCGCATCGGCTTGCGTCACCATGGTGACGGGCGTGTTGCCGGGCGGCGCGCCAGACGCCGGCCCCGTGGGATGGCGCCAGTCGGCGCCCTTCACATAGCTCCACCATGCGTACGGCCGCCGGGCCAGCTCTTCCTGCTTGGGCTGGTGGAAGACGACGGCGCCGCCTTCCTGTTCCGCCTGCGTCACGTAGCCGGTGGCGTGCACGAAGGCGGCGAACTGGGCGTTGCTCACTTCCGTCTGGTCCATCCAGAAGCCGGCCACCGCCTGCGAAGCCGTGGCCGGGCGTTCATCGGCATAGCCTTGCTGGCTGCCCAGGGTGAAGTTGCCCGGTGGTATCCAGGCCATGCCCGCCTGTTTCTGCCGGCCCCAGCCTGCAGGCAAGCCCGCGCCGGCCGCGCACAGCGCTTCGCTGCCCAGCGCCGCCGGCACGGGGCGGGCGGCGGCCTGGGCGGCTGGCAGGCGGTCGCAGCCAGCCAGCTGCACACTGGCCAGCAGCAGGATGGCGGCGGAGAGGGCGCGCAGCCTCATGGGCGGACCGCCGCGGCTTGTTTATCCTCCTTGG
>CAUSDR010000361.1:0-5891 GCA_963530105.1 uncultured Janthinobacterium sp.
GGTTCCAGCTGCGAAAACAGCTCGAAGACGTGGTCCAGGTGTTCCGGCGCGATGCCGATGCCCGAATCGCGCACGGTGATCAGCACATCCTGCGGCGTGCACGCCACGGCCAGCCAGATGGCGCCGTTGGCGGGCGTATATTTGATGGCGTTCGTCAGCAGGTTGGCCACCATCTGCCCCAGGCGCGTGGCGTCGGCATCGAGCCAGACGGCATGCGGCCATGCCTCCACGTGCACCTTGTGGCCCGACTGCGCCGCCAGGCTGGCCACGCTGTGCAGCGCCGCTTCCACCACGGGCGCCAGTTCCATGCTGGCGCGGCGCAACTCCAGGCGGCCGCGCGTGATGCGCGACACTTCCATCAAGTCGTCGACCAGGTGCGTCATGTGGCCCACTTGCCGGCCCAGCACGTCGCGCGCCCAGCACAGCTGCGGGTCGTCCAGCTGCGCCAGGCGCAGCACTTCCAGCACGTTGCGGATCGGCGCCAGCGGGTTGCGCAGCTCGTGCGCCAGGGTGGCCAGGAACTCGTCCTTGCGCCGGTCCGCCGCCGCCAGCTGGTCGTTGAGCGCGCCCGCCTCGTTGCGCGCCAGCTGCAGCTGCTGCTCGTACTTGCGGCGGTCGCTGGCGACAAAGACGGCGATCTCGTCATAGCGCACGCCGTCATGCTCGCGCCGCACGGCGTTAAACAGCATGGGAATGGCCTGCCCCTGGCGCTGGCGCATGTCGAGCAGCACTTCCGACACGCTGCCCTGCACCTGCATCAGCGGCAGCCAGTGCGTCTGGTGAAAGACGCGCCCGCCGATGGTCAGCAAGTCCTGCAGTTTCTTCTTGCCCAGCAGTTCCCCTGCCGCATAGCCGAGCCAGCCGCAAAAGGTGGCGTTCGCCTGCAGGATGGTGCCGTCGCTGGCGCACAGCAGCAAGCCGCACGCGGCGTGCTGGAACAGCACGTCGACGTCGGGCAAGGCGGCGGGCATGGTGTCGCGCATCACAGGTGCAGTCCGTCGAGAAAGTGGCGGATGGCGCGGTAGCTGGCGTCGGGTGCGCTCATGTGCGGACAATGGCCCACATTCTCGACCGTATGCAAGCTACTGCGCGGCAACATCTCGCGCAGGTATTCCCCCACGGGCAAGGGCGCGATGAAGTCGTCGCTGCATTGCACGACCAGGGCGGGCGTGGTGTTGTATGGCAAGACGGCCCGGTGGTCGGAAAGAAAGGTGGCCTGCGCGAAATGCCGCGCGATGGCCGGGTCGGTGCGGCAAAAGCTGCGCGCCAGGTCGTCGCCCAGCGCCGGCTGGCCGGGCGCGCCCATGATGGCGGGCGCCATGCTGCCGGCCCAGCCCAGGTAATTGCTGTCCATGGCGCTGAGCAGGTCGTCGATGTCGGCGCGCGTAAAGCCGCCCCGGTAGCCGGCCGCCTCGTCATCGATGTAGCACGGCGATGGCGCCAGCATGACTTGCGCGGCAAACAAGGATGGCTCGGCGATGGTGGCCAGCAAGGCGCTCATGGCGCTGACGGAATGGCCGATGCAAATGACGGGGCCGCCGCCGACGGCATGGATGACGCGCCGCAAATCGGCGGCATGGGCGTCGAGCCGCGCATAGCTATCGAAATCATAGGCGCCGAGGTCGGAAGCGCCGCTGCCGACCAGGTCGAACAGCACCGTGCGGTAGCGCTGGCGAAACAGCGGCTCCAGGTAGCGCCACATGGTCTGGTCGCAGCCAAAGCCATGCATGAACACCATGGTGGCCGCCGCGCCCGCCTGTAGCGAACTGCTGGGTTCACTGACCCGGATATTGTTCCGCTCTTCCATACGCATACTGATGTAATCCTGAATATTTCCACATGGAATGCAAGTTAGCATCTTGCTAGTATCTTAGCATGCGCGATTTGGCCCAGGCCAGCCCCATCGTCACTGGACAAACGGGGCGCCGCGGCGGATAATGCGAACGATTCCTATTATCAAAATACCGGGCCTGCGTCCGGCATTTATCTGGGCGCCACCGCGGCGCCCGCTGGCGGCAACAAGCCGGTTTCATCTTGAAGGTTTGTACCGCATGCGCGCTTTCTGGACTGTCATACACCGCTGGGCTGGCCTGACCATCGCCCTCTTCCTCATCGTTGCCGGGCTGACGGGCGCCGTCACTTCGTGGGACCACGAACTGGACGAATGGCTCAACGCGGACATCATGGACACGCCGGGCCGCGGCCCCCTGCAGCCGCCGTTTGCCCTGGCGCACACGGTGGCGGCGGCCGACCCGCGCGTGGAAGTCAATTACATGACCCTGGGCCTGGAAGAAGGCCATGCGGCCGCCTTCATGGTGCGCCCCTTGACGGACCCCGCCACGGGCAAGCCGTTCGTGCTCGATTACAACACCGTGTATATCGACCCCGTCACGGCGCAGATCACGGGCACGCGCGATTCGACCGCCATTTCCCTGTCGCGCCGCAGCCTGATGCCGTTCCTGCGCCATTTGCACTACAGCCTGCACGTGCCCGCCTTCTGGGGCACGGACCGCTGGGGCTACTGGCTGATGGGGACGGTAGCCCTCGTCTGGCTGCTCGACAGCATGGTGGCGTTCTACCTCACCACGCCGCGCCGCCTGCGTCCGCGCGCGCGCGACGAGGCGCCGCGCCACCGCGACGCCGCCAGCTGGTGGCAGCGGTGGAAACCGTCGTGGGTGGTGCGCTGGGCGGCCGGCGGCTACAAGCTCAATTTCGACCTGCACCGCGCGGGCGGCCTGTGGGTATGGGGCATCATCATCGTGGTCGCATTTACCTCGTTCTCGCTGAACCTGTACCGCGAAGTGTTCTATCCCGTCATGTCGCTCGTCTCCACCACCACGCCGGGGCCGTATGAAACGCAGAAACCGGCGCCTTACGGCACCTACATCACGCCCGTGATCGGCTTCGAGCAGGCGGTGGGCATCGCCAGGCAGGCGGCCGCGCAGCGCGGCATCAGCTCGCCCATCGGCGGCATTTATTATGGCGGCAATTATTCGTTCTACAACGTTTCCTTCTTCGACCCCGCCGACGAATTCGGCGCGGCGGGCATGGGCCTGTCGAACATTTACGTCGACGGCATGGACGGCAGCATCATCGGCCAGCACAAGCCGTGGGAAGGCACGGCCGCCGACGTCTTCGTGCAATTGCAGTTTCCCCTGCACTCGGGCCGCATCCTCGGCATGCCGGGGCGCATCATGATGTCCTTCATGGGCGTGATGGTGGCCATGCTTTCCGTCACCGGCATCGTCATCTGGGAACGCAAGCGGCGCGCGCGCCGCCTGCAGGCGAAAAAGCCCGCGCAAGCCGCCTGACTTAGCCGCTTCGCGCCTCTTCCGGCCACTTCGCGCCTCTTCCCGCCTCTTCCCGCAGCTTCCAGCCGCCTCACCACCGCTTCATCACCGCGCAGGCCGGCCACCCCAGCCCGCCGGCCTGCGCCGCACGCATTGCCTGCGGCATCATTGCCCTAGGCGCACAAGCCCCTCCCCCAGCGCGCGGCGCGCCGGGACCGCCGTGGCAATCCTGCTGCCGGCTGCTGGCCGCCGGCGCTGCGCGCTTTCCGCATCGGCCCGTCAACCGTGCATGTCGCGCCCCATCCATGCGATGCATGCATGCATGCATGCAAATGCAGTTTACTTGCAATAACGAATGACGCCCGCTATTATTGCAACTCATTTGCATTGACACAACGCGCCTGCCGCTTCCACCGCCGGCAGCGCCTTCCCCTTTCAGAGAGACCTATGCGCCATCACGTATTCGCAGCCGCCATGCTGTCCACCGCCCCGATCGCCTGCGCGGCGGACGACGCCACCTTGCAAACCATCAAGGTGCGGGCGGACCGGCCATCCGCCATCGACAGCATCGTCACCGTCGAGAATGACCAGCTTCAGAACAGGACCCTGGGCGGCATGCTCGAACATGTTTCCGGCGTGCAAAGCAGCGCCTTCGGGCCGAATGCCGGCGCGCCCGTGATTCGCAGCCTGAGCGGCAGCCGCGTGCAAATCCTGGAAGATGGCCAGTCCATCCTCGGCATGAATGCCTTCAGCGGCGACATCAACATCCCGTTTGATCCCCTGTTCGCGCACAAAGTGACGGTCAACAAGTCGTCCGACAGCGTGCGCTACGGCGGCAATGCCATCGGCGGCAGCGTCGACGTCGATTCCGGCCTCATTTCCAGGAAGATGGAAGACCAGGAAAAGGACGTGGAACTGGTGCTGCGCAAGGGCTTCAACGATGCCGACGCCCAGGGCTTGCGCCTGAACTTCAACGACGGCAAGCACTTCTCGACCAATCTGCAGCTGTCGTTCCAGACCATCGGACACTATGACATTCCCGGCAACAGCAAGGCTGGCGTGTGCAACAGCGGGCTGTTCCCAGTGAAAGGCGGCGTGAATACCTTCCTGGCCGACAGTTGCCAGAAGGAAGCGCGGATCCAGCAGGTGTATAACAAGGCGTCGCAGCCTTTTATCGACCAGTTCATGACGGAAAACCCGGACTGGGCGGACGGTGATTTTTCGTTCTTCACGAATAACCCGACCTCTGTCTGGCAGCGCAAGACCTATGTCAATCCCGCCAACCCCGCCTACGTGCCGGGCACGCCGTCGATGACCCAGAACAAGATCAACAAGGACGTCACGCCCGACTACCACGGCACCCTGGGCAACAGCTACGCCAGCAATGCCCACTTTGCCGCCGGCACCACTTACTTTTTCGACGGCGGCTACGTGGCCGCCAGCCTCGACACCAAGGACAGCAAGTATGGCGTGCCCGGTTTCTCCATGGAAAACCAGTCGTTCGGCTCGAATTATGCCGAGGGGCTGCCCGTCGGCGTCGTCATCAAGCAAGACAAATATGCGCTGGAAGCGCTGCTGCGCGATCCCCTTGCGTATCTTGAAAGCGCGCAGCTGCGCGTGTCGCGCCTGAACAATGCATCGGGAGAACGCCTCGGCGCCGCCACGGCAAATGACTACCGCTTTGACACTACGCAAGCCGAGCTGCTGCTGGCGCAGCGGCGCGCGGGGCCGCTGAGCGGCATGCTTGGCCTGTCCCACCAGGCCCGCGATGTCGCCGGCACGGGGCCGCAGCGCTACCTGCCCGACGTCGGCACGGCTAGCAGCGCCCTGTTCGTCAAGCAAAGCCTCGACCTCGACTGGGCCGCCTTCGATGCGGGACTGCGCCACGAAAAAGTACGGCACGCCATCCACCAGAGCGGCTTCAAGACGGCGCGCAATGCGGCCAACGGCACGCTCGAGGACAGGACATTCAGCCTGAACAGCTATAACGTGGGCGCCTCGGCCACGCTGGGCCAGCTGTTCGGCGTCCACATGCGCTATTCCTCCTCGGAAAGAGCGCCCGAAATCAATGAACTGTATGCGAGCAACCGCCACTATTCGATCATGACGCAGGAAGAGGGAAACCAGGACTTGCAGGCCGAGCGCGCCAGGACGACCGAACTGACGGGCCTGTTCGGCAAGGACGGTTTCAAGCTGTCGGCCACCGGCTATGTCATGAAGTATGAAAACTATCTGTATCTGGGCCACTCGGGGCTGCAAACGGCCAACCGGCTGCCCCTGAAATACTGGAAGCAGACGGACACGACGGTCAGGGGCTTCGAGGTCGATGCCTCGCAACTGATTCAACTTGGCGCCTACGGCAAGCTGAACCTCTCGGCATTTGCCGACCTGGTCAAGAACAAGGCGAACCATCCCGACACGCTGCGCGCCCACAACGACGGCGCCTACCTGCCCAACATGCCCACCAACCGCTATGGCGCCAATGTGCTGTGGGAAAACCAGGGCTGGAAAAGCCGGCTGTCCGGCACCCGCTACGACAAGCAGAAATACCTGGGCAAGAGCGTCAGCGAGGAAGTGCCGCTCGATGGCTATACCATGGTC
>CAUSDR010000362.1:0-5891 GCA_963530105.1 uncultured Janthinobacterium sp.
GGCCGAGCTGGTCGCCTCGCAGGTGGCCACCCGCAAGGGCATCGACAACACGCCGACTCCCGCCATCGTAGCCAACCTCACGCGCCTGGCGGAGCTGCTGGAGCAGGTGCGCGCCCTGGTCGGTGCGCCCATCGCGATTTCCAGCGGCTACCGCTCGCCGGCGCTGAACCGTGCCGTGGGCGGCGCGGCCAATAGCGCCCACGTGCTGGGCCTGGCCGCCGATATCAGCACGGCCAAGCTGGCGCCCAAGGCGCTGGCCATGCTGATCCGGCAAAGCGATATCGCCTTCGACCAGTTGATCTACGAGGGAACGTGGGTGCATATCGGCTTATCGACGGGCGCGCCACGCCGCCAGGTGCTGACGGCCAAGTTTGCCGGCGGCGGCGTCAGCTATGTGACGGGCATCGTATGAGCGCCCTGGGCACGCTGGCGGCCGGTGCCGTCAGTGGAATCTGGAAGGCGGCGGCCATCCCCTTGGCCGCCGCGCTGCTGCTGGTGGCCAGCTCCACTGGCACCGGCTGGTGGCTGGCCGCCAGCGACCGTGATGCTGCGCGCGCGGCGCTGGTGAAAGAGCAGGGTGCCAGCGCCGCGTTGCGCGCGTCGATCACCGAGCAAAACCGTGCCATCGATGGCATGGCCAAGGCAACTCTGGCGGCGCAGGAGCGCGGCGCGGTGGCGCAGGCGGCCGCCGCTGCCAAGGGCAAGAAGTATGACGCGGCCCTGGCGAAGATCGCTAGCGTGCGCGCCACGACCTGCGACGAGGCTATGCCCGCCGTCAGGCTGCTGCTGGAGGGAGTGCGATGAAATGGATGCTTGTATTGGTGCTGGCCGGCTGCGGCAGCGCGCCGCTGGCGCCGCAGCGGGTCGAAGTTCCCGTCTTTACACCATGTGTAAAGGTGGTGCCGCAGCGGCCGGCCTATGAATTTGACCAGCTGGCGCCAGCGGCAACGGATGGTGAGATCGTCCTGGCGCTGGCGCGGGACTGGCTGCGCGGGCGGGAATATGAAGGCGAACTGGAGGCGGTTGTGGCAGGGTGCAGATAGGTTCCTACATTGCTGTCCCGTGTATGGCCGTGACGCTGGCCACCACTGGGACCGAGTTGCAGTAGTTCGACCATACCTGCATCAGCAAAATACGTTTCTCCAACAGGTCGCCGCGGCGATACGCTGCCTCAACCTTATCCGGCAAGCTGTGCGCCAGTGCATGCTCGCAAACCTCGCGCGGGAACGAGTTTGCAACCGATTCCGAGCACCAGTCGCGGAACGTTGACCGAAAGCCGTGCACGGTGATATCGTTCCTGCCCATCCTGCGCAGCACGGCCGTCAGGCTCATATCGGATAGGGGCGTAGCCTTTTTGCTCCCTGGGAAAACATACTTCTCCACGCGCGGCATCTGCTTGAGCAGCGCGATCGCCTCAGCCGATAGTGGGATGCGGTGCTCCCGGCCGGCCTTCATCCGCACGGCCGGTATGGTCCACAGCGCGCAGTCCATGTCTATTTCTTCCCACTCCGCCCCACGGACCTCGCCCGATCGGGCGGCAGTCAAGATCGCAAATTCCACGGCGCGCGCCGACATGCCGTCGCGCTGGCGCAGCTCTTTCATGAATCCGCCCACATCCTGCCACGGCAGGGCAGGGTGGTGCTTTACCCTCCCAAGCTTGCCGGGATCCGCCAGCAGGTTATCCAGGTGGCCGCGCCATCTTGCCGGATTTTCGCCCACGCGGTACTTGCTGACGGTCGCCCAGTCCAGAATGCTCTCGATACGGCCGCGCAACCTGGTGGCCGTCTCCGTCTTTTCCTGCCAGATGGGGCTCAGCACCTTGACGACCAGCCCGGTGTCGACGGCGGCCACGGGCAAGTCTCCGATAAAGGGCGCGGCGTAGGTCGCCAGCGTGTTTTCCCACTGATCCGCGTGCTTGACGTTTTTCCAGCTGCCACGGTGCGCGGCGATATAGGCGCTGGCGCATTGGTTGAACGTGATTGCCCGAGCGCGATCCAGCGCGTCGGTCAGCTTGTCGGCAGCACGCGTTTCCAGTGGGTCTTTCCCTTCCAGCAGCAGCGCCCGGCAATCCCGCGCCTTGCCACGCGCCTCGGCCAGGGTTACAGTGTGCACGGCGCCAAGGCCCATCTCGCGCTGCTTGCGCTCGCGCGTATAGCGGAAGATCCAGCTTTTGGTGCCTGTCTTCGATACCTGCAAGTACAGGCCTGCACCATCGCCAAAATACCCAGGCGTTTTTGCCCGACTCACTGTCAATGCCGTCAATTTTTCAACCGTCCGCGCCATCTCCTACCCCCATTCCTACCCACACATAGAGTGCGGATTTTACCGTACTCAAGCGACACCAAGCGGACTAATTGGCAAAAATAACGCATAAATTCAAGGGCGTAGAGGCATCAAGCGACGTTTTGCGAACATCACTGTGGCGGACACCGTCTCCGCCAGAATCAAATAAAAAAGCCTCCCCTGCGGGAGGCTTTTTTATTTGTCTGGACGGAACGGTGGAATTCGAAGGACCGGGCCGTGCCGGCCCGGTCCTCTCCGAATCGCCCTCCGGCCGCGCGCCGCGCGGCGCCGGGGGGGGGTTTTTTTTTTTTTTTGTGGGGTGGTCCGGGTTTATTCTGCCGGGCGGGGGGGGGCCGCCCCGCCCCCCCCCCTATGCCCAACCCGGCCGGGGGCGGGGGGGCGCGTTTCCCCGGGCGGGGGACAACGCCGTCCCCTCATTTCAGGCACTGGTTGCCGGCGCAGCCAGCGCCCCCCCAACAAAAGCAAAACGGCCCAAGCGCCGACAGGCGACCGGGCCGTCCAGGCACGCCTTGCCGTCATGCCGTCCGCGTCATGAGCCTGACTGGATGGCATGCCGGCGGCTGGCCGGGGAGGTCATGCGCTTCCCACTTAGACATTGTTGGGCGGATACGATGCCACGCCGCCCAGCACAAAGGCGACCTGCTGCTGCAGCGGGATGGTGCCGCTCACCTGCGGCGGGCCGAAGGTGACCGTCACGCTGCCGGACTGGCTGCTGGTATCGACCTTTTGCACGGAGTAGGACGAACTGGCCGACCCCAACGAAAAGATGCCGAACAGGCTGACATTGATTTTGGCGCCGACCTGCAGGTCGCTGGTGATCTTGCTGACATCGGCAGCGGAGAAGGTCATCGTGACGGTCGGCTGCTGGCTGATGACAAAGGTTTTCAGGCGCGAGAATGCCTTGCCTGGACCGAATTCATCCGGAATGTTGAATTCGCTGCCCTGCAACTGGTAGCCCGTGGCGTCGCGGCCCGTGTTGGCGATGACGCCTTCGAGGATGTCGGCGGCGTACCAGCCGGTGCTGTTGTCCGTCGACAGCACCGACGGCGTGGAGGAAAACAGCGTCACGCCCGGATAGGTGATGTTGATCGCCACTTGCGATGACGACGAGGTATAGCGCGACAGGTCGTAGGACGCAGAGGCGCCGATCGATATATTCAGGATGCTGGCGATGGGAATGTTGAAGCTGGTGCCGCCCGAGACGCTGAAATTCGAATTGGTCGAGCTGAAGTTCGACAGCGAAATGGCGACCGTGACGGCATTGCCGGCGGTGGCCAGGCTGCCCAGCAGCTGGTTGGCGCTAGGCAGTTTTTCCGGCGTGTAGCCCACATAAAATTTCGCATTGTCGGTTTGCATGCCGCCGTTGTTGGCGTCCGGCTTGACCGTGTTGGCGACCGCCGCGGCGATGCGCGCGGTGGCGGCATATTGGCGGTTGTGCAAGGCATAGCTGTTTGCCGCACTTGCCTTGTAGCTGGCAACTGCATTGCGCAAGGCGTTCAGTGTGTCTGGAATCTTGTCCAGGCTGCCGTACAACTTGGTCAATTGATTGAAGACATCCTGCAGCTTGCCGCCGAGCGGGAGGGGCGTGCTGAAGCTGCCGCCGGCGTTCTGGAATTCCTGCAGCACGCTGGGGGCGCGGCCATGGGCGTGGCGATCTGGCTGCTGGCCGCCGTGTCCTGGGCATTCATGGTCTGCTGGTCGGCCTGCGAGAAGTTGAACGTGACGGCCGGCAGGATCTGCGCGTACAGGTTGGAGAAGCCGGCGCCGGTCAATTCCAGCTGCCCGCTGCTGGAAATGCCCAGCAGGGTATCGATGTCCTTCAGGGTGGCCGGGTTGTAATACGCGTTGGAACCGTAGGTAATGCCGTAGTTAAAGCCAGCCGGATAGTTGACGACGCTGAAGGCGCCATCCAGCTTGGTGGCCAGGAAAGTGCCCACCTGGCTTTGCAGGTCGTTGATGTACGCTTGCTGGGCCGGCGATACGGCTGCGGCCGACAGCATCATGGCTTGCGCGCTGGGCCGTGCGCTGACGCGGCACAGGCTGAGCGGTGGCGCCGCTGGCGTCGGATCGGAATTGACCCAATTCTGGTAGGCGCCGCCGATGGCCTGGTCCTGATTCGGCGCAACCACTGTCTGGGCCCAGTCGACGAGCGGGGGCAGGGTGCTTGGACGGCTGATGGTGATGCGGTAGCTAGGCATGACATATTCCTTGAAATAATTGGTTGGTACTGCAGGGAACCGCCGCGGTGCGGCGTGGTCGTTTTGGCTGATGGCGCGCTTCCGTTCAAGCACGTCGGCGACGCCATCCTCCGTGGTATTTGCAAGCATCGTGCCATGCCAAAATGCCTGTTTTTCCATGAAAAAAACGCCGCCGGCGCGCCTGTTGACACGGCGGCGCCTGTCAATTGACATGTAAAAAGCCGCGCGTTGCAGTCGCGCGCCCGCCCTGCCATAATTGGCGCGTCCTCATTTCGCAGGAGTCTGGTGTGTCCCCTGATATGGAATCGACGCTGACGTCGGCGCTGTCGGCAAGCGACGCGGGCGCGTCGCGCCTGCTGGCGCTGACCCTGCTCTGGCATCCGGACCGCGCCCGCGTCGGCGCGCAGTTCGTGGCGGCGCCATCCACGTCGCTGGTGACGCTGCACCGCTACGCGCCCATGTTCGCCCGGCCGGGCGGTGCCCTGCTGCCGCTGGGCGAGCGCAGCATCGCGCGCGATGCGCTGCAGCTGCAACGCGGTGCCGATGACAGCCTGCAGTTCCTGCCGCCGGCCAGCCGCATGAGCGTGGAACTGGACGGCGTGCCGCTGAGCGGCCCGGTGCTGGTGCCGGCGGCGCGCGTCGAAGCGGGGCTGGTGCTGGCGCTGGGTGGCACGATCCTGCTGTGCGTGCACTGGGCCGACAGCCTGCCCCGCCTGAATGCCAGCGCAACGCTGCTGGGCGCCAGCAGCGCCATGCTCAGGGTGCAGGAACTGATACGCCAGGTGGCCGCCACCGAATTGCCGGTGCTGCTGCTGGGCGAGACGGGCACGGGCAAGGAGCTGGCGGCGCGCGCCATCCATGCCGCGAGCGCGCGCCGCGACCGTCCGCTGGTGGCCGTCAACATGGCCACGCTCAGCGAATCGCTGGCGCCGGCAGACCTGTTCGGCGCGCAGCGCGGCGCCTACACGGGCGCCCAGCAGGCGCGCGCTGGCCTGTTTGCGGAAGCGGCAGGCGGCACCCTGTTTCTCGATGAAATCGCCAATGCGCCGCTCACCGTGCAGCCGATGCTGCTGCGCGTGCTCGAAAGCGGCGAATACCGGCCCCTGGGCGCCGCCGGCACGCTACGCGCCGACGTGCGGCTGATCGCCGCCACCGACGGCGATCTGAGCACGGATGGTTTTAACCAGCCGCTGCTGCGCCGGCTGGAAGCGTTCGTGATCGCCCTGCCGCCGCTGCGCCAGCGCCGCGAGGACATCGGTTTGCTGATCGCGCAGCTGATGGCGCAGGAGGAAGGCGCCGCCGGCACGCCGCTGGCGCTGCCGTTCCCGCTGCTGGCGGCGCTGTGCCGCTACGACTGGCCGGGCAATATCCGCCAGCTGGGGCATGTTG
>CAUSDR010000363.1:0-5879 GCA_963530105.1 uncultured Janthinobacterium sp.
GTGACCATCACGGCCAATGGCGATGCCAGGCCGCCCCGCGTGCGCTTCACGGCCTACCGGGAAAGTTATCTGACGGCCAAGAAGGTCTGGCAAGTGTCGAGCGGCAGCGTGGTCATGGCCTTGCGCCTGATTCCTGCCAAGCTCAGCGCTACCATCGACGATGTGCGCGTGGCCTTGCAAGGCAACGGCGCGCCGATTCCCATCAAGGTGTCGGAAGGCGGCGTGTTTGTCGTGCCGCTCAATGACGACATCGCCGCGCAGGATGGCACCTTCCTCGTGAACAAGGGCAAGGGCGAGCTGACGGCGAATATCGTCATCCAGCCCGCCGTGGCGCGCGACGCGTGGAATGTCACGCGCGTGGGCCAGGTCTTGCAGGATGCCCGGCGCGCCGTGCGGGCCATCACGCCGTGGTACAAGCGGCCGTTCGCCAGCGAGGTGCAGTCGCTGGCCTTTTGCGCGGCAGAAACTGGCAGCGCGTTGCGCCTGATGGATGGCGAGCAGCTGATCGCCACCCTGCCGATGAACGAGCCGGCCGTCAATGACATCAACCAGCCCGTGTTTTGCAAGATTTTCGATGGCGAAGACAAATACCCGGGCCACTACCGCGTCGTGCTGCCCGAGCAGGCCACCGTGCTGCTGCTGTAAGGCGTCCTAGTTGGGCTGGCGCTGCACCAGTTCCAGCGCCGCCGCCAGGGCCAGGTCCATGGTCGCCTGGTGAAACACCAGCCATTGCGGCAGCAGCGACAGCGCGTGGCGCCCTTGTTCCAGGTCGCCTTCATCGACGGCGGCCCAGGCGTGGTGCAAGCCGCTGAGCACGCGCGCGTGCTGCTCGCGGTGCTTCGCCAGCGAGGGAAAGCCGATTTCCTCCATCAAGTCTTCTTCCTCGCGGAAATCGCGCTCGACCGCTGCGATCAGGTCGCGGAAGCCCGCGCTGAAATGCTGGTCGCCCAGTTGCGACAGCCGCGCCAATTCGAGAAACAGCGCCTCATGCGCCTCGTCGATGGCAGGCACCCCCAGCGCCATCTCCTCTTTCCAATGAGAATCATGCATACCGCACTCCCGGTTAAGCCCGTCCCGATGCGAAGCGGGCTGTTCCAGTGTGGCTGCAGCGAAGAGGTAAATCCATGATCTGGATCAAGAGTGTGATGAAGAAAGGGCGGAACGGGTTGGCACTGGTGGCCAGATGCGTTAACAGCGGAAGTACCAATTCCCTCCCCACCGAGTAGTGGGTGGTAACAATGCACCGACCACACTGCACCCCGCTGCCGAGCGCCGCTGAAAAACGCCGCTGGCAAGGCACCTTGACGCAGACGGTACGCCGGTACGGCAAGTCACAGCAACGCAGCCAGCGGTGCGAATGCTGCGAATGTCAGCCGCGCTCAGCCGCGCGCAGTATCAGTGCCTGGGCCTCAGTGCTTGGGCCAGTGGGCCCACAGGGCTTGCGCATCCACATTCGGCACTTGCAGCGATTGTCCGGCCGACGTCTGCATGGCGTCGCGCATCACCAGCGGAACCAGCAGCAGGGCCGAGAGGGCAAGGCAGGCCAGCACTTTGAGCGTCAACATGGTCGTCTCCTGATGAGCCGGTGGCGGCGCGGGAATGCGGCGCCTGCCGGTCACTTCAATCACGTACTCATATATTTATTAGCATGCTTGCAGTTTAGCCCACTTGTTTCAAACTTCAACTAGTTGCTGTGGTGCACCGCACCAGTGCGCTGGCCGGCAGCCGCCTTATCTGGCTTTCCGGCGCTTGCGCGGCTGGCCCGCGGCGGGCAGGAAAGAATCGAACCAGACTTGCGTCAGCTGCCGCGTATTTTTCGCCGCCTCGCGCTTGACGGCCGCCGTGGCGTGGCCGCGCGCCGTGTTGGCGATGCGGTTGGCGGCGCTCAGGTACATGCTCATCCAGGGGTTTTTCATGGGAAGCCTCGCAGTGTGGGAGTGGGGCGGCGCGCTTGCCGCCATGTCCCCCACTGTAGCCGTCTGGCGGCTGCTCACCGTTCGCCGCCGCACACAGGACGGCGGCATCGCCATTGCTTTGATGCGTGTCAATACACGTCGCGGCGGTAGCGTCCCGCCGCCAGCAGGGCATCGACGCCGTCCTGGCCGAGGATTTCTTGCAGCACAGCATCGATACCGGCCGCCATGCCGTGCAGGCTGCCGCATACGTAGACGATGGCGCCCTGTTCCAGCCAGGCGCGCAATTGGCCGGCGCTGGCGCGCAAACGGTCCTGCACGTATTCCCGTTGGCTTCCCTGCACGCCATCGCGCGAAAAGACGCGGTCCAGGCGCGCCAGGTGGCCATTGTCGAGCCAGCCTTGCAACTCTGCGCCACAGACGCTGTCAAAAGCTTGCTGGCGCTCGCCGAACAGCAGCCAGTTGCGGGCCAGTCCGGCGCGCTGGCGTGCGCGCAGGTGCGCGCGCAGGCCGGCCAGGCCGGAACCGTTGCCGATATAAATGCAGGGCACGTCCACCAGCGCGGGTGCGAAGGCGGGGTTGGCTTGCAGGCGCAAACGGATGGTGCCGCCCAGCGGCGCGAAGCGCGTCAGCCAGCCGGAGCCGAGGCCATAACCTTGATTCTCCACGCCCGCATGGCGCTCCTGGCGCACCAGCAGCTGCAGCTCGCCATCGGACGGCAGCGAAGCGATCGAATAGCTGCGCGGCGCGTGATGGGCGCTGCCTGCGCTGCCTGCGTTATCTGAATTGCCTGCGTTGCCAGTATTACCTTCATTACTTGCTTTAGTAGTATTACCTGTAATACCTGCATTAGCTGCGTTACTGCCGTTACTTGCGTTAGCTGCTTTGCCTGGATTGCCTGTATTACCTGCCTTGCCTGTATTACCTGTATTGCCTGCATTATCTGAATTACCTGCATTACGCGCATTACCCGCATTATTTGCATTCCCCGCACCGCCATCGCTGCCATCGGCATTGCAGGGAATGATTTCAGCCAGTGCGCCTGCTTCCCACGTGGCGCCGGCCGGGCCGGCCAGGGTGATTTCATGCAGTTCGCCGCCCGCGCTGCCCGGATTGAGCAGCACGCGGCGCGTCAGGCGCCATTCGGCGTACGACGCTTCTTCCTGCACGCCGATGGCGTCGATGGCGCTGCCGCTGCAACGGGCCAGGGCCCGCGACCAGCGGTCCAGGGCGGCGGGGTCATGCTTGTCGACTTCGATCAGCGGGAACAGGGCCGTGGCGCCCAGCGCGTGCAGCTGGCGCTCCAGCGCATGGCCAAAGCCGCAGAAGGCGCTGTAATGGCGGTCGCCCAGGGCCAGGACGCCCACTTCCAGTCCGGCCAGCGGCGTGCCCGAAGTGGTTTGCAGCAGGCGCGCGAAGCGGCGCGTGCCGTCCGGCGCCTCGCCTTCGCCAAAGGTGCTGGCGACAACCAGGGCCCGTTCGTACTGGCGCAACTGGGCGGGATCGAAGCGGTCCAGCGACTGCACGTCGACGGCCACGCCCGCCTGCTGCAGGGCGCGCGCGCTTTCCAGCGCCAGGCGTTCGGCCTGGCCCGACTGGCTGGCGTAGGCCACCAGCGTCGGCAGGCCGGCATCCGCCTTGCCCGGCGCGCCGGCGCCCAGCATGGCGCGCTGCGCCCGCACGGCCCGTTTCGCCTTGCGGCGGCCCAGGTGCAGCATCCAGCCCGTGATGGCGAACAGGGGCAGGCCCAGGCTGGCCAGGGTGACGATGATGCGTCCCGGCAAACCGAAATACGTGCCCATGTGCAGCGGATAAATGATGTTGACGAGGCGCGAACCGAGGCCTTGCTGGCTGTACGGCTCGTTTTCCGTGATGCTGCCGTCGGCCGGCGAAATCGACAGGCGGCTGCGCGCCCGCTCGTGCGGCGCATCGCTGGCCAGCCACGTGAACTGCACGGCTTCGCCGGCGCGGGCGGGCAGGCGCACGCTGGCCAGGGTCCAGCCGGGCGCGTGCTGCTGGAAGCTGCTCCAGGCCAGGCCGATGTCGGCCGCCGGCGCTTCCTTTTTCTCCTTGGGCGGGCCTTTCTTGCCTGGCGCCTGCGCCACCCGTGGGGGCTTGCCGGCCCAGGCGTCGACATGGTCGCGCACCACGTCATAGCTCCAGTAAATGCCCGTCAGGGTCAGCGCCACGTAGACCACCAGGCACCAGGTGCCGGCCACGGCGTGCAGGTTCCACAGGAAGGAGCGGCCTTTCAAGGCCGGATCAAAGGTCAGCCAGGTGCGCCAGTCCAGCGGACGGCGCGGCCAGCGCAGGTACAGGCCGGACAAGGCCAGGCCCAGCAGGCACAGCGCCAGCGCGCCCGCCACTTGCCGGCCAGGATCGCGCGGCAGCAGCAGCCAGCGGTGCAGGGATTCCGTCCACTCGAAGAAGCCCGCGCCCGCCAGCGCCGGCTGGGTGGCGCCCGTGTACGGGTGCACATAAATGGATACGCCGCGCCGCTGGCCGTTCTTCGGCGCGAAGAATAAACGGGGCGCCGCGCCCGCTTCCGCATACATGGTGATGGAAGCGACGCGCTGGCCGTGCTGGGCCGCCGCGATGCTGCCCAGCTGGCCCGGCGTGAGCGGCGCGCGCGCTTCCACGGCCACATGGCGCACGCCGGGGTTCAGCAGATCCAGCAATTCATCCTTGAAGGCCAGGGTGGCGCCGCTCAGGCCGATGATCACCAGCACCGTGCCGGCCGTGATGCCGATAAACCAGTGCAGCTGGAACCATACCTGCTTCCAAGTCCAGTTCCAGCGCCGCTGCCGTGGCGCGGTCGATGGCGTGCTGGCCTGGCGGGTATCCGGCGCCGCGTCGGCGCTGGCGCGCATCTGGGGCTGCGGCAGTGAAGGGGAGGTGGTCATGAATCGGCTTTCGATAGCGCCGCCACGCAGGGCGTCAGGCATGGCGGGGGAGAGTAGAAGGGTGACATAGTATCGCAAACGAGAATCATTCGCAAATGATGGCGGTACCCCGTTTGTTGCGCACAAAGGCGCAGGAATACAAAAATGATGGCCTTGATAATTTACATCGCAGTGAAATTATGTGAAAATGAAAATCATTCTCATTCGTGATCGTGTGCAGTCGTCACGTGTGCTGAGCATGAAACCTGAATACAGGCTGACCCACTTGGCAGGCAAGTTCGGCAGCCCCTTTGCTTGTTTGCCCGTGTCCACCATTTCTCCTACCCTCGATGTTGTCAGCGATTTATATAGCAGCCATCACGGCTGGCTGTATCACTGGCTGTGGCGCAAGCTGGGCTGCCGCGACGGCGCGGCCGACCTGGCGCAAGATACATTTGTCCGCATGCTGGCCACGCAGTCGGCCGACAGCCTGCGCGAACCGCGCGCCTACCTGAGCACGGTTGCCAATGGCTTGCTGGTCAACCACTGGCGCCGCCTGACCCTGGAGCGCACCTTCCTCGCGGCCCTGGCCAGCCGTCCCGAGCTGACGGCGCCATCGCCGGAAGAGCGGGCGCTGGTGGTCGAAGCCCTGTACCGCATCGACGCCATGCTCGACACCCTGTCGCCGCGCGCGCGCCAGGCTTTCCTGCTGGCGCAGATCGATGGCCTCACGTATGCGCAGATCGCCGGCCAGCTGGAAGTGTCCGAACGCATGGTGAAAAAATACATGGCGCAAGCCATGCTGCAATGCATGCTGTGCATGGATGATGCCGCCTGATCCAGCCCCGCCGCAAGCGCGGCTGCCCGCCGACTACGCCATCCTGCAAGAGGCGGCCGAGTGGTTCGCCGTGCTGCGCGGCGATGATGCGGGGCCGGCCGAGCAGCAAGCCTGGGAGCGCTGGCACGCCATGTCGCCCGCCCACCGCGGGGGCTGGCGGGGGGTTGAAACCGTCAGCGCCTAATTTCGCCTCTTGCCGGGCGCGCCGGCGCGCCAGGCGCTCGACGACGCTGGCCCGCGCCAGGG
>CAUSDR010000364.1:0-5854 GCA_963530105.1 uncultured Janthinobacterium sp.
TTCCCGTGTCGAACCTGTATGAAGTGTTCATCCTGTTCTCCCTGATCACGGCCATGTTCTACTTGTACTACGAGCAACATTACGCCACGCGCCAGCTGGGCGCCTTCGTCATGCTGGTCATTTCGGCGGCCGTCGTGTTCCTGATGTGGTACACGGTCACGCGCGACGCGGCCGAGATCCAGCCGCTGGTGCCGGCCCTGCAAAGCTGGTGGATGAAGATCCACGTGCCGGCCAATTTCATCGGCTACGGCACGTTCGCGCTGTCGGCCATGGTCGCTTCCGCCTACCTGCTGAAATCGAGCGGCTACCTGGTCGACCGCCTGCCGTCGCTGGAAGTGCTCGATGACGTGATGTACAAGGCCATTTCCGTCGGCTTCGCTTTCTTCACGGTAGCCACCATCCTGGGCGCGCTGTGGGCGGCCGAGGCGTGGGGCGGCTACTGGTCGTGGGATCCGAAGGAAACGTGGGCGCTGATCGTCTGGCTCAACTATGCGGCCTGGCTGCACATGCGCCTGATGACGGGCTTGCGCGGCCGTGTCGCCTCCTGGTGGGCGCTGGTGGGCTTGCTGGTGACGACGTTCGCCTTCCTGGGCGTCAACATGTTCCTCTCCGGCTTGCATTCTTACGGCAAGTTGTAACGCCGGGGCGGCCTTGCCTTGCCTGGCGTACCCTGCGTACTGCCGGCGGCAAGGCGCCTGGCCCCGAACGTCTTTCGCGCACTTTTCTGCATGACAGAAGCGTCATGAACGGCCCGGAAAAACTGGTGTAAGGTATATCCAATCACCTTTTTCCGGAGCCGCCATGTTGATCAAGCGCAGTCCCAACGGCATTGAGTTGCCGTATTCTTCCGAAATCACGCCGCGCGCCGTGTTTGAGTCGCGCCGCAGTTTCATCAAGCAAATCGCCCTGGGCTCCGTGTCCAGCGCCGCCTTGCTGGAAATGGCCAGCCGCGAAGCGTTCGCGCAAGGCAGCAATCCCAAGCTGGCTGCCAAACTGAACCCCGCCTATTCGGCGCTGGAAAAGCAGACGGCGTACAAAGACGCCACCACCTACAATAATTTCTACGAGTTCGGCACCGACAAGAGCGACCCGGCGCAAAATGCGGGCACCCTGCGCACGCGGCCGTGGACGGTCAGCATCGAAGGCGAGGTGAAGAAGCCGATGACCCTCGATCTCGATGCCTTGCTGAAGCTGGCGCCGCTGGAAGAGCGCGTCTACCGCCTGCGCTGCGTGGAAGGCTGGTCGATGGTGATCCCGTGGATCGGTTATTCCTTCTCTGAAATCATCAAGAAGGTCGAGCCGACGGGCAATGCCAAATATGTGGAATTCGTCACCCTGGCCGACAAGAAACAGATGTCGGGCGTGGGCAGCCGCGTGCTGCAATGGCCGTATGTGGAGGGCTTGCGCATCGACGAGGCGAATCATCCGCTGGCGCTGCTGACCCTGGGCATGTATGGTGAAACCTTGCCGAACCAGAATGGCGCGCCCGTGCGCATGGTATTGCCGTGGAAATATGGTTTCAAGTCGGCCAAGTCCATCGTCAAGATCCGTTTCGTCAAGGAACAGCCGCGCACGGCCTGGAACCTGGCGGCGCCATCCGAATACGGCTTTTATTCGAATGTGAACCCGAACGTCGATCATCCGCGCTGGTCGCAGGCGACGGAGCGGCGCATCGGCGAGGACGGTTTTCTGACGCGCAAGCGCAAGACCCTGATGTACAACGGCTATAACGACGTCGCTTCCCTGTATGCGGGTATGGATCTGAAGAAATTCTTTTAAGGACGCAGCATGGCCATCAACCCCACGAACAAACAGCTGTCGCTGCTGAAAAGCCTGATTTTCCTGCTGGCGCTGCTGCCGTTCGCGCGCATGGTCTGGCTCACGTACACGGGGCAACTGGTGGAGCCGCTGGAATTCATCACGCGCGGCACGGGCGACTGGACCCTGTATTTCCTGTGCATCAGCCTGGCCGTAACGCCCCTGCGGCGCTTCACGCAATGGAATTGGCTGATCAAGCTGCGGCGCATGCTGGGGCTGTTCGCCTTTTTCTACGCGGCGCTGCACTTCACCACGTTCCTTTGGTTCGATCATTTCTTTGATGTGCAGGAAATGTGGAAGGATGTGCTCAAGCGTCCGTTCATCACGGTGGGCTTCATCGCTTTCGTGCTGCTCATTCCCTTGGCCGTGACCAGCACGAATGGCATGGTGAAGCGTTTGGGCGGCAAGCGCTGGCAGTGGCTGCACCGCCTGATCTATGTGATCGCCCCGCTGGGCATTTTGCACTTCTGGTGGATGAAGGCGGGCAAGCACAATTTCGCGCAACCGATCCTGTTTGGCGTCATCGTCGCGCTACTGCTGGCAATTCGCGTGTATTTTTCCTGGAGCAAGCGCGCGAAAAACGCCAGGGCGGCCGCTGCGGCTGCCCCGGCGCGGCGTGCTTAGGTCGCCGGCACGATGACCGGTAGCGGCGGCACGGGCGCCGGTTCGACCGGGCCTTTGGCGGGCGCGCCCTTGGCCGCCGGCGGCTTGGGCAGGTACAGGGGGCCGGGCTGGCCGCAGCCGGCCAGGACGCTAGAAACCACAATGGCGATGCCGATATAAAACGCTGAGGATGACTTCACGATTAGAATCACGGTTTGATTAAGATCTTTGGAGTGTAGCATGAGCGAATCGGAATTCCTGGCCCTGGCCGAAGCCACCCTGACGGACATCGAGGCGGCGCTGGACCGGCTGAACGATGCGGACGTGCTCGACGTCGAATGCAGCCGCAGCGGCAATGTGCTGGAAATCGAATTCATCGACAACGGCACGAAAATCATCGTCAACAGCCAGGCCCCCATGCGCGAGATGTGGGTAGCGGCCCGTTCCGGCGGTTTCCACTACAAGCGCGTGGGCGACGAATGGATCAATACGCGCGACGGTTCCGAGTTGTTTGCGGCCCTGTCGGCCATGGCCAGCGAGCAGGCGGGCGCACCGGTGGTATTGAAGTAATAAGTTATCCGCGCACAATAAAAAGGGCAGCCTGCATGGGCTGCCCTTTTTTATTGCCGAAACGTAGGCCGGATCAGGGCGGCCGCGCCGCGCGTAATCCGACACCAGCCCGGCGCTGGCAATGTTGCCGGATGACGCGCTGGCGCGCCAATCCGGCCGGTAGAGGTCAGAACAGCTCGTTCTTGACCGCCTCCTTGGCCTTTTCTTCCTCCGGCGTGCCGCGCGCCGCGCCTTCCAGGCTGCCCACGCCCGTGCCCGGCGGATTTTCCGCATAGTAATACTCGTCGCCGACGTGGATCAAGCCTTCCGGCACGGCGCGTTCCTCGACGGGAATGCTCTTCAGTGCCTTGGCCATGTAGTTGACCCAGATCGGCAAGGCCAGGCCGCCGCCCGTTTCGCGGTTGCCCAGGTTGCGCGGCTGGTCGTAGCCGATCCAGGCGATGCCCACCAGCTTGGCTTGGTAGCCGGCGAACCACGCATCGATGGAATCGTTGGTGGTACCCGTCTTGCCCGCCAGGTCAGGACGCTTCAGGGCCATGGCCTTGTTGGCCGTGCCGAAGCGCACGACGTCGTTGAGCATGCTGTTCATCAGGAAGGCGTTGCGCTCGTCGATCACTCGGTTGGCTTCCTCGCCTGCCAGGTCCGGCTTGGCTTGCGACAGCACATTGCCGTCGCTGTCGGTCACCTTGGCGATCAGGTAGGGGTTGACCTTGTAGCCGCCGTTGGCGAACACGGCATACGCACCCGCCATCTGCAGCGGCGTGACATTGCCCGCGCCCAGGGCCAGGGTCAGGTAGGGCGGGTTCTTGTCCGCGTCAAAGCCGAAGCGCGTGGCGTATTCCTGGCCATACTTGGCGCCGATCTTGTGCAGGATGCGGATGGAAATCATGTTTTTCGATTTCATCAAACCCTTGCGCATGGTCATGGGACCATCGTATTTGCTGTCGTAGTTCTTCGGTTCCCACGCCTGGCCGCCCGTCTGGCCCGCGTCGAACGAGATCGGCGCATCGTTGATGATGGTGGCCGGCGACAGGCCCCGTTCCAGCGAGGCGGAATAGATGAAGGGCTTGAAGGCGGAACCGGGCTGGCGCCACGCCTGCGTGACGTGGTTGAACTTGTTGCGGTTGTAATCGAAGCCGCCCACCATGGCGCGGATGGCGCCGTCGGTGGTGCTGGCCGAGACGAACGCCGATTGCACTTCCGGCATCTGCGTCAAGACCCAGTTGCTGCCTTCCTGCATGACGCGGATCACGGCGCCGCGCTTGATGCGGCGGTTCGGCGCCGCTTTTTCCGACAGCCAGGCCGCGCCAAACGTCAGGCCGGGGCCGGTGATGGTGATTTCTTCGCCGGTCGACGTCACCGCCTGGATGGACTTGGGCGAAGCCTGCAGCACCATGGCGGCGATGATGTCGTCGCTGTCCGGGTGGTCGGCCAGTTCCGTTTCGATGGCGTCATCCGCTTCGGCCTTGGTTTTCGGAATCTCGATATACGCTTCCGGGCCGCGGTAGCCGTGGCGTTTCTCGTAATCCATCACGCCCTTGCGCAGGGCCAGGTAGGCGGCGTCCTGGTCGGCCTTGGTGATGGTGGTATAGACATTCAGGCCGCGCGTGTAGGTGTCTTCCTTGAATTGCTCGTAGACCAACTGGCGCGCCATTTCCGACACGTATTCCGCGTGCACGCCAAAGGCGCTGCTGTCGGTTTTTACTTTCAGCTCTTCATTCTTCGCTTCTTCGTACTGCGCCGGCGTGATGTAGCCCAGCTGCGCCATGCGCTGCAGGATGTATTGCTGGCGCATGCGCGCGCGTTTCGGATTGACGACGGGGTTGTAGGCCGATGGCGCTTTTGGCAGGCCGGCTAGCATGGCCGCTTCCGCCACGGTGAGATCCTGGATATTCTTGCCGAAATAGATTTGCGCGGCCGACGCGAAGCCGTAGGCGCGCTGACCCAGATAAATCTGGTTCATATACACTTCCAGGATCTGGTCCTTGCTGAGGTTTTTCTCGATCTTCCATGCCAGTAACACTTCATAGGCCTTGCGCTTCAGCGTCTGCTCGCTGGACAGGAAGAAGTTGCGCGCCACCTGCTGCGTGATGGTCGAGGCGCCTTGCTTGGCGCCACCCGTCAGGTTGTGCAGGGCCGCGCGCGTGATGCCCAGGTAATCGACGCCGCCATGCTCATAGAAGCGGTCATCCTCGATGGCCAGCACGGCTTTCTTCATGACATCAGGAATATCCTTGATGTGCACCATGTTGCGCCGCTCTTCTCCGAACTCGCCGATCAATACGCTGTCGGAGGTGAAAATGCGCAGCGGCATCTTTGGCTTGTAATCGGTCAGGGTATCGAGCGCCGGCAGGTTCGGATACGCCATGGCCAGGCCGAATACCACCAGCAGCACGCCGACGACGCCCAGGCCCAGGAACGATACCAGGGCCATCAGCAGAAAGCGTTTGGGTTTGCTGCCCTTCTTGGGCGGTTTCGAGCCAGCGTTGCCGGCGGAGGATGAAGATGTCATGCGTGTCGTGTCTTTCAGTGAATTTATGCCGCCCAATTATAAGCGAGCTTGCCGGGGCGGCAGCGCGCCGTGGCGCTTGCCCGGAGGCGCGTGGAAACTTGTCGCTACTCTATATAAGCGCGTATTGGCCTGCTGGCAACCAGGATTTGGTAACAATTATTCTGCGCCAGATCACGGCCGGGCCAGATAGCAGCCGCGCACCGCAGGCACAGGCGGAAAATCCATTTACAAGCCAGCGCTGCCGGGACTAGGATTTTGGGTGGCAGCGGCCATCCACGGTGACATTTCTCCATGAAAAACATGTCCATGCGTCGTCTTCTTGGCAGGGGCTTGCTCGGTGTTGACATAGGG
>CAUSDR010000365.1:0-5845 GCA_963530105.1 uncultured Janthinobacterium sp.
CGTGTTCGAAGCGCACGTCGGGCCGCGCCGGCACATGCGGAGGGCCGGCCTGCGCCTGGCCCGCCGCGGACGCGAGCGGCGGCACGCCGGCCATGCGCTGCAGGCTGGCCTGCACCTCGCGCAGTTCCGTCGACAGCTTGATGACCTTGAACAGCGGTTTGAGCATGCCCGAACCGAGCACCAGGGCCAGCACCAGCTGCGGCAGGCTGACATGCGCCGCCTGGTACAGCCACAGGCCCGCCGGCAGCAGGGTGGCGATGTTCGCGCTCAGCAGCACCATGAAGACGGACCAGGCGGGCACCGTCTGGCGCGTGATGCGGCTCATCAGCGCCTGATAGGCGTGCAGGCTGTCGCGCATGCGCTGGAACGAGGTGGCATCCTGGCGGTACGCTTTCATCACGGGCATGCTGCGCACGTATTCGATGGTGGCGCCGTGCAGTTCGTCGAGCGCCTTGCCGTACTGCGCCATGTGCACGCCGAAGCCGCGCATCATCATCGCCTGCAGCAGCAGCGCGAAGGGCACGGTGGCCAGCGCGGCCAGCGCCAGGCGCCAGTCGATGGCTACCAGCAGTCCGGCCACCAGCACGGGGCTGGCCAGGGCCGCCGCCAGTTCCACCGTGTGGTGGGCGATGAACTGCTCCAGCCGGTCCACGTCCTGCAGCACCAGCCGTTTCAGTTCGCCGCTGCCTGCCTGGTTCAGCCAGCGCAGGGGCGCGCCCGCCAGCTGGCGCACCAGCTGACGCCGCGTATCGAGCAGCACCTGGAAGGCGCTGACATGGCTGCAGTAATAGGCGGCGCTGTACAGCAGGTATTTGCACAGCAGGGCCAGCGCCAGCCAGCCGGCCAGCCGGAACAGTTCGGCGCTGGCGCCGGGCGAAGCGACGGCCACGCCGGCCGCCGTGCCCAATAGCCAGTAGGGCCACAGTTCGGCGCCGGCTGCCGCCACGGCCAGCACGATGGCCAGCGCCAGGCGTCCGTACTGGCCGCGCAGCAGATGGCGCAGCAGCTGCGATGGCGATGGTTCAGTCATGTTCGTCATCCAGGTGGGCCCCGGCGCGGCGCACCCACAGCAGCATGGCGATGGCCAGCAGCGCGCTGGCCACGCCCACCAGCATGCCGGCGGCATAGCCGGCGCGGGCGGCGAGGGCCGTGGCGGCGGACGCGATGACGATTTCGCCCAGCGTTTGCGTGCTCTGGAAAATGGAAAAATCGGTGGCCGCCTGCCGGCCCAGTTGCGCATGGCGCATCAGCAGGGTGTAGAGGCAGACGCTGGTCACGCCGATGCCCAGGCCAATCAGCACGGTGGCCAGCCACACGAGGGGCACGCCCGCGCTGGCGGGGGCGCCGCTGATGCGCAGCCACAGGACGCTGGCGCCGGCGAGGATGGCCAGGCCGTACAGCAGCGCGTGCCAGCGCGCCATCCATTTCAGCAGCAGGGCGGCCAGCGCGCAGCCGGCCAGCACCATCGCGGAATTGCCCACGCCGGACAGGCCTGCCACGCTGGCGGCGCTCCAGCCCGCGTCGACGAGTACCAGCTTGGCCAGGCCGAACAGCACCGACCCGGTCAGGGTGGCCAGCATGCCCGCCACCATCAGGCGCAGCGCCAGCGGACGGCGGAAAAAGTGCCGCAGGCTGGCCCTTTGCTGGCTGACGGGCGCCGCCGCTCCTTCGCGCCAGCGCCACACGGGCACGCCGCACAGCACGACGATGGCGGCCAGGGCCAGCATGCTGGCCGCCTGTCCCAGCAACTCCACGCCCAGCAGCACGGCCGGGCCGCCCACCAGCATGCCCAGCATGAAGCCGCCCACCTGCAGCACATTGATGTGCGCGATGCCGCTGCCATGCAGCACGTCGGCCGCCAAGCCATCGGTGGCGATGTCCTGCGTGGCGCTGGCCAGCGAGGCGGCCGCGATCAGCCACAGCAAGGCTGGCGCATGCGCCGCATCGAAGCGCTGGAAGGCCATCGCCGCCAGGCACAGGGCCAGCAGCAGCTGCATGGGCACGATCCAGCTGCGGCGCCGGCCCATGGCCGCCGACCAGCGGTTTTCCACCAGCGGCGACCAGAAGAACTTGAAGGCCCAGGGCAGGCTGGCCAGCGGCACCAGCGCGATCAGTTCCAGTGGCGCGCCGCCCTGGCGCAGCAGCACGGGATAGGCCTGGAAGGCCAGGCCGATCGGTATGCCCTGCACCACGTAGAGCAGGGCCGTCATCCACAGCAGGCTGGCGTGCGCGGCGACCGGCGTGGAGACGGGAGGGGGAGTGTGCGACTGCTGCGGCGCCATGGCGGCCTTCCTTGATTGAGCGGGAAAGCCAGCGTAGCGGCGGCGCGCGCGGGCCGCCACCCGCTTCGGGACGCTTCATGCGGTTTACCACCCCGATCGGGACTATTGGCAAGCGCCAGGTTCCCCGCCATGGATGGCGGGAAGGAGAACAAGCCAGCGCGGCATGGGCGGCATGGCATGCCGATGCGGCCAGGGCCTGCGCCAACGCGCGGCCAGGACATGGCCTAAGCGTGGCCTATGCGCGGGCTTGGCATGGCAAAACCGCTGTTGCCGTTGCGCGACGCTTAACGCGGCGGTTGCGCCAGCCTTGCCGAGCCAGTTAGAATGCGAATCATTATTGTTTGCGCATGAGGATATCCCGTGGCCGTTGCCCCACCCGGCGTTCACCAGGAGGTGGGCAGCCTGTATCACGATCACCACCGCTGGCTGCACGGCTGGCTGCGGCACAAGCTGGGCAACGCCTTTGACGCGGCCGACGTGGCGCACGACACCTTCATGCGCCTGCTCAATCGTGACGAAAGCATCGCCGCGCGCGAGCCGCGCGCCTTTCTGACGACCGTGGCCAAGGGCGTGCTGGGCAATCTGTACCGCCGCCGCGACCTGGAAGCGGCCTACTTGGAAACCCTGGCCAGCCTGCCGGCGCAATGCGCGCCCGACCCGGAAGCGCAGGCGATCCTGCTCGAAGCCCTGTTCGACATCGACCGCCGCCTCGACGGCTTGCCAGCGCCCGTGCGGCGCGCCTTTTTGCTGTCGCAGCTCGACGGCATGCCGCAGGCGGCCATCGCCGCAGAACTGGACGTTTCGCTGGCCACCGTGCAGCGCTACCTGGTGAAAGCCATGCACCAGTGCTTTTTCGCCCAGCCGCCGGCATGAGCATGGGCGGCGGCGCCGCGCCGGAAGCGGCCAGCCTGCAGGCCGTGGAATGGCTGGTGCGCCTGCAGGCCGGCGCTGACGCGCCCGAGGTGGAGCGGGCTTGGCGGGCATGGCGCGCCAGCGACGCGGAAAACGAACAGGCCTGGCAGCACATCGAGGCGTGCATGGCGCGCATGCGCGGCTTGCCCGCGCCGCTGGCGCACGGCACCCTGGCGCGCAAGCCGGCCCACGCGCAGGCCAATGCGGCGCGGCGACAGTCCTTGAAACTGCTGGCATTGCTGGCCGTGGGCGGCGGCGCCTGGCTGGCGGGCGGCGATGAACAGGCGCGCTTCTGGCTGGCCGATTACCGCACCAGCACGGGCGAATTGCGCCACATCGTGCTGCAAGACGGCACGCGCGTCGCGCTCAACACGGCGTCCAGCGTCGACGTGCGTTTCGATGCGGGCCAGCGCCTGCTGACGGTATTGCAGGGCGAGATCATGGTTGCTACCGCGCGCGATGCGGCGGGCCGGCCCTTTTTCGTGCAGACAGCCCAGGGCCGTTTGCAGCCCGTGGGCACGCGCTTTGCCGTGCGCGTGGATAAAGACCGCACGCAGCTGGGCGTGTTCGAAGGCGCCGTCGATATTTTGCCGGGGCGGGCGTCGGACGCGGCGCGCAGGCTGCAGGCGGGCCAGCAAGCCAGCTTCACGGCGGCGGGCATCGGCGCGGTGCAGGTCCTGCCGGCCGGCGCGGATGCGTGGACGGCCGGCATGCTGGTGGCGCACGACATGCCGCTGGCCGATTTTATCCGCGAACTGGCGCGCTACCGCCATGGGCGCCTGGCGTGCGACCCGGCCATCGCCCACCTGCGCGTGTCCGGCATCTACCCGCTGGCCGACACGACGCAAGTGCTGGACATGCTGACGCGCACCTTGCCCGTCGACGTGCGCCAGAGCACGCGCTTCTGGGTGACGGTGACGCCGCACCGGACGGACGCTGGGCGTACATAGACTCCCGAATAAATATTTTCAGAAAAAGTGAGGGGTTTGCGGTTTTCGCGTGACAAGCACAGTGAACCCTTCATTCACTTCCTGGAAAATCGTCCCATGCCTGGTCAAACCTCTGCTCTTTTCCCCGCCGTTTCCACCCGATGCAATCGCAGCGTGGCCGCCATCGCCGTCAGCCAGGCCCTGTGGCTGCTGGCCGCCGGCGGCGCCGTGGCGGTCGCGCCCGCCGCCGTGGCCGCCAATGCCGGCCGTGTCGCCATGGCCATCCCCGCCGGTTCGCTGGAGCAGGTGCTGGTGCGCTTCGGCCAGCAAACGGGCACCATGATCTCTTACCAGGCCGCCACGGTGGCGGGCAAGCGCAGCGCCGGGCTGGCGGGCAGCTACAGCGTGCCCGAAGCGCTGGGCGCCATCGTCGCCGGTTCCGGCTTGCGCGCCGTGCCGCAGGCGAATGGCGGCTATGTGCTGGAAGCGGCAGCGGCGAGCGCCGGCCAGACCATGCCCGAAATGACGGTGACGGCCGCCGCCGAGTCGAATGCCACGACGGAAGGCAGCGGCTCGTACACGACGCCGGCCATGCGCTCGGCCACGCGCCTGGGCCTGTCCGTGCGCGAAACGCCGCAAGCCGTCAGCGTGGTGACGCGCCAGCAGATGGATGACCAGAATTTGCAGACGGTGGAAGAGGTGCTGCAAAACGCGGCCGGCGTGGCCATCAACCGCTACGACAGCGACCGCACCTCGTTCTTCGCGCGCGGTTTTTCCATCGCCAGCTACCAGTACGACGGCATCCCCACCACGGTCGACAATGCCTATAACGTGGGCGACAGCACCCTGGACATGACGGCCTACGACCGGGTCGAGATCGTGCGCGGCGCCACGGGCCTGCTGACGGGCGCGGGCGAACCGTCGGCCACCATCAACCTGGTGCGCAAGCGCGCCTCGTCGACGCAGCTGGCCGGCGCGGCCGCCCTGAGCCTGGGCTCCTGGAACAATGCGCGCGCCAGCGCCGACCTGTCCACGCCGTTGACGGCGGACGGCAAGGTGCGCGCACGGGTGGTCGCCAGCTACCAGGACAGCGAATCGTATGTAAACCTCTACCATGGCAAGAAGGCTATGGCCTACGCCACCGTGGAAGCGGACCTGGCGCCCGGCAGCGTACTGATCGCCGGCTATGAATACCAGGACAACCGCCCGCGCGGCGGCATGTATGGCGGCCTGCCGCTGTGGTATGCGGATGGCGAACGCGCCACCTTCCCCCGTTCCGCCACCACGGCCGCCACCTGGAGCCGCTGGTTCAGCACCAGCCAGACGGCCTTTTTGCGCCTGGAGCAGGCACTGGGCAGCGGCTGGAACCTGACGGCCATGCTGAATCACGGCTGGGGCAATTACTCGGCCGCCGAAACCTTCGCGTATACCTGGCCGGACAAGGCGACGGGCCAAGGCGTGACGGGCAGCCCGGGCTTTTACTCCGGCACGCGGCGCCAGGACAGCGTCGACGCCTATGTGCAGGGACCCGTGCAGCTGCTGGGGCGCACGCACGACCTGGCGTTCGGCGTTTCGGGCAGCAACCAGTTCGCCAGCAATCCGGGCATCTCGGGCGGCAGCGTCGATTACGGCAATTTTGGCCAGTGGCAGGGTGTGGCGCCGGAGCCGGACTGGAACAACCCTGACTTTTACCGCTGGAAGCTGCTCGATACGGTGCAGCAG
>CAUSDR010000366.1:0-5811 GCA_963530105.1 uncultured Janthinobacterium sp.
GGCTGAAATTGTGCGATTTCCAGTAGTTGCGCGCGCCCGGCGTGAGCAGCGCATCGAAGGCTTGCTGCCAGGCCGCGTAGGGCATGGCGCCCACGTGCATGCCCAGCGGCTGGCCGAAGCGGCCGATGCGGTCGATCGCTTCCTGCATGGCGGCCGACCGCGCTGGCGAGAAGACGGCCAGCACCAGCACGTCCTGGCCATGCACTTCCTGCGCCAGGAAAGGCAGCGGCGGCGCCTTGCGCAGCACGGCCCAGACGGTCAGCGCGTCGGGCATGCCATCCACGAAATCGCGGTATTTGCTCAGCACGGCCTTGGCTTGCGCATGGGGAAACACGATGAGCCCGGCGGTGACTTGCGGCCCCACCGGATGCAGCTGGAACTCGAAGCGCGTGACGACGCCGAAGTTGCCGCCCCCGCCACGCAAGGCCCAGAACAGGTCGGGGTGTTCCGTCGCGCTGGCATGCACGGCCTGGCCGTCGGCCGTGACCACGTCCGCTGCCAGCAGATTGTCGGCCGCCAGGCCCAGCGTGCGGCTGAGCCAGCCGAAACCGCCGCCCAGGGTCAGGCCCGCCACGCCCGTGGTGGAATTGATGCCCAGCGGCGTGGCCAGGCCGAAGGCCTGCGCCTCGTGATCGAAGTCGCGCAAGGTGGCGCCGCCGTCGACATGGGCACGGCGCTGCCGCGCATCGATGTGCACGGATTTCATGCCCGACAGGTCGATCACCAGCCCGTCGTCGCACAGGGCGCTGCCAGCGATGTTGTGGCCGCCGCCGCGCACGGCCAGGGGCAGGCCATGGTCGCGCGCATACGCCAGCGCCGTGCGCACGTCCGCCGTGCCCGCGCAGCGCACGATGAGGGCCGGATGCCGGTCGATCATCGCATTCCAGACGGCGCGGGCGGCGTCGTAGCCGGCGTCGCCCGCCCGTAGCAGCGGCCCTCGCAACGCGGCTTGCAGATTGTCGAGCTGGCCATTCGTCAGCGTATTCATGGTGTACCTCCCTACAGCTGCATGCGGTGACAGGAAGACAGGTCAAGACAGCAGATCAAGACAGCAGACAGCAGATCAAGACAGCAGATCAGGACAGTGCAATGGCCGGCAGCGGGGACGGTGCCAGCGCGTGGTTCATGATAGGAAGCGGGCACGCGGTCACGCAAGCACAGGCGTGTGCAAATGGGGCAGAAAAGCGCGCTGGCTTGCGCTGCGACAAAGGATGCGCAAGTTGCGCGCAAAGCGGCATCGTCGCGGCGGCGTGGCCGGGGCGGGAAGCAGCCTGTTCAGGCGTACGGCGTGCCCGCCAGGGCGGCGTTCAAGCCGGCGTGCCCGCGGTCCACCAGGGCGAGGAAACCGGCCTTGGCCTGCTGCGCGTCGCCATGCAGGCGAAACGCGCGGTGCGCTTCGATGAGTGCCGCGCTCCAGGTGGCCAGCAGCAGGCTGGCCGCCAGGTGGGCGAGCGGGTCGCGGGCGTCTCTTCCCGTGCATTCGGTGAGCGCTTGCGCCACCACGTGCGCCAGTTCGTCGCGGATGGCCCTGGCGCGGGCCTTGAGGGCGGGGCTTTCTTCGATCGTGCTGATAAAACCCTGGCCGGCGGCGGAAAACGTGATGTAGGGACTGTCTTCCGTCACCAGGCGATGCGCGAGCAGGCGCAGGGTTTCCAGCGGCGCCACCATGGCGTCGCGCTGGCGCACGGCGGCGCGCAGCAGTTCGCGTCCTTCTTCCTCGCGGTCGAAGAACATGTCTTCCTTGCGCGGGAAGTGGTTGAACACCGTCATGCGTCCCACATTGGCGGTCGCCGCGATCTCTTCCACAGTCACGTGGTCGAAACCGCGCACGAAGAACAGGCGCGTGGCGGCATTCGAGATGGCTTGCCGGGTGGCCAGGCGTTTGCGGGAGCGGAGGTCGGTAGGGAGGGTCATGTTGCCTCGATCATACACGAAGTGTACTGAGTACAGATAACGCTGGCTGGCGCTGCCGTGCCGGGCGTACTATCTATACTCAGTATATATTTGGATTGAGTATATGAAATTGCCCTTTTCCGTGACAGCGTCGAGCCGGCAGCGCGCGCTGTTCGTCATCTATGCCACCGTTGCGCTCGATGCCGTCGGCATCGGCCTGATCTTTCCCATCCTGCCCGCGCTGCTGCAGGACGTCACGCACGCCGCCAATGTGGCGCCCTGCATCGGCGTCATGACGGCCCTGTATGCGCTGATGCAGTTCGTGTTTGCGCCGGTACTGGGCGCCCTGAGCGACCGCCTGGGGCGGCGTCCCGTCCTGCTGCTGTCGCTGGGCGGCGCGGCTGTCAATTACCTGTTCCTCGCGTTCGCCCCCAGCCTGTGGATGCTGCTGCTGGGGCGCGCCATCGCCGGGCTGACCAGCGCCAATGTATCCGTCGCCACCGCCTGCCTGACGGATATGTCGCATGAGAATCAACGGGCGCGGCGTTTCGGCTTGCTCAACGCCATGTTCGGCGCCGGCTTCATCGTCGGTCCCGTGCTGGGCGGCGCGCTCGGCGACTACGGCCTGCGCCTGCCGTTCATGGCGGCGGCCTTGTTGAACATGGGTAATTTTCTGCTGGCGTTTTTTAGCTTGCCCGAGTCGCGTCCGGCCCTCGGCCCGCCGGCGCGTGAACGGCTCGACTTTGCTGCGCTCAATCCCCTGCGGCCGCTGCGCTGGGTGCTGGCGGAAAAGCGCCTGCTGCCCATCACCCTGATCTTCTTTACTTTCAGCGCGGCCGGTGAAGTGTATGGCGTCTGCTGGGCGCTGTGGGGACATGACGCGTTCGAGTGGAACGGCTTGTGGATCGGCCTGTCGCTGGGCGCCTTTGGCGTGTGCCAGGCGCTGGCGCAGGCGTTCCTGCCCGGTCCCGCCGTGAAACTGCTGGGCGAACGGGCCACCATCCTGGCGGGCATCGCCTGCGCCTGCCTGGCCTTGAGCGTCATGGCCTTTGCCACGCGCGGCTGGATGATTTTTGCCATCATGCCCGTGTTCGCCCTGGGCGGCATCGGCGCGCCCGCGCTGCAGTCGCTGGCGACGCGGCAAGTGGCCGACGACCGCCAAGGCCAGTTCCAGGGCGTGCTGGCCTCGTCCGTCAGCCTGGCGTCCGTGCTGTGTCCGCTGCTGTTTTCCAGCATTTATTTTGGCGTCAGGGCGTACTGGCCCGGCGCCGTCTGGCTTTCCGTCATCGTCGTGTATGCGGCGCTGGTGCCGCTCGTGCTGGGCTTGTCGCTGGGGGCGACGACGCCCGCGTCATCGCGCGGATAGGCGTCCGGCATCGCCTGTGCGGCGGCAGGGGCAAAATCGTCGACCTGTATCAAGCCATCGACCAGGCGCACAAATTCCAGCAAGACATTGTGTTCCTGGCAGCTGACGGCGCCTGCGGCCTTGGCCGCGGCCAGCCAGGGTTGCATGGCAGCCATGCTTTGCGGCAGGTGCTTGAGGTTCGTGTCGGCATCTTTCAGGCGTTTCTCGATGGCAGCCACCTGCGGCAGCAGGAGCAGGGCCCGCTCGGCGCTGGCCACGGGGTCTGCCGCGTCGCTGGCCACGTAGCAATCGGCCAGCAGGCGTTCGCGGTCGGCGCCCGCCGTCTGCATGGCGTGCGCCACCTCGCTGCCCAGTTCGTCGGATGGCGGATGATGGGGCAGGCCGAACGGAAACAGCAGGGCGCGCAGCAGCACGGCCAGCGCGCGCGCGGGGAAATTCTCCAGCACGCCCGTCAAGCCCTGCTGCGCTTTCACCAGCGCATCCTGCAGCGACCAGTGCACATACGGCAGGTCGGCCGGCGGGCGGCCGTCATCCTCGTAGCGTTTCAATACGGACGAGCACAAATACAGTTGCGAGACCACGTCGCCCAGCCGCGCCGACAGCCGTTCGCGCCGCTTGAGTTCGCCGCCCAGCACGAACATCGACATGTCCGTCATGACGGCAAACGCCGTCGACAGCCGCGTGAGGGCGCGGTAATACGGCGCCAGTTCCGGCGCCGCTGCGCCTGGCACGGCAGACAGGCGCGCGCCGCCCAGCGCGTACCACACGCCCCGTGCCACATTGCCCAGCACAAAGCCGACGTGGCCAAAGAAGGCGGCGTCGAAATCGCGCAGGGCCTTGGCAGGGTCGCTTTCCTTGACGGCGGCCATTTCCCGCAGCACATACGGATGGGCGCGGATGGCGCCCTGGCCAAAGATGATCAGGCTGCGCGTGAGGATATTGGCGCCTTCCACCGTGATGGCGATGGGAATTTGCTGGTAGGCGCTGGCGAGGAAATTGTTCGGTCCGCTGCAGATGCCCTTGCCGCCGAGAACATCCATGCCGTCGTTGACGAGCGCGCGGCCCCGTTCCGTGACGTGGTATTTGACGATGGCGGAAATGACGGCCGGTTTTTCTCCCTGATCCACCCCCAGCGCCGATAGCGTGCGCGCCGCGTCCATCAGGTACAGGTTGGCGCCCATGCGCGCCAGCGCTTCCTGCACGCCTTCGAACTTGCCGATCGGCATGTTGAACTGGCGCCGCACGGCTGCGTATGCGCTGGTGCCGCGCACGGCCATCTTGCCCATGCCCACGCTGGACGAGGGCAGCGAAATGGCGCGGCCGGCCGCCAGGCACTCCATCAGCATGCGCCAGCCCTTGCCCACTTGCGCCTGGCCGCCGATGACCCATTCCATGGGAATGAAAACGTCGTTGCCGGACGTCGGGCCGTTCTGGAACACGGCATTGAGCGGGTGATGGCGGCGCCCGATCACCACGCCGGCGTGGCTGGCGGGAATCAGGGCGCAGGTGATGCCCGGGCTGTCATTGCCGGACAAGAGATGCTCGGGGTCGCTGGTCTGGAACGCCAGCCCCAGCAGGGTGGCCTTGGGCGCCAGGGTGATGTAGCGCTTGTTCCAGGTGATGCGCAAACCCAGGGTGGATTTTCCCTCATGCATGCCCATGCACACCACGCCCAGGTCGGGAATGGCGGCCGCATCGGAACCCGCATACGGGCTGGTGAGGGCAAAGCAGGGAATTTCCGTGCCGGTAGCCAGGCGCGGCAGATAGTAATCCTTCTGCGCCTCGGTGCCGTAGTGCAACAGCAGCTCGGCCGGCCCCAGCGAATTGGGCACCATCACGCTGACGGCCAGGGCCGAGCAGCGCGTCGACAGCTTCATCACCACCTGCGAGTGCATGTAGGCGGAGAATTGCTTGCCGCCATATTGCCTGGGAATGATCATGCCGAGGAAACCCTGGCGTTTCATGTAGGCCCAGGCTGGCGGCGGCAAGTCGAGCAGCTGCTGCGTTTCCCAATCGTTGACCAGTTCGCACAGGCGCTCGACGTCGTGGTCGAGAAAATGGCGCTCCTCGGCGCTCAAGGCGGGCGGCGCATACGCCAGTAGTGCGGACCAGTTTGGCTTGCCGGAAAACAGCTCCGCATCCCACCATGTGGTGCCCGCCTCAAGCGCGTCGCGTTCCGTCTCGGACATGGTCGGCAAGATGCGCTTGAACAGCGCCAGCAGGCGCGGGGTAATGAGGGCGCGGCGCACGGGGGCGGCGGCGAAGAGTACAAGCAGGCCCAGCAGGGCCACGAGCAGAGCAATCTTGAGCATGCGATATCTCCCTGTTATATGACGACAGGGTAGGCCGATGCCGGGAATGTTACTGTGCGGTAGTGCGCATACGCACAACGCCAACCGGATGGGTTGGCGTTGTACGGGAAGTGCGGGGGCGGTGCCGCCCCCGGTGCTGGCGGGATTAGCGTTGTGGAACGACAATCACGGTGTCGCCGGTTTTACCCTTGGCACCCGTGTCGCCTTTGGCGCCTTCATCGCCGGTAGCGCCGACTTCGC
>CAUSDR010000367.1:0-5801 GCA_963530105.1 uncultured Janthinobacterium sp.
CGGCATCGGCGCCTGGTCGCGCACGCATGTCGTCACGTCGGACGCGGCGCGCGCGTTGATCGCGGAAGAAGTCCCCCTGGTGCCGCTGGGCGAAGGCAAGCCCCTCATGCACGAGACGGCCAGCCGCCATGCCTACCGCGATGGCGGCGGCGAAGTGGGCTTCATTTCCAGCGTGTCGCAGCCGTTCTGCGGCGATTGCAGCCGCGTGCGCGTATCGTCCGATGGCAAGCTGTTTACCTGTCTGTTCGCCCATGATGGCCTCGACTTGCGGCCCCGGCTTGATTCCGCGCAAGGGCTGGAAACATTGCTGCGCCGCCACTGGCAGCGGCGCGGCGACCGCTATTCGGAATTGCGCGGCGCGCTGGCCCAGGCCAGCGGGCGCAGGCAGTATCCCACCGTGCGCATGTCGCTGGTGGGCGGATAACTGCTTGACCGCGCCTGGCAAACGCGTAGCGCGCGCAAGCAGGCTGGGCGCCCCCGCCGGCCTGGGAAACGCAGCGGTACGAAGGCATGGGGACGCCGCGTCAGTGAGCATCGCAGGCCGCAAATGACGACGTACGCAGGCGTCGAGCGGTGTTACTAGAGGAATTCGGTGATGAGTTTGCCCAGCAGGATGATGGCTTGCTCCACGTCCACGCTCCACGGATAGCTGTAATTGAGGCGGATGCAATGCCGGTAGGACTGGCTGACGGAAAACATGCGCCCCGGCCCCACCGTGATGCGGCATTCCAGCGCGCGCCGGTACAGCTGCATGGCATCGACATTGGCGGGCAATTCCACCCACAGCACGTAGCCGCCCTGCGGGTGCGAAATCTTCGTGCCGGCAGGAAAGAAGCGCTGCACGGCGGCGGCCATGATGCGCGCCTGCTGCGCATACGCCTTGCGCACGCGGCGCAGGTGCTGTTCGTAGCCATCGTTTTGCAGGTATTCGGCAATCGCCAGCTGCGGGAACGAGGACGTGGCCAGGGTGTTGAGGAATTTGAGTTCCTCCACCTTGCCACGGTAGCGTCCGGCCAGCGCCCAGCCCACGCGCTGCGCCGAACTGAGGCTCTTGGAAAACGAGGAGCAATGCAGCACCAGGCCCTTGCGGTCGTGGGACTTGAGCGACGACGGGTGGGTGTTGCCGAAATACAGTTCGTTGTAGACGCCGTTTTCGATGGCGGGCACGCCGTGCTGCTCCAGCAGCTGGTACAGGGCCCGCTTGCGCTGGTCGGACATCTGGAAGCCCAGCGGATTCTGGAAATTGGGCATCACCATGACGGCGGCGATGGGCTGGCGGGCCATGATGTCGGCCAGCGCCTCGATGCTGATGCCGTCATATGGATCGGTGGACACTTCCACCACCTTCATGCCCAGGCGCTCGACGGCCATCAGCATGGCATAGAAGGTGGGCGATTCGACGGCGATGGTGTCGCCCGGCCTGGCCACGGCTTGCAGGCACAGGTTGATGGCTTCCGTGGCGCCCACGGTGACGATGATTTCATCGGGATCGACGGCCAGGCCGTTTTCCAGGTAGCGGCGGGCGATTTCACGGATCAGTTGCGGGTTGCCTGGCGGCAAGTCGTCCGTCATGTTCCAGGCGCGGTTGCGGCGCGCGACGGCGCTCGCATACTGGTTGATGCGTTCCCACGGAAACAGGGCCGGATCGGGGTAGGGCGAGCCCAGCGGGATGGCGTCGTGCAAGCCGATCGAGCGCAGGGTCGACAGCACCAGGCGGCTCACGTGCACTTCGGCCGGCACGGGGCTGGGCTGCGATGCCTGCATGCACAGGTCGGCCGTCTGCGCATCGCCGCCGCGGGCGCGCACGAAGTAGCCGGACTGGGGACGGCTTTCGATCAGGCCCATGCTTTCCAGCTTGACGTAGGCGCGCAGCACGGTGGTGATGCTCAGCTTGTGCTGCTGGCTGGTCTGGCGCACGGAGGGAATGCGTTCGCCGGGCAAGAGCACGCCCTTGGCGATCAGTTGCCCGATATCGCCAGCGAGCTTTTCATACAGTTTCATGCAATGGCATCCATTCTTCTTGCTCTACGTCATTGCATTATCGTCCAATTCAGGGGCGCGCATGGCGGCGGACATGGTGTGTTGCCGAAATGAAACTGGCATGCGGCGCCGCCTGGTTTACTATCACTACAAAATGGAAAAGGAACCGCGCCATGGCAATTCCACAAAGCATGTTGTCCATCGTCGCGCGCGACGAGGTGCATTTGCAGTTCAATATCAAGGCGGGCGTCGAGCCACGGCAGCTGTTCAGGGTGCTGGGCGCATTGTGGGATGCCGGGCTGACGGGCATCCTGGATCCCACGCTGAACCGCCACCATCAATTGACGGGCGGCACGGCCAACGTGGTGCTGGGCTTCAAGCCCGAGCTGTGGCGCGCGGCCTGTCCGGGCGGCGTGCCGGACAACATGGCGTCGTTCGCGCAAGACCTGGCGGGGCGCAACGGCAAGACGGCGCCGGCCAGGCAGCACGATTTCTGGGTCTGGATCACGCAGAGCAGCGCCGCCACCCTGTACGACAGCATGCGCGCGGCGCTCACCTTGTTGAGCCCGTTTGCGGAACTGGCCAGCGAGCAAGTGTGTTTTCCCTACCATAACAATGTGACTTTCGACGGCTTTGCCGACGGCGTCGCCAATCCGCATCCGTTCCGCGCCAGCGGCGTCGCCATCATTCCGGACGGCGAGGCGGGCGAGGGCGGTTCCACCGTGCTGCTGCAGAAATGGCGCATGGATGTGGAGCGCCTGCGCGCCTTGCCCGTGCACGCGGCCGAGCAGGTGTGGGGCCGCAGCAAGGCGGGCAGCCATGCGCTGTCGCCCTTGCCCGAGGATTCCCACGTGGGCCGCAACCAGTTCCTCCGCGATGGCGCGGAAGTCGATATCGTGCGCCGCAATGCCAATTACGCCAGTGCCAGCGAGGCGGGCATCATGTTCGTCGGTTTTTGCCGCGACATCACGGTAACGATGGGCATGCTGCGGCAAATGTATGGCGTAGGCTATGATGGCGTATTGAAAACGGACAAGCTGCTGGACTTTGCCACGGCCCTGTCGTCGGCCATCTATTTTGTTCCCAGCATCGATGCATTATTGAAAATGGGCATTTCGCCGCACGATCCCGGCTGAGGGCCTGGCCAGCAGTCCCCCATTACTACTTTACAAGGAGCATTCCATGCGCAGTCACACCAGCAAATTGTTGTCCGCCCTGATCCTCGGCAGCGCCGTCTTCAGCGCTTCCGCCTCGGCCGTCGGCCTGGGTTTCCTGGCCGATACGCCAATGGCTTACCTGAACAAGAATGACAAGCCCGTCTTCGTGAAAGCCGTCACCGACGTGCTGAACGAGAAAAAAGATGGCGAAACAACACAATGGAGCAATGAAGGCTTGCGCAATTCCGTGCGCATCAACGCCGAGATCACGGCCAGCGACACGGAAAAGACGGACGCGCAAACGTGCCGCAAGGTGCAAGTGGCCTTGAACGCCAAGGGCCAGGAGCAGACCCTGAAGCTGAAAGTGTGCAAGGCCGGCACGCAGGGCTGGAAAGTGGCGAAGACGTAAATTGTAATTTACGCATGTTTCTCGTGCCGGCGCGATGCCCGGCACGCTGACGACTTTCTCATGGGGAAGCCACACAAGCGTTAGAATCACGCTTTCCCTTATTCTTTTCCCCATCTACATGCAGCAAAGTCGCCTCCTGTTTTTCCGCCTGGTCGGCCAGTTTCGCCGCTATGGCGCCATCGTCGCCGCCACGCTGCTGGCGGTGGGCGTGGCGTCTGCCACCGATGTGTTGTTAATCCGCCAGTTGCAAAACGTTGTCGACGCCATGCGCGAGACGGCGACGGCGCAGGTCGCGCCCACGTCCGGCATGATGGGCGTGCTGCAGGGGTGGGTGGACCGCTTCCTGCCGGCCCAGGCGGGCCAGGTGGACTTGTGGGTGATTCCCGCCACCATCCTGGGCCTGGCCGCGCTGCGCATGGTTTCCAGTTTTTCCGGCGATTACGGTTCCGTATGGCTATCGAGCCGCGTGCAGGCCGACCTGCGCGAACAGATGTTCGCCACCATCATGCGCCTGCCCAGCCGCTTTTTCGACACCACCACCACCAGCCTGACGCAGTCGCGCGTGGCGTTCGACGCCAGCCAGGTGTCGCAGGCGGGCTTGAACGTGCTCAACGTGATGGTGCGCGATTCCGTCGCCACCCTCGGCTATCTGATCCTGCTGTTCAGCATTGACGTGAAACTGGCCCTGTTCTGCATGGCCTCGATGCCCATCGTGGCCATCGTCGTCACCCTGGCGGGGCGCCGCATGCGCCACCTGAGCAAGAGTGCGCAGCAAGCCGTGGGCGAGCTGACCTCGGTGCTGGACGAAAGCATCGGCGGCCAGCGCGTGGTGAAGATCTTTGGCGGACAACAGTATGAGCAGGCGCGTTTCGTCGACGTGGTCAAGCGCAACCGCCAGCTGGCCGTCAAGCATGCGGCCACCTCGGCCATGAATTCCGGCTTCATCATGATGCTGGTCGGCATTACCCTGTCCTCCGTGATTTATTTCGCCATGCTGCGCGCGCAAAGCGGCGCCATCACGCCGGGCGCCTTCGTCGCCTTCATGGGCGCGCTGATGGCCATGCAGTCGCCGATCAAGAACTTGACCAAGATCAATGAGCCGCTGCAGCGGGGCCTGGCGGCTGCCGAGTCCGTCTTCAGCCTGATCGACACGCCGCTGGAACCGGACCCGGGCACGGTGGCGCCGGCCACGGTCGAGGGCAACCTGTCGCTGCAAAACGTGAGTTTCCGCTACAACAGCGACGATCCCGACGCGCCCACGGCCTTGAGCAATATCTCGCTCGACATCCGCGCCGGCGAAACGGTGGCCCTGGTGGGCGGTTCCGGCGGCGGCAAGACTACCTTGCTGGGCTTACTGCCGCGCTTCTATGACGTCAGCAGCGGCCAGATCCTGCTCGACGGCGTGGACTTGCGCGATTATTCCCTGCTGGCCCTGCGGCGCCAGTTCGCCCTCGTCAGCCAGGATGTGATCCTGTTCAACGACACCATGGCGGCGAACATCGCGTATGGCGACCCGGCGCCGGACCAGGCCCGCATCGAAGCATCGGCGCGCGCCGCCTACGCCCATGATTTCATCATGCAATTGCCGCAAGGCTATGCGACCCAGGCGGGGCAGAACGGTTCGCGCCTGTCGGGCGGGCAACGCCAGCGCCTGGCCATCGCCCGCGCCCTGTACAAGGATGCGCCGATTTTGCTGCTGGACGAAGCCACCAGCGCGCTGGACACGGAATCGGAGCGCTCCGTGCAGGCGGCGCTGGAAGTGCTGATGCGCAACCGCACCACCATCGTCATCGCGCACCGCCTGTCGACCATCGAAAGCGCCGACCGCATCGTCGTCATGCAGGGCGGGCGCCTGGTGGAGTCGGGCAGCCATGCGGCATTGCTGCAGCAGGGCGGCGCGTATGCGCGCCTGCATGCGAGCCAGCTGTCGCCGCACAAGGATAGCGCGGGCTGACGGCTGGCGCGCCTGCCGCGCCTAGGCAACTCCCCGGGCCGGGGCCGCACCAGCAGGTGCGGTCCCGGTTTTTCATTGCGGCTGCGGCAATCGTGCCCGTGGCGCGCGGCGCTTGCCTTTATGATGTGAGCCGCAAAGCAACATTATCCATGGATCAAGATGAAGAATCGACACACGCCGCGCTGGCTGCTGGCCGCCGCGCTGGGCATCAGCGCGCCCTTGCCGCTGGCGGCGCTGGCGCACGCGCCCTTGCCGGCGGCGGCGTCCGGGCAGGCGCAACAGGAAGAGCAGACCATGTATC
>CAUSDR010000368.1:0-5780 GCA_963530105.1 uncultured Janthinobacterium sp.
TGTGGACACTGGGCGCCATCATCCTGCAGGAAGCGCCGCCCGGGCAACGCGCCGAGCTGTTCTGGGGCGCCACCTGGCGCAGCTGCCCATTGCTGATCGCCATGCTGTCGCTGCCCATCCTGGCCGCCGTGCTGCGCCTGATGCGCCAGCTGGCGCCCACGCGCTTGCGCTTGGCGGGCGCGGCAGGCGGCTTCGCGGCCGGCGGCATGGCCGCCCTCGTCTACTGCCTGCATTGCCCGGAAGTGGCCGCCAGTTTCGTCGGCTTCTGGTACGTGCTGGGCATGCTGGTGCCGGCCGCCATCGGCGCCGCCATCGGCCCGAAAGCGCTGGCCTGGTAGGCGCGCCGCGCCGGCAAGGGGCGCGCGTCTATCGACTTCATATCCGCAAAATCACGCATTCCCACGCGCACACCACCCGTGCGCCGCGCCGCCCCGGCATAGCGCAGCGGGCCGGCGCCAGCGCCTGCCGCCTGTCTTTTCTTATCCACAAAATATTTATTCTTGGCAACGCGCAATAGCCGCGTAGAGTCGAACTGGTGCGCCAGCCCCCTGACGATCGACGGCCGTTCACTCTTCTACCAAAAAATAATTGTAAAGAGTGAATCTGATCGTGCTGGCGCCCCGTACAAGTGATGCAGCCCCGTAATTCCAGCAATTCCTGCCATGCGTATAACAATCAGGGAGAATCGACATGTCTTTGTACCACTCGAAAACCGCATTGGGCGCCGCCATCCTGGGCAACCTGCTGGCCTTGGCCCTCGCGCCATCGGCCTTCGCTTCCAGCCACCGCGAAGCACCATTCATCACGCAAAACCCCAAAGTCGACGCCACCGACTTCTACATGTTCCGCAGCTATGAAGCGGGCCGCGGCGCCTACACCACCCTGGTGGCCGACTATATTCCCCTGCAGGACGCCTATGGCGGGCCGAATTACTTCGCCATGGACCCCAACGCCCTGTACGAAATCCACATCGACAACAATGGCGACGGCAAGGAAGACATCACCTTCCAGTTCCGCTTCACCAACACCATCAAGGATGGCCAGTTCACCGTGGGCGGCAAGAAAGTCTCGATTCCGCTCGTCATCAACGGCGGCGCCATCGACACGGTCAACCCTGCCGGCCTGAACGTGCGCGAAACCTACAGCGTCACCGTGGTGCGGGGCGACCGCCGCACGGGCACGCGCAGCAGCGTCACCAACGCCACGGGCGGCGGCACGACGTTCGACAAGCCGGTCGACAATATCGGCAACAAGGCCATCCCCAACTATGCCGCCTATGCCGCGCAGCACGTGTATGCGGTGAATATTCCCGGCTGCGCCACGCCGGCGCGCCTGTTCGTCGGCCAGCGCAAGGACCCGTTCGTCGTGAACCTGGGCGAAACGTTCGACTTGATCAACATCAAGGCGCCCGCCACGGAGTTCGCCGCCAACGCGGAATCGGCCGCCAAGGATGACCTGGCGAAGAAAAACGTCACGGCCATCGAGATGGAAGTGCCCACCGCCTGCCTGACGGCGGGCAGCGACCCTGTCATCGGCGGCTGGACCACGGCCAGCCTGCGCCAGGGCCGCCTGCTCAATCCGGCGCCCGGCACGGCCACCACGGCGTCGAAGGAAGGCGGCGCCTGGGTGCAGGTGTCGCGCCTGGGCATGCCGCTGGTGAATGAACTGGTGATCGGCCTGAAGGACAAGGACCGCTTCAACGCCAGCAAGCCATCGGGCGACGCGCAATTTGCCGACTACGTCACCAACCCGACGGCGCCCGCCCTGGTGGAGGTGCTGTACGGTTCGGCCGGCGCCAAGGCGCCCACCAACTTCCCCCGCAATGACCTGGTGGCCACTTTCCTGACGGGCATCAAGGGCGTGAACCAGCCCGTCACCGTGACGGCTTCGGAAATGCTGCGCCTGAACACGTCGATCGCGGCCACCAGTGTGGGCGCGCAAAACCGCCTCGGCGTCATCGGCGGCGATAACGCGGGCTTCCCGAACGGCCGCCGCCCCGGCGACGACGTGGTGGACGTGGTGCTGCGCGTGGCCATGGGCAAGCTGTGCACCCTGAACATCGGCTGCGCCCCGGCCGACGCCCCCGCCGGCGGCCTGCACTTCACGGACGGCGCCTTCCTCGACGAAACATCGTTCACGGCAGGCTTCCCCTATCTGAAAAACCCCGTGGCCGGTTCGCCGCAGCTGTAAGGAGAACGCGATGAAAAAGCTCCCTTTGATCGGCGCCCTGGCGCTGGCTGCCCTGCTGGCCGGCTGCGGCGGCGGCGGCAGCCACACGGATAGCGGCGGCGGCGTCAATCCGCCCCCCGTCGCCATGCTCGACGCGTTCTATGTGGCCGTCAGCAACGTCATCCTGACCACCAGCGATGACAAAGAAGGCGTCAGCATCGACGCCATCATGGCGACGTCTCCGGAAAACACGGAGCCGGTGCCGCTGTAACGCGCAGTAAGCAAGTGCGGGCGCCGGAGACAGCGTTCTCCGGCGCCCGTGCCATCCCCCTTGACGGCGGACACGATGAAAATAGCGATTTCCCTGCTGTGCGCCTGCCTGCCCGTGCTGGCATGGTGCGCGCCCTACACGCCGAAAGATGGCAGCGCCGTCATCGAGCAGCTGCCGCGCCGCGCCGATGCCACCCAGCTTGCCCTGCGCGGCTTGCGCCAGCAATTGAACGACACCCCGCAAGACCTGCCCCTGGCCACCGGCCTGGCGCAGCGCTACATCGCCCTGGCGCGCAGCGAAACGGACCCGCGCTACCTGGGCTATGCGCAGGCCGCGCTGGCGCCCTGGTGGCGGCAGGCGGCGCCGCCCGTGCCCGTGCGCCTGCTGCGCGCCACCATTTTGCAAAGCACCCACCAGTTCGGCCCCGCCCTGCAGGATCTCGACGCCGTCATCGCGCAGGAACCGGCCAACGGGCAAGCGTGGCTGACGCGCGCCACCGTGCTCACCGTGCAAGGCGACTACTCCAGGGCGACGGCGGCCTGCGCGCGCCTGTCGGCCCTCACCACCCAGCTCGTCGCCGGCACCTGCCTGGCCCACCTCGCCAGCGTCACGGGCCGCGCCGCCCGCAGCGAGCGCCTGCTGGACCTGCCCCTGCAGCGCCGCGCCGGCGCGGCGCCCGAGCTGGAAAGCGGGGCCCTGACCCTGCTGGCGGAAATGGCCGCGCGGCGCGGCGAGATAGCGCTGGCCGAGGCCCGCTACAAGACAGCGCTGGCGCGGCAGCCGCGCGACAGCTATCTGCTGGGCGCTTACGCGGATTTCCTGCTCGACCAGCGGCGCCCGCAGGACGTCGTCCAATTACTCAAGGAGCAGCAGCGCATCGACGCCCTGCTGCTGCGCCATGCGCTGGCCCTGCAGGCGCTGCCGGGCCAGCAGGCGGCCTTCCAGGCGGCGACAGCGGAACTGGCGGCCCGCTTCCACGCCGCCATGCAGCGCGGCGACACCGTGCACCAGCGCGAACAGGCCCGTTTCGCCCTGTTCCTGCAGCAGGACGCGCCCGCCGCCGTGCAGCTGGCGCAAAAGAACTGGGCCATCCAGAAGGAAGTGCCGGACATGCGCATCCTGCTCGAAGCGGCGCTGGCCGCGCGCAATTACGCGGCGGCGCAACCCGTGCTGGCGTGGATCGCCGTCAACGGCGTGGAAGACGTGGCCCTGCAGCGCCTCGTCAGGCAGCTGGGGCCGCAGGATGGCCAGAAGCTCAGCGCCGTGAAGAAAGCGGGGACGCTGTGACGCGGCGCGCCTTCGCCCTGCTGTTATTGCTGTGCGCCTGGCTCGCGCCCGCGCAGGCGCACAAGCCCAGCGACAGCTACCTGAGCCTGGCCGTGCACGGCCAGCAGGTCCACGGCCAGTGGGATATCGCCCTGCGCGACCTCGATTTCGCCATCGGCCTCGATGGCAATGGCGATGGCGCACTGACGTGGGATGAAATCCGCGCGCGCCACGACGCCATTGCCGCCTACGCGCTGCAGCGCCTGCAATTGGCCAGCGGCGATGGCGCGTGCCCGTTGAAAGCCGTCGAGCAGCTGATCGACAGCCACACGGACGGCGCCTACAATGTGCTGCGCTTCCAGGCCACCTGCCCCGGCGCCGCCGCGCCGGCGACGTTAAGCATCGGCTACACCCTGTTCGCCGACCTCGATCCGCAGCACAAGGGCTTGCTGAAACTGAGCAGCGATGGCGCTACGCAGACGGCCATCTTCGACCCGGACAGCCCGCGCCAGACCCTTTCGCTGGCCGCGCCCGACCGCCTGGCGCAGTTCGGCGCGTATGTCAAACACGGCATCTGGCATATCTGGATCGGCTACGACCATATCCTGTTCCTGCTGTCGCTGCTGCTGCCGGCCGTGCTGCTAAAAAGTCCAAATGACACGGACCGTTCAAACCCAACGGCGCAGAGCCGGGGTCGGTCCTTCCAGGAGCGGAATGTGCCCCATTGGGGCATATTCCCCCTGAGGGTCCGACCCCAGACTTTGCATCCGGGTTTGAACGCAGCGTTTATTGACGTTTTTAAAGTCGTCACGGCCTTCACGCTGGCCCATTCCATCACCCTGACCCTGGCCAGCCTGTCGCTCGTCTCGCTGCCCTCGCGCTGGGTGGAATCGGCCATCGCCGCTTCCGTCATCCTGGCCGCGCTGAACAACCTGCTGCCCCTGTTCCGCGGCAAGCGTCCCGTGGCCGCCTTCGTCTTTGGCCTGATCCACGGTTTCGGCTTTGCCAGCGTGCTGCGCGACCTGGGCTTGCCGCAGGGCGCGCTGCTGGCCAGCCTGTTCGGCTTCAACGTGGGCGTGGAAATCGGCCAGCTGGCCATCGTCGCCGCCTTTTTGCCCCTGGCCTGGCTGCTGCGCAAGACGTGGTTTTACCGCCAGGTGCTGACCGTCGGTTCGCTGGCCATCGCCCTGGTGGCTTGCGTGTGGCTGGTGGAGCGGCTGGCCGATATCAAGCTGATTTCCGCCTGACGGGCAGACGGTGGCTGACAGATGGCGTTGCTGGGGCGCCACTGCCGGGCCACAAGTCCCGACAATCGGGCTACAATACGAACAATTCTCAATCGCATCAAGGCCTGTCTGTCCTGTGGACCGTGGCATGGAAAGGTTGCATGCTAGGCCCCGAACTGGAACTGCATCGGCAAATCGAAGTCCTGTACAGCGACCACCACGGCTGGCTGCAGGGCTGGCTGCGCCGCAAGCTGGGCAACGCCTTCGACGCGGCCGACCTGGCGCACGACACGTATTTGCGCATCCTCGCGCGCGGCCGCGCGCCGCAACCGGAAGAATCGCGCCAGCACCTGGCGCAGATCGCCAATGGCCTGGTGGTCGACCTGTTCCGCCGCCGGCACATCGAGGCGGCCTACGCGCAGGCCATCGCGGCGCAGCCGGAAGCGGCCGCGCCGACGCCGGAAGTGCGCGCGCTGGTCATCGAGGCGCTGGTGGAAATCGACGCCATCCTGGCCAGCCTGCCCGATAAAGTGCGCGATGCCTTCCTGCTGTGCAAGCTCGAAGGCATGGCCTATGCCGACATCGCCGAACGCCTGGGCGTGTCCGTCTCCTCCGTGGAAAAATACATCGCCCGTGCCCTGCTGGCCTGCTGCATGGCGCAAGGCGCATGAACGGCCCGCACGCCGCGCACTCTTCGCCTGACGGCGCGCCCATCGCCCCCGCCGTGCTGCAGCGCGCAGCCGAATGGATGGCGCGCCTGTGGGCGGAGGACGCCAGCGCGGCCGACGCCGACGCCTGCGCCGCCTGGCGCGCCGCCCATCCCGAGCATGAACGGGCCTGGGCACGGC
>CAUSDR010000369.1:0-5742 GCA_963530105.1 uncultured Janthinobacterium sp.
GAACAGCAGCACGGCGGCCAGCATGGCCGCGTACAAGCCCCGCGAAAACGTGGTGAAGGCCGCATGCAGGGCCAGGCCCAGCAGCAGCAGGGCCAGCGCGGCATGCCAGCGGCGCCGGGCGCGTGCCAGCCACAGGGCGGCAAACGGCAGGCTCAGGGCCAGGTAGCCGTCGAGGGCGGCGCCGCCCGTGTGCATGGCGGAAAACGGCGCCGTGATGCGGTAGTCGCTGGACATGTTGAGCAGGCCGGGAAACACGGCCCGTTCCCACAGGGCGAACAGGGCCACCATGGCCAGTCCCGCCAGCATGCCCGGCAGCGCATAGCGGCGCAGGGCATCGGCGCCCGCGTCGCGCAGCAGCAGGGGCAGCAGCAGCAGGCTCCAGGCCCAGGCCTTGCCGACGCGCAAGCTGTTGTAGGGACTCAGGTAGTTATCCCAGGCATTCGCGTCGAGCGGCGCCAGCGGCAGCACGCCGCGCAGCAAGGCCACCAGCCAGGCCAGGCTGCATAGAAGCAGGCAGAGCCGGGCTGCGGGCGGGAGCCGCGCCGCCGCGGGCCGGGCCGGGCCGCCCAGGCGCCAGTAGCCGCAGGCCACCGTCAGCAGGAGCAGCAGGTCAATTTCTTCCAGGAAAAACCAGCCCGTCCATGGCGCCAGGTCCAGCACGGGCAGCAAGGCCGGCAGGCAGAACAGCCAGCAGGCGGGACGCCAGCACAGCAGCAGGAAATAGGCGGGCAGCAGGGCGGCGAACAGCAGGCCGGGCCAGCCGTGCCCCAGCGGATAGTGGCGCAAGGCCAGCACGCAGGCGGCCCCGGCCAGCAGTGCCAGTGGCCGCGCCGCCAGGCTGGACAAGGCCGCGCGCGCCATGGCCTAGAGCTGGGTCAGCAAGGCCTGCGCCTCGGCCCGCTGCGGAAAGTCCTTGTTGGCCGCCAGCAATTGCTCCAGCTGCTTGCGCGCGCCGCCCTTGTCGCCGGACTTGAGCAGGGCCACGCCCAGGTGGTACTGGATTTCCGGCGCTGCCGGCGCCAGCGCCGCCGCCTGGCGCAGCAGGGCGGTCGCCCGCTTGACGTCGCCTTGCTGCAGGACGATCCAGCCCAGGGTGTCGAGCACGGCCGTGTTGCCGGGCGCCAGCTTGAGCGCCTGTTCCGCCGTCGTTTGCGCGCGCGGGTCTTTTTCCTGCTGGTAGGCCCAGGCCAGGTCGTTCAGCGCCACCACATTGCCAGGCTCCTTGGCGATGATGTACTGGAAATGCTCGATGGCGGCGCGGTATTGCCGGGATTCCAGCTTGGTGCCGGCCAGGTAGTTGCGCGTGGGCAGGTCGTCGGGATGCTCCTTCAGCCAGGCCGCCATGCGCGCCTCCGCTTCCGCCGCCTGCCCGGACGCTTGCAGGGCGCGATACAGCTGCACGTGCAGGGGGCCGATCTTGCTCAGCTGGAACGCCCGTTCGTACAGCTTGACGGCTTGCTGCGGCAGCTTCTGCTCCATCAGCACGTCGCCTTCGAGCTTGTAGCCGGCCGCCAGCCGGGGCTGCTGTTGCTGTACCTGCCGCGCCACGGCCAGGGCTTCGCGCTGGCGGTTCAAGGCCAGCAGCATGGCCACTTCGATGACCCTGGCCTCCAGCAGGGTAGGGTCGAGCAGCTGGGCGCGCCTGACGGCCAGCAGCGCGCTGGCATGGTCGCCCAGGGCCAAGTGCAGGCTGGCGATGCGCATCTGCAAGGGCGCCGAACTGCTCTGTATGCTGGCCAGCTTCGTGTAGCTGTCGAGCGCGGCCGTCGCCTGGCCAGCGCTGTATTCCACCTGCGCCCGCAGGGCCAGCGCGTCGGCGTCGCCCGGGTGGCCCGTCTGCAGGGTGCGTGCCAGTTCCAGCGCCTTGTCGGGCGCGCCCGTTTTCAGGTAAAAGTTACTTAATAGCAGGGCGGGGGCGACCGCGTCGGGATTGTCGCGGTGGGCCCGCTCCAGCCAGCGGCGCGCCTCGTCCGTCTTGCCTTCCGAGGCGGCCAGCTTGGCCAGCGCGGCGCACAGGTCCGCGTTTTTCGGCGCCGTCGCCAGCGCCCGCTCGAAGCGCTGGCGGGCCAGTTCGGGCTGCTTCCCGGCCAGGTCGATCTGCGCCAGGTTGTTCAGCGCGGGCAGGTAGATGGGGTCCATGGCCAGTGCCTGCTCGAAACTGGCGCGTGCGGCGGGCAAGTCGCGCAAGGCCAGGTAGACGCCGCCTTTCAAGTTCAGCAGCAAGGGATTCGTGCCTTTTTGCTGCTGCTCCATCATCTTGACGCTGGCCAGGGCCCTGTCGTTCTGCTTGTTGCGCAGCAAGGTCATGACCAGCATGGTGCCCGCCTGCGGCGTGCTCTTGTCGAGCAGGCTGGCCCGTTCCAGTTCATCGATGGCGCGCTGGTTCTCGCCCATGCCCAGGCGGCTGACGCCCAGCGCCGCGTGCAGCTTGGCCGTGTCCGGCGCCAGGACGCTGGCCTTTTCAAAGTACGCCGTCGCCTTGTCGTAGCGGCGCGCGCGCAAATGCGCTTCGCCCGCCAGCGAGAGCAATTCCACGTCATCGGGAAAACCGTTCAGCACGGGCAGCAGCAAGTCGAGGGCGGCGTCCGTCTTGCCGCGCATGAGTTCGATCGACGCCATCATCTTGACGGCATACAGATGCCGCGGATACACGGCCAGGAAGCGCTGCAGATAGTTTTCCGCCAGCTGCGGCGAACCGAGCGCCAGCTGCACGGCGCCCGCCAGCAGGATCGACGGCATGTGCTCGGGCGCCGCCTTGAGTACCAGCTGCAAGGCTTGCAAGGCTGCCTTGTGCTTGCCCTGGCGGAAATCGAGCAGCGCCTGCGCCTGCAGCAGGCCCAGGCTGTTGGGCGCCGTCTTGCGCGCCGAGGCCAGCTGGGCGCCCGCCTCCGCGTAGCGGTTTTCCACGATGTCGAGGTTGGCCAGGTCGATGTGCGCCTGGGTATTGTCCGGTTTGAGCTTGAGGATCTGCATGTAGGCCAGGCGCGCCGCGGCATTCTTGCCTTGCAGGCGCAGCAGGTCGCCCTGCAGGCGCAAGGCGTCGAGGTTGGCCGGCGCGCTTTTCAGCGCCTGCGCCAGCAGCAGCTCGGCCGCCGTGATCTGCTGCTCCAGCGCGGCCAGGCGCGCCAGGCCCAGCAGGGCTTCCACCTGGCCCGGATGGGCCGCCAGCATGCGGTTGAACAGGGCGCGCGCCTCGTCCTGCCGTCCCAGGGCCAGCAGGGCGTCGCCGCGCAGGGCCAGCACGGACGGCGGCAGCGCCGCATCGTCGGCGACTTCGGCCAGCACCTTGTCGAACTGGCCCAGCATCAGCCAGGACTTGCCCAGCAGGGGCATCACTTGCGCCGCCGCCAGTCCCAGCGATTTCGCCTTGCGCAACTCTTTCTCCGCCGACAACGCCTCGCCCGTGTCGATATAGATGCTGCCCAGCAGCAAGCGCGCGGCTCCGTTCTCCGGTTCCTTTTGCAGCAGGTTTTTCAGCTGGATGATGGCGGCGCGCGCCTCGCCTTTCTGGCGGTACTGCCGGGCGTCGGCCAGCAGCGATTCGCTGCTCTGTGTACCGTGGCAAGCCGTCAGCAGGACCGGCGGCGCGCAGCAGAGGGCGCAGGCCAGCACGCTGGCCGGCAGGCCGGGCAAGCGGCGCAGAAGCGGCCGCAGGAGGGGACGCGGCAGCGAGGGGAGAAGGGGACGCAGAAGGGGACGTAGCAGGGGACGTAGAACAGGACGAGGCATGGAAGTCTCCGGTGGCGGCGTGCAGGATGGGCAGGGTCTAGCTTAAAAAGATGGCCGCCGGCCTCATTGATTGCGCTCAACAGGCAGCCGATTGCCGGCGCCGGCGGCCATCAGCGCTCCCGCTTTCTTGTTCCCGCTCAAGAATGGCAGCGCCCGCGACCGTAGAATTTCCCCGACGGCGCCACTCTGGCCGCAACCATTCGGAGCACATTCTATGGACAGCAAGATGGACGGCGGCAGCGGCGTGGTGGCGGTGGTGGGACTCGGCTATGTGGGCTTGCAGCTGGCCGTTGCGTTCGGCACGCGCCAGCGCACCATCGGCTTCGATTTATCGGCGCGCAAGGTGGAAAGCTACCGCCGCCATGTCGATCCCACTGGCGAAGTCAGCCATGAACAGCTGCTGGCGGCGCAATGGCTGAGCGTGGGCTGCGACGCGGCCGAGCTGCAGCTGGCCGATTTCATCGTCGTCGCCGTGCCCACGCCCGTCGACAGCGCGCACAATCCCGACTTTTCCGCCCTGGCCGGCGCCAGCGCGGCCGTCGGGCGCCACATGCGGCACGGCGCCATCGTCATCTATGAATCGACCGTGTATCCGGGCGCCACCGAGGAAGTCTGCATCCCCATCCTCGAACAGCATTCGGGCTTGCGCTGGAAACAGGATTTTCACGTGGGCTTTTCGCCCGAACGCATCAATCCCGGCGACAGGGACCACACCCTGCACAGCATCCGCAAGGTGGTCTCGGGTGACGACGACGCCACGCTGGAAAAAGTGGCGGCGCTGTACGAAGGCGTGGTCGAGGCCGGCGTGCACCGGGCGTCGAGCATCCGCGTGGCGGAAGCGGCCAAGGTCATCGAAAACACGCAGCGCGACTTGAACATCGCGCTCATGAACGAGCTGGCCATCATTTTCGACCGCATCGGCATCGACACGCTGGAAGTGCTGCAGGCGGCCGGCACCAAATGGAATTTCCTGCCATTCCGCCCGGGCCTGGTGGGCGGCCACTGCATCGGCGTCGACCCGTACTACCTGACGCACAAGGCGGAAATGCTGGGCTACCACCCGCACGTGATCCTGGCCGGGCGCCGCATCAACGATGGCATGGCCAAGTTCGTGGCGGAAAAAACCATCAAGGAAATGGTGCGCGCCGGCTTCAAGCTCAAGGGCGCGCACGTGAACGTGCTGGGCCTGACCTTCAAGGAAAACTGCCCGGACTTGCGCAATTCGAAAGTGGTGGACATGATCCACGAGCTGCAATCGTACGGCGTGCAGGTGCATGTTCACGACCCCGTCGCCGATGGCCGCGAAGCGCTGGAGGAATATGGCTTGACGCTGGAGAGCTGGGAACAGCTGCCGCAGGCCGAAGCCATCATCAGCGCCGTCTCGCACCAGGCGCTGCTGGCCAGGCCGCTCAGCGATTTCCAGGCCAAGGTGCAGGCCAATGGCTGCTTCATCGACATCAAGTCGCATTTCGACCCCCGTCCCCTGCAAGCAGGCGGCCTGCACGTGTGGCGGCTGTGATGGCGGGCGCTGCGGACAAGCCCGCGCCGGACCGGCTGCGCGACGACGCACTGCCTGGCTTGCCTGCTGGCGACAGCGCGTATGCGCGCGCCTGCGCGCAGCTGCAGCACACGCCGCGCCGCTGGCTGGTGACAGGCGTGGCTGGCTTCATCGGCTCGCACCTGCTGGAAACGCTATTGCAACTGGGCCAGGAAGTGCGCGGCCTGGATAACTTCATGACGGGCCACCGGCACAACCTGGAACAGGTGCGCGCCAGCGTGGGCGAACAGGCATGGCGGCGCTTCACCTTCATCGAAGGCGATATCCGCGACCCGCGCGCCTGCGCGCTTGCGTGCGGCGGGCTGCCGGAGCCGGCGGTTGCCCGCGCTTGCTCTGCCGCTTCTGGCGCACCTGGCGCCGGCGCAAACGCTGGCACGGCAGGTATTGCCGGTAGTGCAGATAACGGGAGTATTGGCGGGCTTGCCGGTGTTGCTGATCTTGCCGGACTTGCGGTG
>CAUSDR010000370.1:0-5716 GCA_963530105.1 uncultured Janthinobacterium sp.
GCCACCAGCTGTTCAGCGACGAGCCGCTGAGCAGATAGGCGGGCGCCGATTCGACCAGGCGGTCGGCCAGCCACCAGCGGTAGTAGGTGACGCCCCACAGCGGGTAGCTGCCTGGTTTCAGTCGCCCGGCGATCAGCCACTTGCCGGCAATAGCAATGACAAATTCGGCCAGGGTCGCCAGCAGGAACACGCCGATCGAGGCGGCGATGGCGCGCGGCACGGTGTCTCCCGTGTCGCCCGTGAAGAAGTGGTATGTGAAGAAGGGCGCCATCCACTGCGCCATGCGCAGGGTGACGAGGCCCGGCACGGCGGCCGCCTGCGCCGCACCGCAGATCCAGCGTTTCAGGGTCGATGGCGGCGTCCATTGCGCTTCCGGCGTGGCCAGGGCGGGTGCTTCGCCCAGCACGGCGGCGATCTTGCCGATTTGCCGGTTCTGGTAAATGTCGCGCACCGTCATGTGGGCGTAGGCCGGATCGGCGCGCAGGGTGGAGGCGAGGCGGGCGGCGAGGAAAGAGTGGCCGCCAAGGTCGCTGAAGAAATCGAGCCGGCGCAAGATCGCCTGCCCCGGGAACAGCCTGGCCAGCGCCGCGAACAGGGCCGTTTCGGCCGGCGTTTCCGGCACGTCCGATTCACCCGCTTCGCCGGCGGGCGGGGCGGACAGGGGCATGGCTTTTAATGCTTTCCGGTCGATCTTGCCGGACGTCAGGCGCGGCATCAGCGGCAGCAATTCAAAGCGGCCGGGCACCATGTAGGGCGGCAGGTGCAGGTTCAGGGCCGCACGCAGGGTATTCGCCGCCAGGGCGTGTGCCGGGGCATCGTCGCTGCCGACGATATACGCCACCAGCTGGTCGATGCCGTCGTCCTTGCGCAGCAGCACGGCCACCGTGCCCACGCCCGCCTGCTGCGCCAGCACGGTTTCGATCTCGCCCAGCTCGACGCGGAAGCCGCGTATTTTCACCTGGTCGTCGGCGCGGCCCAGGCACAGCACCTGGCCATCCGCATCGATGCGCGCCAGGTCGCCCGTGCGGTACAGGCGCGCATCGTCGGGTCCCGTGCTCCACGGATTGGGCAGGAATTTTTCCAGCGTCAGGTCGGGCCGGCCCAGGTAGCCCTCCGCCAGGCCGGGGCCGATGATGCACAATTCTCCCGTCACGCCGCGGGGCAGCAGGGTCAAGGGACGGTTTTCTCCCGCCTCGGCCACTTGCAGCACCAGCAAGCCATAGTTCGGCAGCGGCGTGCCGATGGTGACGGGTTCGCCGGGCCGCAGTCGCGCCAGGCTGCACGAGACGGTGGCCTCGGTGGGGCCATAGGTATTGAACATGGCGCGCCCCGGGCGCGACCAGCGTTCGACCAGCGATACCGGACACATCTCGCCGCCCAGGTTGATCAGGCGCAAACCCGGCACGTCTTCCGCGAACAGGGCCAGCAGGGTCGGCACGGCGTGCAGCACGGTGACGTGATTGGCCGCCAGCGCGCGCGGCAGCGCTTCCGGGTCGCCCGAGATATCCTTGGGGCCCAGCCACAGGGTGGCGCCCACCAGGTAGGCGATCCAGATTTCCTCGAACGACATGTCGAAGGCGACGGAAAAACCCTGGTAGACGGTGTCGGACTGCGCCACTTCCAGCACGGCGTTTTCGCTGCGCAGGAAGTGGCAGATGCTGCGCTGATTGATCAGGATGCCCTTGGGCTTGCCAGTGGAGCCGGACGTGTAGATGACGTAGGCCGGGTGCTCGGGCAGAACCTTGCCGCGCGCGGGCAGATGTTCGCCCGGCGCGGCGGGCGCCAGCAGGTCTTCCGCCGTCCACACGGGACGGCCCACGCCCGCATCAAGCAGGCGCGGCGCGAACTGCGCGCAGCTGACGACACCAAAGCCATTGGCGTCATCGAGGCACACTTGCAGGCGTTCGACGGGCGTGTCTTCATCGACGGGCAGCCAGGCGGCGCCCGCCTTGGCAATGGCCGCCTGCATCAGCAGCAAATGCGCGCCGCGCGGCAGCCACAGGCCGACGATGTCGCCCGGTTTCACGCCGGCCGCCACCAGGCGCGCGGCCGCCAGTCCCGCCTGCGCATCGAGTTCCGCATAGCTGATGCGGCGTTCGCCGTCGATCAGGGCGATGTGCTGCGGGCAGCGGCGGGCCGTCGCTTCCAGCAGGTCGGCCAGCACTTCCTCGCGCAGCAGATCCGGTCGCGGCGGGCCGTACAGGATGTCGGCGTGGGTAGGGGGAGTGACTGGGCTGGCTGCGGTGAAATCGTTCATGGATGACGCTTATCTGTGGTGCTGTATGGGGGAGCAAGCGCGTCGCGCGTGGTGCGCGGCGCAGTTGCTACATTACAGCACGCCAGGCATTTCAGCGTTGCAGAACGGGGAATTTTGCTGGTGTTTCAGCAATTATGTGGCGGCAGGCTCAAATGCCATGATTACGGAATGTAAATCTGGGAAACATGGCGCCGATTTGCGCCAGGGTCCCCGCCGCCGGGTAGCCGTGCAGGGGGCGGCCGGCCAGTGCCGCATCGAGGCAGCCGTCGGCCCGGAACTGCTGCAGCACGTAGTTGTTGACGCCTTTCTCGGCCAGCGCGGCGGCCAGGGCCAGCAGCTGTTCGTCCGGCAGCAGGTCCGGGTGCACGGTGGTGCGGCATTCATGGGCAACGCCGCTGGCAACGATGGCGTCCAGGCAGGCGCGCGCCGGGTCGCCGCTGCCGGCCACGCGGGTCACATGTCGATAGTCGCCGAACGGCGCCTTGATGTCGAAACCCACCCAGTCGACCAGGGGCAGCACCTGTCGCAGGCGCTGCGGATAGATGCAGGCCGTGTGCAGGCCGATGGCAAAGCCCAGCGCCCTGGCGTCGAGCATGGCGCGTTCCAGGGCCGGGTCCATGCACGCTTCGCCGCCGCTGAAGACGACGGCATCGACCAGGCCCACTCTGCGGCGCAGCAGGGCCAGTACGTCGCGCCAGGGCATCGCGCCCTCCTGCGTGCGTGGCTGCAGATGGGGGTTGTGGCAATAGCCGCAACGCCACGGGCAGCCCTGCACGAAGACGACGGCCGCCAGCTTGCCTGGATAGTCGCTGGCGGAAAAGGGCGTCAGACCGCCCACTTTCAGTTCAAGAGCCATGGCAGGCGGGCAGGCCGACCTTGGCGCTGGCCTGCGTAAAATACTGGCGCTCGTGGAATTCGCCCTGCTTGCCGATGTTGAACGAGGCGACGGGACGGTGGTAGCCCATCACGCGGGTCCAGATTTCGCAGCGCTGGCGTTCGCTGTCGAGCAGGGTGATGGCGGGGGTGAAGTCGGGACGAGCATTCATGGTGTTTCCTCAAGTGATGGACCAGGGTGCGTCTGCATGCGGGCGATCAGCTCGGCGTCGCAGGTGGGGCAGAATTCGTGCTTGCCCGCCAGGTAGCCGTGGCGCGGGCAGATGGAAAAGGTGGGCGTGACGGTGATGTAGGGCAGCGAGAAGCGGCTCAGGGCGCGCTTCACCAGTTCGCGGCAGGCATTCGCGTCCGACAGCGCTTCCGTCATGTACAGGTGCAGCACGGTGCCGCCCGTGTACTTGCGCTGCAGCGTGTCCTGCAATTCCAGCGCCTCGAACGGGTCGTCCGTATGGCCCACGGGAAGCTGCGACGAATTCGTGTAGTACGGGTTGTCGGGCGTGCCCGCCTGCAGGATGGCCGGATAGCGCTTGCCGTCTTCGCGCGCGAAGCGGTAGGTCGTGCCTTCGGCCGGCGTCGCCTCCAGGTTGTACATGTGGCCCGTCTCTTCCTGGAATTGCAGCATGCGGGCGCGCACATGGTCGAGCAGGCGCACGGCCAGCGCATGGCCTTGGGGCGCCGTGATGTCATAAGCGTCGCCGCTGAAATTGCGGATCATCTCGTTGATGCCGTTCACGCCCAGGGTGGAAAAGTGGTTGCGCAAGGTGCCCAGGTAGCGCTTCGTGTACGGGAACAGCCCTTGCTGCATCAATTCCTCGATGGTGGCGCGCTTGATTTCCAGGCTGGTCTTGCCCAGTTCCAGCAGGCGGTCCAGGTCCGCCAGCAAGGCCGCTTCGTCGCCGCGCCATCGGTGGCCCAGGCGGGCGCAGTTGATGGTCACCACGCCCAGGGAACCCGTCTGCTCGGCGGACCCGAACAGGCCATTGCCGCGTTTCAGCAGCTCGCGCAAGTCCAGCTGCAGGCGGCAGCACATGGAGCGGATCATGTTCGGCTTGAGCTCCGAATTGATGAAATTCTGGAAGTAGGGCAGGCCGTAGCGGGCAGTCATCTCGAACAGGCGTTCCGCATTCTCGCTGTGCCAGTCGAAATCCTCCGTGATGTTATAGGTGGGGATGGGGAAGGTGAAGACGCGGCCCCTGGCGTCGCCCGCCATCATGATCTCGATGTAGGCGCGGTTGATCATGTCCATCTCCGCCTGCAGCTCGCCATAGCGGAAATCCATCTCCTGGCCGGCGATGACGGGCACCTGCTCGCGCAAGTCGTCCGGACAGACCCAGTCGAACGTCAGGTTGGTGAACGGCGTCTGCGTGCCCCAGCGCGACGGCACGTTGAGGTTGAAGATCAGTTCCTGCATGTACTGGCGCACGTCTTCGTAGCGCAGGCTGTCCTGGCGGATGTAGGGCGCCATGTAGGTGTCGAAGGAGCTGAACGCCTGCGCGCCGGCCCACTCGTTTTGCAGGGTGCCGAGAAAATTGACGATCTGGCCGATGGCGCTCGACATGTGCTTCGGCGGCCCGGATTCGATCTTGCCCGGCACGCCGTTCAAGCCTTCGTGCAGCAGGGTGCGCAGCGACCAGCCGGCGCAATAGCCGGCCAGCATGTCGAGGTCGTGGATGTGCAGGGCCGCTTCGCGGTGCGCCGCGCCCACTTCGGGCGGATACACCTGGTCCAGCCAGTAGTTGGCGATGACCTTGCCCGACACGTTGAGTATCAGGCCGCCCAGCGAATAGCCCTGGTTGGCGTTGGCGTTGACCCTCCAGTCGCGCCGCTCCAGGTATTCATTGATGGATGCGGCGACATCGACCTGGCCGCGCGGGGTGGGAACTGCATTTGTCGTCATGTAACCTCCAATAAACACAACATGCGGTGTTTTCATGGAGATTAGTCACTAAATGTAGTGGCGTCAAAGAGCGCGTGCCATTGCTTGCCGAATCCTTGATGCAGGTAAAAAAACGTGTCAGCGCGTTTTCTTCGCGCCTGCCTGGCGCAGGATCAGCCACGTGCCGCCAAACCAGGCGGCGCCGCAGATGGCGATGCTGATGACGGAGGCGGGCAGCACGTGGGCCCAGATTTCCAGCGCCGAATAGGTGCTCCAGCTGGCCACGCGCGCGTCGAAGGTGACGTAATTGGCCAGCAGCCAGTACACGGCCAACAGGCCCGTGCAGATGGCGGCCTGGCGCAGTGCCGGCACCTGGCGGCGGGCGAGGACGGCTTGCAGGAACAGCAGCAGCACGCCGGGATACGCGCCCAGCACCTCGGGCGAGAGGATGGACAGCGTTTCGTCGACATAGCCGCCGGGCGGCGCGGCCCACTGTATTTGCAGCACGGTGAGAAACAGGGTCAGCAGGAAAATGAGCAGCGGTTTGCGGGGCATGGCGGTCTGGAAGCGGATACGAGGTGGGGCATTTTACAGCGAGGTCAAGCAACTTGAAGGTACGCCAGCCATGCATGCATTCCTTCACCTGCGTCAAGGACTGGGCCGCATGGGCGGGGCTATAGTCTGCACCC
>CAUSDR010000371.1:0-5711 GCA_963530105.1 uncultured Janthinobacterium sp.
GGCCATCGCCTGCGTCGATGCTGTCGGTCAGCCAGGTATTGTCGCCCAGGCAAAGCGTGTGACCGTCCGCGCGATGTTAATACCAGTAATGGATGCCCTGTTATTCCCAGCGCCGGTGCAAGTGGTTGTAATCGGTTTCATTGTGCTGGTTGGCGCACGTGATCTGCGGATCCTCTGCGTGAATGCTGGTTTTCCAGTCGCGCTGTTCGTAATGGGCGAATGTCGTTTCAGTCAGCTGCATCACGCTTTGGCCGTGAAAGGACACATTGTCCTGGCGTAGCCGGGCGAAGGCCAGCCACGGCTGCAGCACCATCTTGTACCAGGCGAAGCCGCCATCGGCGCGCAACAGGCAAAATTCGCCCACATAACCGTTGAAATGGCGCAGCGTGCCATCGTCGCGCACCATGGAAATGGTGACCATGCGCCCCATCATGGCCTTGAGAGCGATATGCGCGTCATCGGACAGCAGTTCCGCCTCGAAATGGAAGTCGCGCGAAACTTCCTCCCTGGCCGTCAGCGAATTGACCAGCAGGATGGCCCCAGCCGGGCCGTCATCGCGGGGGAAGTCGATGCGCAGCAGGCGCCGCTCCTGCGCGGCGAGGTCGAAGGCGGACAATGCCGCCTGGATGCTTGCATGCATGGCCTGCCTCCGCTATAGCGACGTGATCAGGCGGGCGCCGCAGGCGGTCGCATCGCCGTCATAGGCGTACGGCTTGCCCATGTGTCTTGCGCCGGCGCCATCAGGCGTGATCGGAAAGTTTCCTTTGCACTTGGGGCAGAAAGTCGCGTCATCAGCCAGCGCCGCGCTCTTGCCCATGACCGTGCTGCCCGATGATGCACTGGTGACCTTGCCGCCGTGATCGGTTGCGTCGCCGAGCCGGATGACACCGCGTCCCTCGTGTTTCATGCGCGCCTCGCTTTCATACGATGGAGTGTTCATGACATTGGCAGCAGATAGCGCACTTCGGCGCTGCGTACCGTTCCCTGCGCAGTAGGCAGAAAGGCTGTCCAGCCCAGGCGGCTTCTTTCTGCTGGAAGGGCGTGCAGGCGCAGGGGCGCAATGCATGCCGGACTCAATATCAGCCGCACTTCATATTGCAGATCCGGCACCCCGAACAGCGCCAGTATTTTTGCCAGTGCGGCAGCGCCCGTGCTACGGGGCAGAAAGCGTTGCAGGCCGGCGGGATCCAGCGGGCCGACATGAAGGCAAACGCGCATGTCATGGCGCCATAGCCGCAGGCCCAAGGTTGCGCCGCGCGCCAGGGTAAAGTTGCTGCTGCCTAGCAGGCTGAGGCGGCTTCTTTCCAGGTAATCCCAGCTGCCAATAAACTGCTCCAAGACAACTGGCACACAGCAGTATTCGCTCAGCACGCGGCCGACCGCATGTGCGGAAACGGGGCGGCAGCGCAGCAGGCCCGCGTACCAGGCCGCGACGTCCTGTGGCACGGCGCCAGCTTCGCTGTTTGACAGGAGCGCATTGCGCTGCACGCCTGCCAGTGTCATCAGCAAGGAGCGTTGCTCATCTTGTGCGGCACTCGCGCGCGGTGATTCAAGGCGGTACTTTTCCCACGCCTGGAAATAGAGCACCACCATGCGCTGGGAAAAGATATCGAGGAAGGCGGAGACGCCAGCATCCTTGGTCGAGAGGCGATAGGCGGTGATGCGTTCCGTATGATGCAAAGGCAAGGTGCCGCTGGCACCCAGAAAACTCATGAACGCCGGCACCAGGGCGATCTGCTCGTCTTCATCCAGCGATAGCCGTTCGATTTCACTGGCCGGAAAGCTTAATGACAAGCTGTTCCTGAAGCGCAGTACCTGGCTGAACGCTTGTGTCTGAGTCATATTCTGCTGGCGCAGCCAGCACAGCAGAATACGTACCGCCTGCATGAATTGATAGCGGTAAGGTTCGGCCAACAAATGTTGGATTACACCAGATTCTGCAGTCCGCTTCTTGGTTGGCATCGCATCAGCTCCTCTCCGCTTTGCAGTGACAGCACCACCAGTTCGATGAAACTGTTGATTTGCACGTACAGCCCGAGGAAGTGATCGATGACCTGGACAAACAGGTGCATGCCGCTGCCGACAAACGCTTCCTCGTCTAGCGTGATGCGTACTTCCACGCCATGCGCCAGAGAGGTGCCGCGCTTGTGCCGCAGCCAGGTCGTGGCGGGGCAGTGCGCCAGGGCGACGATGCCGCTGATCTGGCGCTGTGAGGTCGCCGACTGGGACAAGTCATACAGCGTCAGCATTTCACGCAGCGCCGGCAAGCCTTCCTGGACCAGCGCATGATGATTCAGCGCCAGGTGGGAAATCAGGCGCCAGTGCAGGCCTGCACCCGGTGAAAATCGCCGTGGCGGGCTGGGACGCCGCAGCAGTTGCAGTGCTGGCCCGCCGCTGCACGGTAGCAAGTCGCCTTGCGGCAGGCCATATTTGAGCGCGAGCGGAAGATCGCGGTTGCTGCAAGTGAGTGACAGCGACAAGCTGGCCTTGTCATTGATCAAGGGATTAAAATCGCTGTCGACCAGGGTCATTCTTTTCTCATGGCCCGGACTCTTGATGGCAAGATTTGTATCGTGCCGCATGACCCAGTAGTGGCCTCGTTGCGCAGCACCCTCGCCGTGGCGCAGGCTGTACAGCGGCCGGAACTCGGTGAGGGTGCTTTCGCCTCCGTGCTGGCGCAGCAAGCGTACCTTGTCAACGGCGACGACTTCATAGCCATGCGCGTGGGTTGCATGGGCCAGCACGGCGTAGTCGGTTTTCTGCCGCGTGACGGAGATGGGCACGCCTTCCTGGCGGAACAGATTGACCGCCGGGCTGCAGCCCAGCTTTAAATTGTCGCTGGACAGGCTGGACAACATGCGCGCGGCATCGGAATCCGGTCGCAGGCCGCCCATGCACAGATGCAGGGTGACGCGCTGGCAGCCAGGCGGCAACGCAGCGCACAGCGCTGCGAGGTCGATGTCAAAGAAATTGAATTTTTCCGGATACGCAAAGTATTCGCCAAGGATGCGGTAGGCAGGCTGCGAACGGGCGCCAAATGGTATCAATGCATCGGCATCGGCGAAGCCGGCTGGGGCCAAGGGGATGCGCGCCAATGCGGTCCATGGCACCCCATCGGCTGACGCAAAAGCGCAGACCGTACGCATGAACAGGGCATCACGCAGCGCGGCGGAAAAGGATGGCTCGCCATCAATGTAGACCCGCAGCGGCGCGCGCGCTGTGCCGGCATGCCCGATGCTGATGGCCAGCGAGGAAGTCACTGACATTGGCAGGCGCACCCCGGGCGGCGCCTGGATCATGGCGTCGAAAATCGCATTGTCCAGTGCCGCTGTCCCTGTTGCCATGTCATAGATGGTCTTGAAGCGGCAGCGCACGCCGCGTACGGGCGTGGACTCCATTTCGCTGCCGGCCGGCAGGTGCAAGACGCCGGCACCTGGCGCTGGCGCCGGCTGGCGCACGATGGCGCACGAGGGAAACGGGCGCAGGTAATGCGGGAACAGGGCTTCGAACAAGGCTTCGGTAAATTGCGGATAGTCGTCATCGAGCCTTTTCGAGATGCGCGCCGCCAGCATGGCTACCGATTCGATCAAGTGTTCGACGTGCGGGTCTTCACAGGATTCGCCGGACATTTGCAGCTTGCCGGCGATGCGCGGATAGCGGTCGGAAAATTCCCGGCAATGGCGCCGCAGCATCACCAGTTCGCGTTCGAAATACGGCAGCAAATCTTCCATTGTTATTTTTTCCGCTCGCGTGGTGTGGTGCCGCACATTGCCGGCGCGTCGTCCTGGGACATCGAGGCCTCCTTGGCATCGTTGCCGCGGAATGGCCAGTATCCGGGCGTTTGTGCAGGGGTAAGTTGCGGTTGCGCAAATAATTGAACTGGGTTGCTGCGCAACATCAAAGAGCCTTTGCGCGGGCAACAGCAGACTGGCAAGGCAGCAAGAACCCAATGCCCATCATGGAGAGCGCAATGACTTTGCCAGCAAAATTACTGTGGTCGGAGGGCCTGGCCATCGGTCCCCAGCAATTCCAGCAACTGGACCGCTATCACGAAGCGCGCCTGCAACGCCTGGTGTCATTGCTCAATCCGCATTTGTGGGGCGTGCATGACGTCAGCTGGAATGCGGATGCGCTGGCCAACAACAGCTTGCGGGCGGACACCATGTCGCTCGTCTTCCAGGATGGCGAGATCTGCGAAGCGCCGCTCAGCGATGCATTGCCCAGCGCGGTAGACTTGTCCAGGCTGCCTTCCGACGAACATAGCTTCATCTTTTATGCCGCGCTGCCCGCCATGCAGGCGCATGGCGGCAATGCGAGTTCCGCGCGGGGACGCTACGTGCAGGCGGATATTGAAACGCCTGATTTATACAGCGAGGCGGTCAGCATCGATGTCGCCTATCTGAAAAAACGCGTATCGCTGCTGTCGCAACTGGACCCGCTGCATGACTATCTGGCGATTCCGCTGGTGCGCTTGTACCGCAGCGGCAATGGCAGTTTTGATATCGACACGTCCTTCATTCCGCCAGGACTGACCATCGGCGCGGAACCGGCGCTGCAGAAAATGCTCGATTCGCTGATCGAACGCATGGGGGCGAAAATTGAGGCGCTGTACGGCCGCCACCGCCAGCCCGGCAGGAACACGGTGGAATTTCACGGCAGCGATGCCGCCTCGTTCTGGATGCTCAACACCTTGAGTACGGCCAGCGCGGCGCTCAGTCATTGCGCCAGCTACCGGCGACACCATCCCGTGTATCTGTTTGAAAAATTGATGGCGCTGGCCGGCGGCCTGATGACATTTTCGAAAAAATACACGCTGAGCGACTTGCCGGCATACCGGCACGAGGATTCAGCCCCCGGTTTTGGCAAGCTCGATGGCATGATTCGCGACTTGGTCGATACCGTGCTGCTGTCGCGTTACTTTCCCATCGCCTTGTCCAACGATGCGCAAAAAAACACCCACTACCATGCCGTGCTCGACGCCGCGCGCATCGACCGCCAAACGGAACTTTGCCTGGCGGTGAATGCGGACATGCCGGCGCTGGAGCTGGTCGCCACGGTGCCGTTGCAATTCAAGATTTCATCGCCCGACACTATCGAACTCTTGCTGGGGCGGGCATTGCCGGGCGCCGAATTGCGGCATATGGCGCAGGTGCCGGCGGAAGTGCCGGTACGGCCGAATACTTATTATTTCTCGATTGAAAACAAGGGCGGCATCTATGACGCAATGATCAAGGCGCAGGCCATGGCGATTTACGTGCCGTCCGGAATAAAGGGGCTGAAGCTGGAATTGTTCGGCATCAGCAGTACCGCCGGGTAGCGACGGTTCGCACCTTGCCCGGCGTGGTGCCACAGGCCGCCACGCCAGTCAGTCAACAAAACTTTGCCCGAAGCAATAGACTTGCGCCGCCAGTTGACGTTATCATGTTTTTGTAAGTGTCGGTGGCCGTGAATGCGGCGCATGGTTGAAACATGGTGACAGGCGAAAGCGGGCAAGGGCATGGCGAATGATGCGTGAAGTGCCGGGCGGCTTGCGGCTTGGCGGCGGGATGGGCAGGGCAGCGGTGCGCCGCTGCTGCCGCGCATTGTTGCTGATGCTTTGTGTTGCCGCCACCCCTGGCGCCTTGCCGGCTGCCGCCAGCACGGCCAGCACGGCCAGCAGCGCCAGCACTGCCAGCACGGCGGGCGGCAGCCGCGCCGCCGCGCCGCTGCAG
>CAUSDR010000372.1:0-5704 GCA_963530105.1 uncultured Janthinobacterium sp.
CTACCAGGGTAAAGCCGCGCAGGCGGCGGGCATTGAAGGAATGTCTCATGGGATACTGTTCGGCGCGTAGCGCACCCGGTAGCCGTCCAGCACGATCTGCGTGCCGGCGTACGGCACTGTCACCTGGATATGCAGGCTTTCCGAGGCGGGCAGCCCGCCCAGGGCTTGCTCGGTGATCGTCACGGAGGCGGTGTATTTCTGGGGGGAATTGGCAGCCCAGGCCACGCCCTGCGCATCCGTGGCGTATTCCTTGGGCGTGCCGTAGGCGTCGACATAATCGTTCACGCTGACATACGGCCGGCCTATGCTCGGGTCTTCGCGCCCCGGCTTGTCCGGCACCGGCTGCATGACGGGATTGCCGTCGACCATCACCTCGGCCACGCAGGCCGCCACCGACTGGGCGGTTTCCGCCACTTCAAAGCGCGGATCGCAATAAGTAAAACCGGCCAGCTGGATTTCTTCCAGCATGCCTTCGGCGATCGCCAGCGCCTGCTTGCGCAGCTGCGGGTCGGCGCTGCGTTTCGTCGTCAGGCTCATGACTTCCAGGATGGCGACCGACGCCACGCCGACGATGACGATGAACAGCACCAGTTCGATCAGGCTCACGCCGCGCTGGCGGCGGCGCAACTCAATGGACATAGCCGGTCTCCCTTTCCACCGTCACCGTGCGCTTGTTGCCGTCGCCCTGCATGCGGATCGCCAGTTGCGCGGGGAAGGTCGATTCGGCCGGGAACACATTTCCCAGCGCATACGGTTTGCCCAGCGCATCGAAATAAAAACTGGCCACCGCTGCATCGGTGGACAGCGTGACGCCGGAGGGACGGCCTTCGCACAGCCAGCTGGTGTCCGCCCCGCAGTGTTCCAGCGTTTCCCGGCTGCCGCTATTGCTGCCCGTGGGCGGCAGCACGCGTTCGGCTGCGCTGCACGCCGCATCGAAACACAGGGCCACCCTGTTGTCATCGATAGACACAAAGACGGGACGGTTTTGCGCAATGGCAAGCTTTTGACCATAACGCACGATATTGGCCACCTGGTCGCTGAAACTGCGCGCATCAAAGGTGGCGCGCTGGAAAAAGCGGGAAGCGGCAAACGTGGCCAGCAAGCCAGCGATCACCAGCACGGCCACCAGCTCGATCAGCGTGAAGCCGCGCGCGCCACGGCGCCGCGCTCCGCCTTGCGGCGCGGCGTCGGGATGCGGGAAGACGGTCGGTGGCTGTGGCAATGGATGGCCCGTAAAAAAGCCCAACTGGCAAAGCCTGGGGTTGGGCTGGGAATGCGCAAGGCAGGCCGGGCGGGCCGGACTGCCTTGCAGGGTGCTTACAGGCTTAGTCGCAATTGGTTGCCGAGGCGTTGACGACAATGCCTGGCGCCTGGCCAGCGCTGGCCGGCTCCGTATACACCACCGAGCAGCTGGCGCGGGTGGCGGCGCTGTCGACTGCGACAGTCATGACCGTGCCGGCAATGGTGATATGGTAATCGTTGACCGACAGGCCGGCCGCTTCCTGGATGCCGTCCGCGGTGGCAGCCGGGTAGCCGAACGCATCCTTGATGGTCTTGCCTTCCATGACGACCGCCTTGGCAGGATCGCTATTGACCAGGAATTGCGCATGGTACAGCGCCGCGCCTGCCTTGATGGCGCCGGCGGCCGCCTGCATCTTGGCCACGCGCGCATCGGTCGACATGTCGATGAATTTGGGAATTGCCGTCGCCGCCAGGATGCCCAGGATGACGATGACAACAATCAGTTCAATCAGGGTGAAACCCGCCTGGGCGCCGCTCTTCAAATTACGTAAGGATTTGTTCATACCAGCTCTCCAAAATCAATTAAAAACATCAAAAACATGAAACTTTCGCAGCACCGCACTCAGTTTGCTGCCGAGTCCGGGGATTTCCACGCCACAATATCGGGTTCCTGGGCGAGTTTTTCAATCTCGGCGTCCGCACCCGGCAAGATTACCTTAAATTTCAGTACATCAACCCTCGGACTGGGAAAAATATTGCCTTCACTTAACAAATAAATGATTTTTTGTTCGTTTTTGTCGTACAGCCAATTCCCCGCCGGCAGTTTATCGAGTTCCGGCTGCACAAACTCGCCCAGGTAATTGGCCGGTTTGTCGGCCAGCCAGTCGAACGGATTCTGCGCTGCCAGCGCCGCGATCCGTTCGCGCTGGCCCGCCAGGTACAGCTGCAGCACTTGCAGCCGCAAGCCGGTGCGCAGCGCGCCCAGGGTCTGCGCCACGGCAACCTGCTGCGCCTGCCGCTGGTAGCCGCTCACGCGGCTCAGGAACAGCGCCACCAGAATGGCGAACACGGCCGCCACCACCGCCAGCTCGAACAGGGTAAAACCGCGCTGGCGGCTTGGCGGCGCCATCAGTGCAGGGCCGCCCGGCCCAGGTCCCAGATCGGCAGGAAGATGCCCAGCGCCAGCACCAGCACCATGGCGCCGAGGAAGACGATGAGTATCGGCTCGATCTGCGCCGACAGGGTTTTCAGTTCGTAATCGACTTCGCGCTCGTACATGTCCGCGATCTCGTCCATCAGGTCGTCGAGCGAGCCCGATTCCTCGCCCACGGCGATCATTTGCAGCACCACGGGCGTAAACACGTTGGCCGCCACCGACGTGCGCAGGATGCTTTCACCGCGCTCGACGCCGTCGCGCATCTGCTCGACGCGCGCGCTCAGGTAAGTGTTGTCGACGGTTTGCGACACCACCGTCAGCGCCTGCACGATGGGCACGCCGCTGGTGCTCGACAGCGCGAAGCTGCGGGCAAAGCGGGCCATGGTGCCCTTCAGGATGATCTTGCCGGCAATCGGCAGGCGCAGCTTGGTGCGGTCCCACTTGTACAGGCCCTCTTTCGTGCGCAGCCAGGCGCGCCAGCCGAAAAAACCGCCCACGCCCAGCAGCAGCAGGATGGGCCAGTATTCGACGGTGAAGCGCGAGGTCGCGATCAGGACGCGCGTCATCAGCGGCAATTCCGCGTGAAAGCTGGCAAACACTTTCTCGAACTGGGGAATGACGAACATGTTGACGATGATCATCGCCGCCAGCATGGCGATGACGACGAAGGTCGGGTAGCGCGTCGCCGTTTTCACGCGCGCGCGCATGTCGCGGTCGAATTCCAGGTGGTCGAACAGGCGCAGGAACACTTCATCGAGGCGCCCCGTCATTTCGCCCACGCGCACCATCGACAGGTAGAACGGCGTAAACACGGTGGGGTGGCGCGCCATGGCGGCCGACAGTTCGCGCCCCGCGTCGAGCGACTCGCGCACATCCTTGATGATGCGGCCAAAGGCGGGGCTGATGGCGGACTCCTGCAGGCCGGCCAGGCCGCGCATGATGGGCACGCCCGCCTTCAGCAGGGTGTACAGCTGGCGGCTGAACAGCTGCACGTCCATGGGCGTGACTTTTTTTTCCGTCAGCTTGTCCCACCAGTTCAGGGTGCTGGCGCCGGCGCCCGTCACCGTCTGCTTGGTAACGCTGATGTCGACGGGCGTGATGCCGCCCGCCATCAGCTGGTCGGCCACGGCGCCGCTGTCGGCCCCTTCCATCACGCCGGTCAGCAGTTCGCCATTGGCGTTGCGCGCCTTGTATGCGAAGAACGGCACCTCAATCCTCGCTCTGGTTACTGATGCGCATCGCTTCCATCACCGTCGTGCGGCCGGCAACCACCAGCTGCACGGCATGGCGGCGCAAGGTTTCGCCCGCCATCTGCGCCGTCGCCACCTTCATGAAGTGGGACGGGTCGGCATGGTTGGCGGCGTCCGCCACGGCGCGCGTGATTTCCAGCAATTCATACACGCCCGTGCGGCCCCGGTAACCCATGCCATTGCAGTGCGAGCAGCCCTTGCCGTGGAAATACTGGTTGCGCTCGACCAGTTCGCCCAGTTCCAGGCGCAGCCATTCGTATTCGTTGGGCGTGGGCGCGTATGGCGTGCTGCAGCTCTCGCAGATGACGCGCACGAGGCGCTGCGCCAGCACGGCTTGCAGCGAACTGCCCACCATGTAGCGCGGCACGCCCATGTCCATCAGGCGCAGCGGCGTGCTGATGGCGTCGTTGGTGTGCAGCGTCGACAGCACCAGGTGGCCCGTCATGGCGGCGCGCAGGCCGATCTGCGCCGTTTCCTGGTCGCGCATCTCGCCGACGAGCACGATGTCGGGGTCCTGCCGCAGGGCCGAGCGCAGCACCCTGGCAAAATTCAGTTCAATCTTGTCATTGACTTGCACCTGGTTAATGCCAGGCAAGCGGTACTCGACGGGATCTTCCACCGTGATGAGCTTTTTTTCCACCGAGTTCAGTTCGGCCAGGGCGCAATACAGGGTCGTCGTCTTGCCGCTGCCCGTCGGCCCCGTCACCAGCACGAGGCCGTTCGGGCGGCTGACGATGGCGCGGAACTGCGCCACCAGCGCGGGCGGCATGCCGATGGCGTCCAGGCGCAAGGTGGTGCCGCCCTGGTTCAGCAGCCGCATCACCACCGATTCGCCGTACTGCGTCGGCATGGTCGAGATACGCACGTCGATGCGCTGGTTTTTCACGCGGATGGCGAAACGGCCGTCCTGCGGCAGGCGCTTCTCGGAAATATCCAGGTCCGACATCAGCTTCAGGCGCAGCGCCAGCGAACTGGCGATCTTGCTGTCCGCTTCCGTCTGCAGATGCAGCACGCCGTCGATGCGGAAGCGGATCTGCAGCCGGCCTTCCTGCGGCTCGATGTGGATGTCCGAAGCGCGCACCTGCGTGGCATCCTCGAACACGGATTGCAGCAGCTTGACGATGGGCGCCTCTTCCAGGCCCGGATTGACGGCCAGCGCGCCGAAGTCGACGGAAACGTCGCCCAGGTCCTGCTCCAGCTCGCGCGTCAGGGTGGAGATATCTTCCGTGCGGCGGTAGATGCGGTCGATGGCGGCCAGCACTTCCGTCTCGTTGACGACGGCCAGCTCGATCTGGCGCTTGACCAGGCGCGAAATTTCATCGTAGGCGAACAGGTCGGTGGGGTCGGACATGCCGACCAGCAAGCCCTCGCGGCGGTCTTCCAGCACCAGCGCGCGGAAGCGCCGCGCCTGGGTTTCCGGCAGCAGCCGCACCAGCTCGGGATTGATGTTGAAAAACTTCAGGTTGATGTAGGGAATGTCCAGCTGGCGCGCCAGCGCGCCGGAAATCTGTTCTTCCGTGACAAAGCCGTGCTCGACAAAGACCCGTCCCAGCTTGCGCCCGGAGCGCTTCTGCTCCGTCAAGGCCTGGCCCAACTGTTCTTCCGTCAGCAGTTTCTGCTGCACCAAAATTTCACCGAGCCGGACTTTCTCTGGCCTTGCCATGCTTACTCCTCGACAAATTCAACAGACGGCGCACGCCAGCGGTGCGCGAAGGTATTTTATTCCAGAACCTGTTGTTTCTTAAAGAAAATATATTCCAAGGTTTGATTTTTGTGGATTTCAACACTGTACAAGGAAACACTTGCCGGGCAGCGGCGCGCATGGCAATAATGAAGGTCGTCCACCGCCTTTTTCTCCCCATTTCACCCCTATGAACGCCTGCGCCATCGAGTTTCACAACGTGCACACGCAGCTGGACGGCATGAGCGTCCTGCGCGGCGTCGACCTGCACGTGCGCGCTGGTGAACTGTTCGGCCTGGTGGGCGTCAATGGCGCGGGCAAGACCACCCTGCTCAAGTGCCTGCTGGACTTTTGCACGCCGCAGCAGGGCCGCAT
>CAUSDR010000373.1:0-5696 GCA_963530105.1 uncultured Janthinobacterium sp.
TTTCGGCGGCCGTCAGCTGGCTGGCTTGACGTTGGCGGCGATCAGCGCGCCCAGGGCTTGCGCGGCGCCGGGCTGGTGGTCCAGCGCCAGGCCTTGCGCCATGGTGGCCTGGTCGGCCAGGCTGCGGTTCTGTCCCAGTTTCCATTTGCCCGTGAGGCGCGTGAGGGGGATTTCGATGCCGACGATGGCTTTCAGCAGCTTGCCGATGTAATCGGCTGGCGCATCGCTTACCCGCCACGGCGCGGCTTGATCTGCCTCATGGCGCGCCGTCAGCCGCTCCACCAATCCCAGCAGCCAGCCCGCATCCTCGATGGCGAGCAGGGGGCCGTGCGCATGCACCACCGCGTAATTGAAGGTGGGTACTTCCTTGCCGCTGCGCTGCTTTTCCGCATACCAGGCGGGCGTGATGTAGGCGTGCGGTCCCTGGAAGATCACCATGCAGTCGGCGCCGGCGGCGCGCCACAGTGGGTTGGCGCGCGCCACGTGGGCGCGCAACGTGCCGAACGGCGCCTTGGGCGTGGGCGCGGCGATCTCGAAAGGCACATGGTCGGCGCACAGGCCATCGTCGCCCAGGCGCACCAGCGCGCCCAGCGGATGGGCCGCCATCAGGCCATGCAGCACCTCGAGCCGCTCTTCGCGAAAGCTGGCGGGCGCGTACACCTAGCGCTCCTCGACGACGACATCGGCCGTCAGCGAATTGGCGATGTAGCAGCGTTCGTGCGCGTCGTGGTGCAGGGCGGCCAGCGCCTCGGGCGATGGCGGCGTTCCCGCGAAGGCGATGCGTGGACGCAGCACGATGCGCGTCATGGCCAGGCGGCCCCGGGCATTCTTGCCCAGTTCGCCGACGGCCTCGTCGCGGTAGTCGTCAATGACAAAACCGCGCTGCGCCGCCAGCGACAGGAAGAACAGCATGTGGCAGCTGGACGTGGCGGCCACCAGCGCCTCTTCCGGGTCGACGTTGGCCGCCACCGACATGGGCAGCGGCACGGACAGCGGCGAGGACGAGGCGGGCACTGTCAGGCCGCCGTCGAACTGCCATGCATGGCCACGGCTGTAGCGCTGGCCGGCGAAATCCTGGCCGTCGCGCTGCCAGGCCACGGTGGCGAAAAACTGCTGCATGAAAGCTCCATGATGTCGGGAATCGGAGCTCCATCTTAATGCGGATCTTGGCTATTTAAAACAGCCAATAAGTGCTATCTTGAAGCTACCAATTTCAAAGCTCCCCCATGCCCGCTGCCCACGTCAATCAGATCATCGCCGCCTTGCCGCTCGACCGGGGCCTCGCCGAACCGCTGTTCCGCCAGCTGTATGGCGCCATCAAGGCGGCCATTCTGGCGGGCAGCCTGGCGCCGGGCACGCAGCTGCCGCCCACGCGCGCGTTTTGCGGCTTGCTGGGCGTGTCGCGCCAGACGGTGCTCAATGCGTATGCGCAGCTGGCGGCCGAAGGCTATCTCGATGGCGCCGTGGGGCGCGGCACCTTCATCAGCGCCAAGGTGCCGATGTCCGTCGCGCCGCCAGCAGGGCAGCCAGCCGCCAGCGCGCCCGGCCTGCTGCGGCCCCTGTCCGCGCGCGGGCAGGGCGTGGTGGCGGCCATGCGCCAGGTGGCGTTTCACCGTGGCCCGCTGCGCGCCTTCCGCGTCGGCATGCCGCGCATCGACCATTTTCCCTTCGACGTGTGGAACCGCCTGGAAGCGCGGCGCTGGCGCCGACCCGACCACCAGTTCGGCTACAGCGACCCGGCCGGCTTCCTGCCGCTGCGCGAACTGCTGTGCGTGTACCTGAAGGCGTCGCGCGGCATCCACTGCACGCCGCAGCAGATCGTCATCACTTCCGGCTCGCAGCAGGCGCTGTTCCTGCTGTCGACCATTTTGCTGGCGCCGGGCGACGCCGCCTGGATGGAGTCGCCCGGCTACCGGGGCGCCAGCGGCCCCCTGCGCGCGGCCGGCGCCAAGGTCTTTCCTGTGCCCGTCGATGCGCAGGGGCTGGACGTGGCGCATTGCCCCGAGGCGAAGCTGGCTTACGTGACGCCGTCGCACCAGATGCCGCTGGGCGTGAGCATGAGCCTGCCGCGCCGCCTGGCCTTGCTGGCCTGGGCCGCGCACCACAAGGCCTGGGTGGTGGAAGACGATTACGACAGCGAATACCGCTACGCGGGCGCGCCGCTGGCGTCCCTGCAAAGCCTGGACCGCGACGGCTGCGTGGTCTACGTGGGCACCTTGTCGAAAGTGCTGTTCCCCGGCCTGCGCCTGGGCTACATGGTGGCGCCGCAGGCGCTGGCCGAATCGCTGGTGCAGGCCAAGGCCGTGATGGACCGGCACACGGCCATCGTGCCGCAGATGGCGCTGGCCGACTTCATCGCCGAGGGACACTTCGGCCGGCATATCCGCCGCACGCGCGACAGCAATGCCGAGCGGCGCGATGCGCTGGTGCGCGGCATCGCGCGCGAACTCGACGACCAGCTGGCGTGCGGACCGGCCGACAGCGGCCTGGAACTGTGCGCGTATTTTCGCGGTGCGCACGATGAGGAAGCGGTATCGCAGGCGGGGCTGGCGCGGGGCATCGAACTGCGTCCGCTGGGCCACTATGCCGATCCGGCGGCAGGGCCGGCAGGCAGCGCGCCGCCGGGGCTGCTGCTGGGCTTTGCCGCCATTCCACCAGCCGAGATGGCGCACGGCTTGCTGGAACTGGGGCGCATCCTGCGCGGCCGATAAACTATACTGGCACTTGCCTGCACACGAAGACACCATGACCATGAAGACGATCCGCTGTTCCTGGGCCAATCCGGCCAATCCCCGCTACCTCGACTACCACGACACGGAGTGGGGCGTGCCTTGCCACGACGAGCGGCGCCTGTTCGAGATGCTGAACCTGGAGGGAGCGCAGGCGGGCCTGAGCTGGGAAACCATCTTCAACAAGCGCGAAACCTACCGCGCCGCCTTCGACGGCTGGGACGCGGAAAAGATCGCCGCGTACGGCCCCGAGAAGGTGGCGCAGCTGCTGGCCGACCCCGGCATCGTGCGCAACCGCCTGAAGGTGGCGGCGGCCATCACGAATGCACAAGCCTACCTGCGCCTGCGCGCGCAAGGGCAGACCCTGGACAGCTTCCTGTGGGCGTACGTGGATGGCCAGCCCATCGTCAACAGCTGGCAGCCGGGCGAATTCCCCGCCAGGACGGCTTTGTCGGACCAGCTGTCGAAGGACTTGCTCAAGCTCGGTTTCAAGTTTGTCGGCTCGACCATCATCTACGCTTACATGCAGGGCATCGGCATGGTCAACGACCACGCCCCGGCGTGCTTTTGCCGCGCGGGCCGATGATGCGCCAGGCGCTGGTCATGCTGGACACGGATTTCGACGGCGCGCGCTTTCGCGCCGCCTGTGCCGCGCATGGCGGGCGGCGCCTGCATTACATCGCGCTGGCGCCGCGCCCTGTCGATGCCAGCCATTTGCCGGACGAGTGGCGCCGCCAGTGGCCGCCCTGCGTGCCGGGCCAGCACCGCATGATGTCGCGCGATGGCCTTGTCACGCTCGATGTGCTGGTCGGCGAAGCGGACGCTTGCCTGGCGCAGCTGTCGGCGCGCATCGATGCCGTGCACCTGGCCTGGGTGCCCGCGGCGGCGGCGGTGCTGGCGCGGCTGATGGCCGACGGCGCCCAGTTGCATGCCGTGCACCTGGACGAGGCGCAGCGCATGGCGCTGCAAAAGAACGGTTTTGTCTTTGACGAGAGCCGCTTGCGCGCCGTGTTTTATGCGCGGCGGGCGGAGCACGTGGCCTCCGTGGCGCCCGAGCGGCGCGCCGTCGTCATCGGCGCGGGCGTGGCCGGCGCGGCCGCCTGCGAACGCCTGGCCGCGCGCGGCTGGAAAGTGACCCTGATCGAGCGCCACGCGCAGCCGGCCGGCGAAGCCTCGGGCAACCTGGCCGGCATCTTCATGCCGCTGCTGTCGAAGGACGACAACATCCCCACGCGCCTGGTGCGCGCCGCCTACCTGTATGCGCTGCGCCATTGGCAGGGCCTGGGCGGCATCGGCGCCGCCATCGAGGGCGCGCAGTGCGGCGTGCTGCAGCTGGCGCGCGATGGCGCGCATGCGCAGGTGCAGCGGCAGATCGCCGCCAGCGGCGTGTATCCGCCGGAATTCGCGCGCTGGCTGGAAGCGCCGCAAGCGGCCGCCATGCTGGGCGCCCCGGCGCCCGATGGCGCCTGGTGGTTCGAACAGGGCGGCTGGGCGCGCCCGTCGTCCGTCTGCGCGGCCATGCTCGACGCCTGCGGCGCCTTGCTGACGCGGCGCTTTTCCAGCAGCGCCCTGCACCTGGAACGCGTGGATGACGAATGGCTGGTGCGCGATGCGCAGGGTGCCGTGATCGCGGCGGCGCCCACCGTAATCCTGGCCGCCGGCACGGGTGCCGTGCAGTTTGAGCAGGCGGCCGGTCTGCCGCTCGACGCCGTGCGGGGCCAGGTCACGCATCTGCCGCAGGGCATGCTGCCCGCCGTGCCCTTTGTCGTTTGCCGCGAAGCCTACGTGACGCCGGCGCATGACGGCATTGTCTGCGTGGGCGCCAGCTACGACGCCGACGCCGATGCCACGCTGCGCGCGTCCAGCCAGCAAGACAACATCGCGAAGACCGCCGACATCCTCGGCGTGGCGCCGTTCGAGGCGCCGCTGGCCGGGCGCACGGGCTTTCGCTGCATGGCGCCGGACCGCTTGCCGCTGGCGGGCGCCTTGCCCGATCCCGGCGTGCCGGGCCGCTGCGAGCGCCTGCGCGACGTGCCCCGCTGGCCCGGCCTGCATGGCTTGCTGGGCTACGCGTCGCGCGGCCTGATCTGGGCGCCGCTGGTGGCCGAGCTGCTGGCCTGCCAGCTGGAGGGCGAGCCGCTGCCGCTGGAGACACAGCTGGCCGCCGCGCTCGACCCCGCCCGCTTTTTACTGCGTGAGCGCCGCCGCGCTTCCTGATTGCACTGCCCCCGGAAGCGCGTTTCGGGGACGGACCCTCATGGACCGATCCCGGTGTCTGATCTTGGCTTGCCAGTCAAAGGGTGCTGGGGTCAGACCCCCAACACCGCTGACGCAAAGCTTGGCGCCAACGCACATGAGGGTCTGACCCCATAGTGAGGGCCTGCCCCCTATGCGGGCGCTCCGCGCGTCATCCCCATATACGTTTTTCAGCTTTCCAAACTCTTTTTAATTTGTTTTCCGAACAACATAAGTTCGCTACAGTGAATGCGTGCTTGTTTTTGATGACGGAATAAAGAGGTGGAATGATGGCAGCGACAGAACTGGTATTCGATCCCCGCGCCGCGCACGGCGAAGGGGCGTTCGAGGAGGTGCTCAATCACGCGCGCACCCAGGCGCAGGCGCAGGGCTTGCCGTATGCGGGCGTCGTCAGTGCGCAGGATGCGTGGCAGCTGGTGCAGGCCGGCAAAGCCGTGCTGGTCGACGTGCGCACCAACGAGGAGCGCACCTTCGTCGGCTACGTGCCGCAATCGCTGCACGTGGCATGGGCGACAGGCACGTCCATGAACCGCAATCCCCGCTTCGTGCGCGAACTGGAAGCGAAGGCGGGCGGCAAGGAGGCCGTGGTGGTGCTGCTGTGCCGCAGCGGCAAGCGCTCGGCGCTGGCGGCCGAAGCGGCGGCCAAGGCAGGTTTTTCCAGCGTCTTCAATATCGCACAGGGCTTCGAGGGCGACCTTGACGCACATCAGC
>CAUSDR010000374.1:0-5687 GCA_963530105.1 uncultured Janthinobacterium sp.
ATACCTGTGTCCGGCAGGTCTGACCCGGCAATTGTTGAGGGGGATGTACCGGGGCATGCTACCTGCCCCAAAGTGCACCCAGGCAAAGGCTGGGCTCAGACCCTCAGGGTCCGACCCCGGTCTCTGCCGTTGGGGGGGCTTATCATACCTGTGTCCGGCACGTCTGACCCGGCAATTGTTAAGGGGGATGTGCCGGGGCATGCTACCTGCTCCCAAAGTGCACCCCGGCGTTTGCCGTTGGGCGGCTCAGCATTCCTGTGGGCCCACTGTTTCTAAAACCCCTGTGCCAGCAGCGGCAACTGCTGCGCAAACCGTTCCGTCAGCCACTTGCCCGCCTGGCCTGGCGGCGTGTCGGCGCGCTGGATCAGGTAAATCGGATAATTCTCGCCATTGTCGACGGCCAGCGGCAGGTGCACCAGGCGCCCTTCGGCCAGGTCGTCGCGCACCATCGCCTCGGGCATGTTGCCCCAGCCCAGGCCGGCGCGCAGCAGGGCGTGCTTGGAACCGAGGTCGCCCAGGCGCCAGTTGCGCAGTCCCAGCACGCCGAAATCCTGGCCTTCCGTCAGCACGCTGCGGTCGCTGAGCACCAGCTGGACGTGTTCGCGCGCCACGGCGGATGGGATCGGGCCCTCCAGCCGCGCCAGCGCGTGGCTGGGCGCGGCCACGGGAATCAGGCGCACATGGCCCACGGCCAGGCGTTCGAAGACGCTGGCCGTGGCTGTCATCCAGCCGCCCAGCCCCAGGTGGCAGCTGCCATCCATCACCAGCTGCGCCACGGCGCCCATGGCCTCGATGCGCAGGCGCAGGGCGACCGTGGGGAACTGCGCCTGGAACGCTTCCAGGATGCGCACCAGCACGCAGGTGGGAAACATCACGTCGACCACCACCGACACTTCCGCTTCCAGCCCGCCGGCGAGCGCCTTGGCGCGCGCGCGCATGCTGTCCACTTTCAGGGCCACGGCGCGGGCGTCGGCCAGCAGGGCGCGGCCGGCGTCGGTCAAGGTGGGCTTGCGCTTGCCGCGGTCCAGCAGGACGACATTCAACTGCTCTTCCAGGTTGGCGATGGTGTAGCTGATCACTGATTGCGTGCGGTGCAGCTGGCGCGCCGCGTGGGCAAAACCACCGGCATCGATGACGGCGACAAACACGCGCAGCTGGTCGAGCGAGGGCTGGCCAGGTTCTCTCATGATGACTCCATATCTAAAAATTCGATGCTAATCATTGATATTTACACGGTTTCATCGATGTTAAACCCGAACTATGCTGTGTGCAAGCGCCGCAATGCGGCATTCCATCATCCGTTTTCCAAGGAGCCTCCCATGGCCAAGGTGTTACACATCAATAGCAGCGTGCGCAACAACGGTTCCCTGTCGCGTCAATTGTCGGGCGAATTCGTCGCCGCGCTGGCCGCGCAGGGCAATGCCATCGTCGAGCGCGATCTGGCGCTAGACCCCGTGCCGCACCTGACGGAAGAAGTGATGGGCGCATTCTTCACGCCGGCCGACCAGCGCAGCGCGCAGGCCGCCGCCGCCGTGCAACTGTCCGACACCCTCGTCGACGAACTGCTGGCCGCCGACGTGCTGGTGCTGGCCGCGCCCATGTACAATTTTTCCGTGCCATCGACCTTGAAGGCGTGGATCGACCACGTGGCGCGCGCGGGCCGCACCTTCCAGTACACGGCGACGGGTCCCGTCGGCCTGGCCACGGGCAAGAAGGCATACATTTTCACGGCCAGCGGCGGCGTTTACAGCGAAGGCCCTGGCGCCGCGTATGACTACCTGAGCACCTACCTGCGCACGGCGCTGGGTTTCATCGGCATCACCGACATCGAGTTCGTGCAGGCCGAAGGCGTGGCGATGGGCGAGGAAGCCGTCGCCAGCGCCATCGCCAAGGGCCGCGCCACGATCGAAGCCTTGGCGGCCTGAACTACGCCTTTTGAGGGATTGCCAGCCTGGCCGGGTTGGCATAAGCTTGCCGCCGGCACGCCCCGTGCCAGCCTGGCGAGCGGTACGCCATGAAAGTCCCTCATGTCCACCTTGGCAAGCCATGCACGCCATCGAATACCTGATTGCCTGAAACCCTGCGGCACTGCCCGCCAGGGCGAGCCGGCACGCATTCCTGCGCAAGAAAAATCCCCCCTTGTCCGCTTACTGGCGCCGCGACGTGTCGGTGTGCGCCGCGCCGTCAAACGCGCGCTCGATGCGGGCGATAAGGTCGTTGCTGGACAGGATGATGAAAATGGATGGCAGTCCGGCGAGTATTCGCGTGCTACCCGCGTTCTGTACAGCGTTTCCCATTAACAATTTTTTTGCATCGTTTATACTTTTGGCATGCATGCGCATATCCGTCGACAGCGGAGCGCCCGGGCCTTGCCGGGACCGGTTGTCGTCCAGCCTGCAGAAGATGCAGTCGTTCATTCATTTTTTCTGTGCCGCATTATAAAAACAAAGATAGCGCTGAATGTGAGCAAATGCGTGCACATGGTTTTCCCTACCGCGTCAGTCCCTAGAGACAAACTGTCCGGCCATGCCAATTTTTGGAGCAAACATCGTGCCGATAAAGTATGTTGAATTTTATGAGGTGAACTATACGGCGGAGCCCTTGCGGGGCTGCAAGTTGTGGGGCGCCTACGTCGCCATCTACGCGCCGTCGCCCAATCCCATGCATCGGATGAACCTGGTGAAGAAGCGCCGTGTCTCGGCCGACCATCAATTCACGACGCAAGCGGATGCCGTCGCCGAAGCGGGCGAGGTGGCGGTCAAGCTGGTGGAGCGGCGCCGGCGCCGCTATGTCTTCCATCCCTGATGCCACAGCGCCCCGTCCTGCAGGGCACGCCAGGGCAGGGTTTGCACGCGGCGCGTATGCACGGCTTCCAGCACCACGTGCGTGACGGCTTCATCCGGCGTGGCCGGCGGGCATAGCTTGACGACAAGGAAGTGTTTTTCCTTGTTGGCAGGCGTGACGGCCGTCCATTTACTGTTCAGTAATTTGTGCGGGCGTAAGTCATTGCGCTTTGGAATGTTCATGGCAGGCAGTGAAATGGCGGAATGGCGATGTTGGCATTATCATGCCATATCCGCCACGCCCGAGGACCATCATGAAACGCCAGTTGCACCTGCTCGTCATCGATCCGCAAAACGACTTTTGCGACTTGCCGCCTGACTATCTGCCGCCCGGCGCCGCGCCCGCGCTGGCCGTGCCTGGCGCCCACCAGGACATGCTGCGCGTGGCGGGGCTGATCCGCGAAGGCGGTGCCGGCTTGACGCAGATCAGCATCACCCTCGACGCGCACCACCGCTATGACATCGCGCACCCCGCCTTCTGGCGCACGGGCGATGGCGGCGCCGTGGCGCCGTTCACGCAGATCCAGGCGCGGCAGGTGCGCGACCGCCTGTTCCTGCCCGCCGCCAGCGATGCCTTGCCGCGGGCGCTGGCCTATCTCGATGCGCTGGAGCAAGCCGGGCGCTACCAGCTGATGGTGTGGCCCGTGCACTGCGAGATCGGTTCCTGGGGGCAAAATGTCCATGCAGCCGTGCGCGCCGCCTACAACGGCTGGGAAGTGGCGAATTTGCAAGTGGCCGCCAAGCTCAGCAAGGGCTCGAATCCGTGGACCGAGCATTATTCGGCCGTCATGGCCGAAGTGCCCGATGCGCAGGATGCCGCCACCCAGCGCAACCTGGCTTTCCTCGCCACCTTGTTGCCGGCGCAACAGATTTATATTGGCGGCGAGGCGGGCAGCCACTGCGTGAAGGCCAGCACGGACCACATCGCCGACTATCTGCAGGCGCAGCAGGGAGCGCAAGCGCTGGCGCGGCTGGTGCTGCTGACGGACTGCATGAGCCCCGTCACGGGCTTCGAGGCGCAGCAGCGCGACTTTCTTGCCTCCATGCAAGCGCGTGGCGCGCGGCTGGCGACCTCCGCCGAGGTCTTGCCGGAGTGGCTGGCCAATGCGGACGCGTGAAGGGTTTTCTGCAGCACGCCCTGCCGAAACGCCCGCGGTGGCGTACTATTCTGGCTTCAGGAAGTTGGAGAACACACACATGACCCCGATAGTGCGCAGTTTGCTGGAAACCGATCTGTATAAATTTACAATGTGGCAAGCTTTGCTGCACGGTCATCCGAATACCCACACCGAATACGAATTTGTCTGCCGCAATAAAACCGCGTTCCCGCTGGCCGAACTGAAGGCCGAACTGGAAGAGCAGCTGGACCACCTGTGTTCGATGTCGTTTGCCGACGACGAGCTGGCCTATTTGCGCACCCTGCGCTTCATGAAGAGCGATTTCGTCGACTTTTTGACCGTCTTCCGCTTCCAGCGCAAGTTCATCGAGGTCAGCACGGAGGGCGACACCTTGCTGGTGCACGCGGCCGGGCCGCAGGTGCACGTGATGGGTTTCGAGATTTTCGTGCTGTACATCATCAACGAACTGTATTTCCGCCGCTTCGACCTCGACGCCGCCATGCGCGAAGGGCGCCACCGCCTGGGCTTGAAAGTGGCGGCCGTGAAGGAATTCGGCAAGCTGCCGCGCCGCAAGCATCCATTCGAGTTTTCCGATTTTGGCGTGCGCCGGCGCTTTTCCGGCGCCTGGCACGACGAGGTGGTGCAGCGCCTGGCGCGCGAAGTGCCCGAGTATTTCAAGGGCACGTCGAATGTCTACCTGGCGAAAAAGCTGGGCATCGTGCCGATCGGCACCATGGCGCATGAATACATGCAATCGTTCCAGTCGTTCGGCGTGCGCCTGCGCGATTTTCAAAAGGCGGCACTGGAAGACTGGGTGCAGGAATACCGGGGCGACCTGGGCATCGCCCTGACGGACGTGGTGGGCATGGATGCGTTTTTGGCGGATTTCGACCTGTACTTCGCCAAGCTGTTCGATGGCTTGCGCCACGATTCGGGCGACCCCGTCGAGTGGGGCGAAAAGGCGCTGGCCCACTACGCGGCCCTGCGCATCGACGCCAACACCAAGCGCCTCGTGTTTTCCGACGGCCTGGACCTGGACAAGGCATTCGCCCTGTACCAGCACTTCGCCGACCGCATCATGACGGGCTTTGGCATCGGCACCAATCTGACCAACGACGTCGGCTTGACGCCGCTCAACATCGTCATGAAACTGGTGCGCTGCAATGGCCAGTCGGTGGCGAAACTGTCCGATTCGCCCGGCAAGACCCTGTGCAAGGATGAAACCTTCCTCGCGTATCTGCGGCAAGTGTTTCACCATCCCGCCGTCCAGGCCCCCGTCTGAGTCTGATTGGCGCGGCAAGGCCGCGCCTAATCGGACTAGCCGAGTGGCCGAAGCGCATCAGCTCATGGCTGGCACGGCGGACGGAAAGACAGTGGCACGGTCCGCCATGGGTGCCAGGTTCACGGCACCGGCTTTCTTAAAACCCCGTCACCACCGTGTTCATGTGCTCCACCAGCGGTGGCGCGGCAAAGAATTCGCCCACCAGGGCGCGCCAGGCCTGGAAATCGTCGCTGCCGCGGAAATGTACGGTGTGGTCTTCCAGGGTCGTCCAGCCCACCACCAGGCGGTAGGCATCGCCATTTTCGATCGAGCGCTCCAGGCGCATCGATTCGCAGCCGCGCGCGCGCTGGAACAGGGGCACGGCTTGCGTCACGGCCGCTTCGAACGCTTCGTGCGTGGCCGGTTTGATCTGGATGTGGGCAATTTCAAAAATCATGGCAAGTT
>CAUSDR010000375.1:0-5674 GCA_963530105.1 uncultured Janthinobacterium sp.
ATCCATGATACACCCGGCCAACGGGCGTCACAGCGCCCTTTGCCGGGCTGAACCATGCGCGCCCGCAGTCCCTGACAAGATCATCTTCGTGCAAAAAGCGGTGACATGCAAGGTGCCAAGGCGCCATGCCCTGCCTTCGCACTCAGGTGTACAGATTGATGTCAAGCGCCACCACCACTCTGCGCATCTGGTTGGCGAAGGTGATGTTGTTGCCGCCAGCGAACAGCAAACCGACGGGATTGCGCTGCTGGTTCCACGTCCAGATGGATGAGCCGGAATCGCCGCCCGCGCTGAATGCCCCGCTCAGGCCCGTGATGGCGATCTGGTCCTGGAACAGCGCAATCCTGCCGCTGCCGTAATTGACGTTGATGGTCGCGCCCAGGCCCGTGATGCGGCCCTGCGTCAATTGCGTCGTGCGTCCGGACTTGCCCACCTGCATGCCCAGCACGGGTACCACCAGCGCATTGCTGATGCGGAAATACGCGGGTACGCCACCGCTCAGATACACCAGTTCCGGCCGCACGCGGTCGGGCCAGGCCCAGCCGGTGGCGCAATCGACGAAATTGACGCCGCCGCTGAAATTGATGGGCACGAAGCGTTCCAGCACGGCCACCTGGTCTTGCGGGCAGCGGCCGCCATCGATGGGGCCGGGCTGCACGATGCAATCGTTGAAGACGCCGCCGTTGGAATTGGCCAGCACGTGATTATTGCTCAGAATCATCAAACGGCCGTTGCGCGGCGCGCTGCGGCCCACGGCCAGGCAGCCGATGGTGCCCGCCGTGATGCGGAAATGGCCGACCGACACCCCGCCCGGTGCCGGACGCAAGCGGAAGCGGTGGGGCTGGGCGTCGATGACGCCGGTGACGACGATATTCACGGCCACGTTGTCGCTGGCCACGGCGCGCACGCCCATGGCACCCACGATGGCGGCCTTGGCGCGGTCGACGGAAGTGGGTTCGGCAACATACAGGGTCAGCGCCGGCAAGCCCGGTTCGCCGGACGAACTGTCGCTGGCGCCCTCGCCCAGCCCGATCGACACGCCCTGGATATTGCCGCCATCGCTGAAGGCATCGGCGGCGCGCACGCCGGCCGCCTGGGAAATGGCCTGGCGCATGCCGTCTTCGATGCTGCGCTTGATTTCCAGTAATTCCATGCTGACGCCACTGAGGGCGTCGGGCACTTCCGACACGGAAGCGCTCTCGATATGGCTGTCGCCATCGGCCGGTACGGCGAACTGATCGATCGCCTCTTCGTCATCCGCCGACTGCCCCCTGCCAGCGCTGCCCGGTGGCGCGCTGAAACCATTGTCATTGCCAAACATGATGTTCTCCCCGTGGCCGTTACGAACATGCAGTGTGGGCCGCTGGCGGCGCGCGGTATTGATCTGGATTGAACTGTGCCTGCGCATGGTGTGCTCGCATCATTTGTGTTAAGTACGGCGGGAATAGTTCCGTTTTCAAGCTTGCGCAAGATCAGGCGTGCACGCAGAGGCAGCGCCGTATACTGGGCGGACAGCTAGGCGAATGGCCCGCTTCACGCCGGCCGTTGCGATGAAGACATGAGGACGCGATGACGAGGCTTGCTACGCAGAACGATGGGGACGATGGATGCGCGGGTGGCGGCATGGCGCCCGGGGAACACGACGGCAATGCGCAGCGCAGCCGCTTCGTGCATGGCTTGGCGGCCTATGCGGCGGACCACCGCCTCAGTCCATGGCGCGGCAGCTTTGCCGACTTCCTCGAACGCATCCTCCCCGCCGGCGCGGCCCCGCTGGCGCGCAGCGCCCACCAGTACCTGTGGGACATGATGCGCTGGAACGGGCAGACAGACAGTAGCGGGCACTTCCGCTGCCGCCTGTTCGACGACGAGCTGTTCGGCATGGACGAAGCCATCGACCGCGTGGCGGCCTATTTCAAGGCGGCCGCCGCCGGCTCGGAAGTGGGCCGGCGCATGCTGCTGTTGCTGGGGCCGCCATCGGGCGGCAAGTCGACCATGGTAATCCTGCTCAAGCGGGGTCTGGAAGAGTACAGCCACAGCGACGAAGGCGCGCTGTATGGCATCGGCGGCTGTCCCGTGCACGAATCGCCGCTGCACCTGGTGCCGCACAGCATGCGCGCCGGCTTTCGCGCCAGCTATGGCGTCGAGCTGCAGGGCGAGCTGTGCCCCCATTGCCGGGCCCGGCTGGAAGAGCAGTATGCGGGCGACTTCCTGCGCATGCCCGTCGAACAGATCTACCTGTCCGAAGCGGGCCGCTGCGGCATTGGCACGTATGCGCCGCACGACCCCACTACGGCCGACCTGGCCGACCTGGTGGGGTCCGTCGACCTGTCGAAGGTGGCGCAGTATGGCGACGAAGGCGATCCGCGCGCCTGGTCGTGGTCGGGCGCCGTGTATGCGGCCAGCCGCGGCATGCTGGAAATGATCGAAATCCTCAAGGTCAAGCGCGAATTCCTGTATCTGCTGCTGACCCTGACGCAGGAAAAGAATGTCAAGGTTTCGCGTTTCCCCCTGATTTACCTCGACGAGACCATCCTTGCCCACACCAACCTGGCGGAGTTTCGCAAATTCTTGCAAGAAAGTGAAAACGAGGCACTGCTCGACCGCATGGTCATCGTGCAAGTGCCGTACACGCTCAATTACCGCGACGAGGCGCGCATTTACCGCAAGCTGATCCGCGCGGCCGCGCCTGCTTTCCGCGACGTACATCTGGACCCCCACGTATTGCACGCGGCAGCCGTGTTCGCCATCCTCAGCCGCTTGCCGGAAGGTGAGGACAAGGAGGCCGAGCTGGTCAAGAAGCTGCGCATCTATGCCGACGAAGACGTCGACGACTTGCCGCATGCGGAAGTGAGGCGGCTGCGCGAACGCGACAGGACGCCCGACGAGGGCCTGTCTGGCGTGTCGCCGCGTTTCGTCATCAATGCCCTGTCGCACGCCATCATCGCCGCCCAGCGCAACAGCCTGTCCACCATGGACGTGCTGCTGGCCTTGAAGGACGGCATCGAAAGCGATGCGCGCATCGAACCGCGGCGCAAGCGCAAGTGGATCGACTATCTGGTGCTCACGCGCAAGGATTTCTACAACCGCTGGGTCAAGGCCGACGTGCACAAGGCCTTGTTCGTCTCGTTCGAACAGGAAGCGCAGGACTTGCTGAATAAATATCTCGATGAAGTCGAAGCCATGCTCGACAACCGCCAGATCCGCGACCCCATCACCAGCGAAGAGCGCCGTCCCGACGAGCGCTTCCTGCGCGCCGTCGAAGAAAAAATCCACATCAGCGACTCGGGCAAGCAGTCATTCCGGCAAGAAGTGGTGCGCAAGGCCATGGGCGCCTTCAAGCGGGGCGAAGCGTTTGGCCTGGGCAGCCACATGCAGCTGAACGATGCCGTGCAGCAGTATCTGTTCGAGCAGCGGCGCGACGTGCTGCGCCTGGTCAGCTCGTCGAAGCGCCCGGACGACGACGTGCGCGCCAAGATCTCGGCCGTCGAGCAGCGCCTGGTCGACGAATACGGGTATGACGTGCACAGCGCGCGCGAAGCGCTCAATTACGTCACCACCCTGCTGGCGCAGGAGTAGCCATGCGCCCCACGGCCACGCCAGAGGATGGGCAGCAAGCGGATGGGCAGCAAGCGGAACCGGGCGGCGCGCAGGCTGCCGGCGCGCCGGACGGGGCCGCGCTCGGTGGCGCGACGGGCCAAGCAGCGGACTACACGATAGACCATGTAAGGGACGGTGCAAGGGGAGAAACAGGGGACAATTCTATGCGCCACGCCATGCGCGATCCAGCGGACACGATCGCGGATGCCGCGCTGGACAATATCGTGAACGCTGCGGTGCCCAATGGCGTGGGCACTGCGGTGGACAATATGCTGGACACGATGCTGGACACTGCGGTGGACAATACGCCGGGCTCTGTGATGCGCACTGCAGCGCACACGGCGGTGGACAACACAGCGGGCAAGGCAGTGGACAAGACGGCAGGCAAGGCAGCGGACCAGGCATGGGACGATACTGCGAACAATGCGGTGAGCAATGCGGCGGACAATGCGGCGGCAAACGCCAGGGCCGCAGCGCGCCAGCTGGCGCAGCCGTGGTATGCGCTGTTTTCGCGCGGCGCACGCGACTGGCTGCGGCACAACCAGAAAGTGCGCGAGGCGGTGCAAGCGCACCTGCCCGAGCTGATCGCCGGTCCTGATCTGATCGGCGGCACCCGCCAGCGCACGGTGCAAGTGCCGGTGCGACTACTCGAACATGCGCATTTCCGCCTGGCCGCGTCGCGCAACAGCGTCGGCGCGGGCCAGGGCGAAGGCCAGCCCGGCGATATCCTGCGCGCGGCGCGCCCCGCCGCCGCAGGCGATGGCACGGCGCAAGGCGATGGAGGCGATGGCGAAGGCGAAGTGCGGCTGCTGCTGGAGTTTTCCGTCGACGATATCCTCGACTGGCTGTGGGATGCGCTCAAGCTGCCGCACCTGCAACCGCGCCACTTGAGCACGCTCGACGACGTGCAATTGCTGCGCGCCGGCCTGGACCGGCATGGCGCCCGCTCGCGCCTGGACCGGCGCCGCACCGTGAAGGAAGCCATCAAGCGGCGGGTGCTGCAGGCGCAGCCCATTCCCTTCACCAACGACGATTTACGTTACCGGCAAGTGCTCCTGCAGCCACGGCCCAGCACGAATGCCGTCGTTTTTTTCGTGCTGGACGTGTCGGCCAGCATGGCGCAGGCGGAGCGCAAGCTGGCCAAGTCCTTCTTTTTCTTTGCCTTGCAAGGCTTGCGCCGCAGCTATGCCAAGGTGGAAACCCGCTTTATCGCGCATACGACGCGCGCCTGGGAGTTTTCAGAAGCGGAATTTTTCCAGGTCAACGGCATGGGCGGCACCATGGCTTCCAGCGCGTTCCGCCTCAGCCGCGAACTGTTGCAGGAACGCTATGCGCCTGGCCGCTACAATGCGTATCTGTTCTATGCGTCCGATGGCGAAAACTTCAGCGAAGACCGCGCCGCCGCCAGCCTGGCCCTGGGCCAGCTGGCCGCCTTGCTCAACTACATGGGTTACGTGGAAACGCTGCCGGGCGTGGCGCGCAGCCTGGAAACGGAAATGCACAGCCTGTGCGCGGAACACGAACGGCGCGGCTTGCCCCTGCACAGCAGCATCCTGGCCAGGCCAGACGACGTCTGGGAGGCGATCCGCACGTTTTTTCGCCACGAAGCGGCCAGCGCGGAGGATGCCGCATGAGCGCACCGGCGACTACCCACAGGCGCGCCACCGGTGACGGGGCCGCCACCGATGCCGCCACCCTGGCGGGCTACGCGGCGCGCATCGAAGCGCTGGCGGTGACACTGGGCCTGGAATTCCCACAGGTCGATTTCGAGCTGGTACCCGACAATTTCATGGCCGAGATCGCCATCTATGGATTGCCCGTGCGCATGCGCCACTGGTCATTCGGCGTGCGCTACATCCACCAGCTCGTGCACCAGAAAATGGGCAATTCGCATATTTTCGAAGTCATGTTCCCTGGCGACCCTTGCCACGCCTATATGGCGGAGCATAATTCGGTGGCGGAAAATACCCTCGTCACCGCCCACGTGCTGGGCCATGCCGACTTTGCCAGCCGCAATGCCCTGTTCCAGCGCTTCGGCGCCATGGCGGGCACGCATATCCTCGAGCAGAGCGCGGCG
>CAUSDR010000376.1:0-5663 GCA_963530105.1 uncultured Janthinobacterium sp.
GTAGAAGGGCAGGTCCATCATCCCTCCTAGAGACGTCGCGGCAACGCGCCGCGGGCGGCAGCGATGCGTGGCGAAAAAGCGGAAGCGCGCGCAGCACGGCACCGCCGGCGCAGTGCGCACCGATGGCTGCAAGGCGCGCCGCGCGGCAGGTTTTTCATTCGTAGATGCGGTCCGGGTCGAAGACGCTGTCCGGCACCGGCGCGCCAAACATGCGCAGGCGCTCCGTGAAGCGGGGCCGCACGCCGGTGGCGCAGAAGTGGCCCAGCACCTTGCCGGCCGCATCGACGCCCGTCTGCTCGAAGCGGAAGATTTCATGCATGGCGATGATGTCGCCTTCCATGCCCGTCACCTCCTGCAGGCTGACCAGCTTGCGCGCGCCGTCCGTCAGGCGCGACACCTGCATCACCACCGTCACGGCCGAGCAGATCTGCTGGCGCGTGGCGCGCGGCGTCAGGTTCACGCTGGCCATGCCGACCATGTTTTCCAGCCGCGCCAGCGCATCGCGCGCCGTGTTCGAGTGGATGGTCGCCAGCGACCCTTCGTGGCCCGTGTTCATCGCCTGCAGCATGTCGAGCGCCTCGGCGCCGCGCACTTCGCCCAGGATGATGCGGTCGGGGCGCATGCGCAGGGCGTTGCGCACCAGCGCGCGCTGGCTCACTTCGCCCTTGCCCTCGATATTCGGCGGCCGCGTTTCCAGGCGCACCACGTGCGGCTGGCGCAGCGCCAGTTCGGCCGCATCCTCGATGGTGACGATGCGCTCGCTGCCGGGTATGAAGCCGGACAGCACGTTGAGCAGGGTCGTCTTGCCGCTGCCCGTGCCGCCCGAGATCAGGATGTTGATCTTCGCCTGCCCCAGCGCCTGCAGCACCTGCACCATGGGCGGCGTCAGGCTCTTGTAGTCGAGCAGGTTGGCGATGGTGAGCGGCTGCACGGCGAAACGGCGGATCGACAGGATCGGGCCATCCACGGCCAGCGGCGGGATGATGGCGTTGACGCGCGAGCCGTCCGGCAGGCGCGCGTCGACCATCGGGCTCGATTCATCGACCCGGCGCCCCACGCGCGAGACGATTTTTTCGATGATCTTCATCAGGTGCGCATTGTCGTGGAAGGTCACGTCCGTCAGCTGCAGGCGCCCGCCCCGCTCGACATACACCTTGTCGCAGGTATTGACGAGGATGTCGGAGACGCTGGCATCGGCCAGCAAGGGTTCGAGCGGCCCGAAGCCCAGCATTTCGTGCTGGATGTCGAGCACCAGGCTGTGCCGTTCGTGCTGGTTGAGGACGATGCGTTCTTCCTCGATGACGCGCTGCACCAGCAGCGCCAGCTCGTGCTTGAACTGCTCGGCCGTCAGGCGCTTCAGGCGCTCCAGGTCGATACGGTCGAGTATCGTCTGGTGCATGGTCTTTTTCAGCTCCTGGTAGGCGTGCAGCGCCAGCGCGCCCTGGCCATTGCTGGCGGGGCGCAGCGTTTCATTCGCCGCCAGGCGTTCGCGTAAAGTCATCTTGGCTCCCATGATGGCTCCCGGCGGGAGCCTTGACACGACACATGCCGCGCGCTGCGCTAGGCCTCGCTGCGGCTGAACAAGCGGTCGAACAGGCCGCGGCTTTCCGTCACGCGGCGCGCCGTCACCAGTTCCACCAGCTCGGCCAGGCTGCGCGCCACGGCGCTGGTGCGCGACAGCTGCAGCAGCGGAATGCCCTGGTTGACGGAATCGGTGGCGGCCAGGTAATCGTTGGGCACCGTGTGCACCACCTCGGCGCCCAGCGCCTGCTCCAGGTCGGCCAGGCGCAGGCGGCCGCCCTTTTCATAGCGGTTGACGATCAGCCGCAGGCGCTCGCCCGGATAGCCGAGCGAGCGGAAGATGTCGAGCAGGCGGCGGCCGTCGCGGATATCGGGCAGGGCCAGCTGCAGCACCGGATAGATGGCGTCGGCGTTGTCGAGCGCGCGCAGCGACAGGGCATCGATCTGGCGCCCGACGTCGAGCACGATGTAGTCGTAATGCTGGCGCGCCACGGCGAGGATGCGGTCCATGTGCTCGGGCTGCATGTCGACCTTGTGCGCCGGATCGTCGGCCGCCGCCAGCACGCCGAAGTTCGGCGTCACGTGCACCAGGCACGACGCCAGGAAGGCGCCATCCATGCGCGCGATCTGCGCGCAGATATCCGACAGCGTCATGGCCGGCTTCTGGTCCGACACATACAGGGTGGCGTCGCCGAACTGCCCGTGCAGGTCGATCAGCAGCACCTTGCAGCCGGCCAGCGCCGCCAGCGCGTAGGAAAAATTCGTCGACAGGAAGGTGGCGCCGCTGCCGCCCTTGCACGAGATGAAGGCCAGCACCTTGCCGTCGCGCATCTGCGTCACGCCGGCCTGGATATCCACCCGGTCCATCGCCTCGTGGAAGGCCTTGTGCACCAGCGGCAATTGCAGCACTTCGCGCATGCCGGCGCGCATGGCGCGGATCAGCACATCCTGCTGCTGGCCGCGCGTGAGCAGCATCAGCACGGCCAGCGGATACTGGCGCGCCAGCCGCTCGAGCAGGTCGGCCTCGTCGGCCTCGATGCCGCTGGCGTCGACGATCACCAGTTCCGGCGCCTCGGGCAGCATGCGCTCGACGGCGTCGCGCAGGCCGCTGCGCCGTTCCAGCAGGCGCAGCACGGGCATGCGCGCCGCCCCCTGTGCGGCGATTTCATCGTGCAAGCTGGCGTCGCGGCTGATCATCAAGGCTTTCATCGTACTTCCTTCAGGTCGATACTTTCGGCGTTGCCCGGGCAGCGGCGCTCAGGCACAGAAATTCGGATTGCCCGGATAACCCAGCGACTCGGCCACCGCCACGGTGGCGCCGCTGGGCAGGCGCACGGCCTTCGCGCCGGATGGGAACACCAGTCCCAGCAGCGGCAGGATGGGCCGGTATGGCACGCTGTCGCAGCGCGCGCCCTGGCCCGGCAGGCACAGCCGGGCGCGCACGAAACGGATGCAGCTGGCGCCGTGCGGGTCGTTCAGGCAATTGATGCGGTTGCGCTGCGGGCAGCCCGGCAATGCGCTGACCGGCAAGGTCGCGGGCGTGCCGCTGGCCAGCGACAGGTAATCGATGCGCACATAGGCATCGCTGATGCCGCCGCCCAAGGGCAGGCTGCCGGGGCCGGCGCGCAGCACGGCGTGTTCGCGCACGGCTTGCAGCGCGGCAGCATTGCTGAAATCGGTGACGGCGGCGCCACGCGCGGCGCGGCGCGTGATCTCGTGCACCAGGTTCCACATGTACACGGCGCGCGCCACTTCGAGCATGGCAAAGACAAACAGGAAGAACAGCAGCGCCAGCATGCCGAATTCGACGGCAAAGACGCCGCCCTGGCGCGGCCGGCGGGAGGGCGATTTAATTGACATAGCGCAAAGTCGCATTGGCACGCAGCGGTATCGTCGCCAGCTGCGGCAGCCACGCGCGCGTCAGGTCGGGCAGGAAGCTGACGGGCGTGTCCATCGTCACCTTGATGCGCACCTGCAGCGGCGCCGTCGGATAACTGCCGCAGTTATAGGAATCGTCGGCGTAGACGCAATCGATGCTGATGCTGAACGCCTTCAACTGCGGCGCCGTTTCCGCCATGGTATCGAGCACCAGCTGGCGGGCAAACGCGGCGTGCTGCATGGCCGCGTCGCCACTGGCCATCTGCGGCAGCGGCAAGGTCGCCATGTAGCGCGCCGCATCATGCACGCCTTTCTGCAAGGCCGTATAGGCGAGAAACGCGCGGCCGAACAGCAGCACCACCGGCAGCAATCCCATGAAGAACAGCATGATCAGCGCCAGCTCGATGGCCGCCACGCCACGCTGGCGCCGTGCCGCACGGCAAGGCGGCCTCATTGCAGCAACTCCGCCGGGCCGGCCAGCATGCCTTCGGCCACCATGCCGGCGAATTCGGCGCTCAGCACGCCGTTGCTGGCCGGCGCCGTCATGTAGAAGCGGCCGATGCCGCGCACCACGGCCAGCACGTCGCTGCCGGCCGGCACGGGACAGGCCAGCAAGGCGATATTGAGCGCGCGCCGGTGCGCCACGCCCGTATTGCCCGTCGGCGCCGTCTGGAATCCCGACGTCAGGTAGGGCGTGCCGCTGGTCGGATAGCCGCTCTTGGCAGCCGGCGCGGCCGGCGTGGCGGGATACAGCTTGGCCCAGTCGCCGGGAGCGAAGGGCGGGTAGCCGCCCGGCGGCGGCGTGCTGCTGTATCTGGCCGCGCGGGCAAACGTCCACAGCGGCCCGTAACTGCCCAGCGCCGGCGCTACCGGCGGCGTATCCGGATCGGCCACGGAGAGCAGCGGATTGCCACTGCTCAGCGCGCTTGGCGCATCGGGCGTGTTCGTCATCCACCAGTTGGCCGCCGTATTCGGGAAGGCGCGGATATTCGTGTCGGGCGGCGCCGCCAGCGCATGGCAGCCGCTGCCCGCATGCAGGTTGAAGCGCGCATTGAAGGCTGGCCACAGCGCGGCGGGAAACGGCCGGTGCACATGCACGCGCGCACTGCCGATGCGCGGGTACAGCACGCTGCCCGTGCAGACGAAGGGCAGGATGGCCGCTTCGCTGACCTGCGCCGATGGTCCCAGCATCCCCGGCTGGCCCAGCGGATTGAGCACGAAATGTTCGGCCGCCGGGCCGAATGGATTGAGCTTCAACAGGTTATACGCCACGCCGCGACGAAAACCGTATTCCAGCAACTCTTCGGCCGGCATCAGCGCCGTATTCTTGCGCGCGCTGGCGGCCAGCGGCGACAGCGCGCAGATGGCCAGCGGCGCCACATGCAGGCTGGTACGCCCGGCCAGGGCGCGCGCGCGCGTATCGAGCGTGCGCAGCGCCGGCGACCAGGCGCCCAGGAAGGCGGTCGCCACCTTGCCCAGCGCCGGATCGTTGGCGTGCGTATCGATGCGCACGAACAGCGCCGTGGCAGGATCGGGCACGCCGCCCGCCGCATGCCATTCGCCGGCGGGCGCATCCACGGCGCTGGCGAAACGGATGCTGGCGTCGGACAGGGTGGCGCCCTCCATGCGGCGCCGGTAGGCGCTCTTGTCGGCCGCGCTGCTCTTGGCTTTGGCCACGGCGGCCTGCAAGCCGTCGGCCGTACCCACCAGCTCCGCCGCCGCGGCCAGCGCCGCGTTATCGGCCAGGTTCTGCAATTCCGTCTTGCGGCCGATGACTTGCCCCACGTCGAGCGCCAGGCCGATAAAGCCCAGTATCACGATGAGCAGGAAGGCGAAGGCGATGACCATCGCGCCGCGCTGGCCCCGGCGTCTACTTGCCATTGCCGCCTCCCAGCATGAACTGCACCGGCTGCGGCGCCTGGCCATTCGGCTCGACGAACGAGGCGCGGTAGCGCTGCATGGCGGCGTGCGCGCTGGGGCCGTCGAGGCCGTCGGCAGGCGCGCGCTTGGCGGCGCTGGCCGGGTAGCGCACCTGCTGCGTCATGGCCAGGCGCACGGCGTCGCCAAAGCGCTGCTCCAGCTGTGGCGTGCTGCTGTGCGCGCAGGCGGCCAGCAGCAGCGTCAAGCTCAACGCCGCCAGGCGCCGCAGCGAACTTACCGGTGATGTCGGCATGGCATGGCTCCCCGTCTCAGTTCAACGCAGTCATTTCAACTCGAAGCCGCCGGCCGCGCGCGGCGCCGGCGCCGGCGGCGGCACCCTGGAC
>CAUSDR010000377.1:0-5645 GCA_963530105.1 uncultured Janthinobacterium sp.
TGCATGATGCGGTATTGGCCCACGTCGACGACCAGCATGTCTTCGTCGCCGTCGCCGCCGTCGCCGACTGGCGGGTCGTCAACGCCAGCGAGCAGAAAATGAAGAAGCAGGCCGACGGCTCCGTGCCGGAACTGCAGTTCGCGCAAAATCCCGACATCCTGGCCACCGTGGCGGCGCGCACCAACCTGGCCGGCTATCCCTACTGCGTCGGCTTTGCCGCCGAATCGGAAAACCTGGTGGAATTCGGCTCGGTCAAGCGCGAGAAAAAGGGCATCCCCTTGCTGGTCGGCAATATCGGCCAGAACACCTTTGGCCAGGACGACAACACCATCATCCTCTTCGATGAAGAAGGCCATACCGTACTGCCGCGCGCCTCGAAACTGAATCTGGCACGCCAGCTGATTTCGGAAATCTCCAAGCGCCTGGCGCGCAATTCGCTGCTCAAATAACCCTTTTTATACGCTTTAGCTTCAATGAAAAATATCGACATCAAGATCCTCGACGCCCGCATGAAAGAAATGCTGCCGGCCTACGCCACGCCCGGCAGCGCGGGCCTCGACCTGCGCGCCTGCATCGATGCGCCCATCACCATCGAAGCCGGCCAGACCGTGCTCATTCCCACCGGCCTGGCCATCCACATCGGCGACCCGTCGTATGCGGCCATGATCCTGCCGCGCAGCGGCATGGGCCATAAAAACGGCATCGTGCTGGGGAATCTGGTAGGCTTGATCGACTCCGATTACCAGGGCCAGCTGATGGTATCGACCTGGAACCGGGGCCAGAGCGCATTCACGCTCAACCCCATGGAGCGACTGGCACAGCTGATTATCGTGCCGGTGCTGCAAGTGGGCTTTAACGTCGTCGAGGAATTCGGCGACAGCGAACGCGGTGTTGGCGGTTTCGGCAGCACCGGGAAACATTAACAACGACTGACAAACCGCGGCAGGCGGACGTGAGTTGTGGCAAAGAAGCGCTGCAATGCGCATCGGAGGCCGCAAATCGCGCCGCGCAGCGGGTGTTGTCAGGAGTGACAAGAAAGAAGAGTCTATGCCAGGTTTACGCCATCTGATCTCAGCCCAAACTTCGCTGCGCCGATTGGCCACTCCCCTCCTGCTGGCCAGTGCGGCCATCCTCACCGGCTGCACCACCCCGGCCACGCATGTCAGCGGCCCCTTCAACGTAGTGCCGGCGCCTGACGCGCCCGCCCTGACGGCGCAGCAAAAGGCGGCGCAGGAAGAGCTCGTCAGGATGGTGGCGCTGCAGGACCGCCTGTCGAAAGTCTCGGCGCCCCTGCTGATCAACAATGCGGACCTGTGCAAGACGTACGCGCGCAACCTGCTGGGCTTCACGGCGCAGAACAAGTACTCGTACCCCGGCATCTATGCCGACGCGGCGCAGGCGGCGCTGGGCTACGGCGAGCAGATGCAGGTGTCCGGCGTGCTGCCGGGCAGCGGCGCCGCGCGCGCCGGCTTGCGCAAGGGCGACGCCTTGCTGGCCGCCGAAGGCAAGCCGCTGCCGTCCGGCCCCAAGGCCGAAGGCCCGTTCGGCGCCATCGTCGGCCCGCTGGCCTCGAAGAGCGCGAGCCTGAACATGACCATCGCCCGCGAAGGCCAGCAGCAGGACCTGAAAATCCCCGTCACGCGCGCCTGCGCCTTCCGCGTCGCCCTGGGCAATGCGGACAATGTCAATGCGTATTCCGATGGCGCGCGCATCATGCTCACGCGCGGCATGATGGATGCGGCGCAAAACGACGAAAGCATCGCCTTTGTGATCGCCCGCGAAATGGCGCACAACATCCTCGACCACGCGCGCAGCCAGCGCACGACGGGAACTTCCGGCAGCATCATCGACAGCCTGGGCGCCGTGCAGCCCGACGTCTCGATGCTAACGGGCGCCGCCGGCATCAAGGCCATGCCGCAGGAACTCGATGCCCAGGCCGACGCCCTGGCCATCTACCTGCTGGCGCGCGCCGGCTACAACATCGACAACGCCGCGCGCTTCTGGCAGCGCCTGGCCACGCAAGTGCCGGCCACGGTGGCCAACGGCTACACGGCCCTGCACCCGGGCACGAACTCGCGCATGGCGGCCATCAACCGCGCCGTGATCGACGTGCGCGCCAAGCAGGCGGCGAAGAAGCCCATCAAGCCCTGAACGAGGACGCCCAAGGCGCCTGACGCGGCAGGCTTTGCTCAGGCGCCCGGGAAATTCGGGAAATAGGTGCCCATGACCCAGGTCAGGGCGCCGCAAAACACCACCGCCAGGAACAGGGCGACGAGCAGCTTGCCGAACTTGGGAATGCCGTCGTCTTGGGTCTCGTGGTCGTTTGACATGAAAACTCTCCGCAGGCTGTTGGAGAGCGTAGTATAGCCACAATATTGAAGAAACCTCCATACTTTGCCGCCGCCGCGCGGCAAGCAACCTGCGCCGCCCATGGACAGCATCGACCTTGAAGTTCTGAAAACCAGCGCCGCCTGGCTCGCCGCCGGGCAGCGCTGCGAACTTGTCACCGTCATCAAGACCTGGGGTTCCAGCCCCCGCCCCGTGGGCGCCACCCTGGCCATCTGCGAAGATGGCACGGTGGTCGGTTCCGTCTCCGGCGGCTGCATCGAAGACGATTTGATCGACACGGTGCGCCAGCACGGCATCGTGCGCACGCAGCCGGACATCGTCAGCTACGGCATCAGCGCCGACGAGGCGCACCGCTTCGGCCTGCCCTGCGGCGGCACCATCGAGCTGGCCATCGAACCGCTGCACGCGGGCAGCGCCGTGGCCGAACTGCTGGCGCGCCTGGAAGCCCACGAACTGGTCGAGCGCCGTCTCGACCTGCACAGCGGCGCCGTCACCCTGCGGCGCGCCGCGCCGGGCGCCGTGCTGACACTGGAAGACGGCCGGCTCACCACCCAGCACGGTCCGCGCTGGCGCCTGCTGATCATCGGCGCCAGCCAGCTGTCGCGCTTCGTGGCGCAAATCGCCATGGCCATGGATTACCACGTCGTCGTCTGCGACCCGCGCGAGGAATACCGCGGCGGCTGGAACGTGCCCGGCGTGCCCCTGCTGCACGCCATGCCCGACGACCTGGTGCTGGAAATGCAACTCGACAGCCGCAGCGCCGTCGTCGCCCTCACGCACGACCCCAAGCTCGACGACCTGGCGCTGATGGAGGCATTGAAGTCGCCCGCCTTTTACGTGGGCGCCATCGGCTCGCGCGCGAATAACGCCAAGCGGCGCGAGCGCCTGCTGCAGTTCGACGTCACCGCCGCTCAACTGGCGCGCCTGCATGCGCCCATCGGCCTGTACATCGGCAGCAAGACGCCGGCCGAAATCGCCATTTCCATCCTGGCCGAACTGACGGCCGTGAAAAATGGCGTGCCGGACGCGCTGCAAATCCAGCACGCGGCCGCCTTGACGCCGCCCAACCCTGACCTCTGCGTGCGCTGAGGCCTGCACCGCAAGAAACAAGATGCGCCGGCGGCGCGCCCCTGCTACCTTCCCTCATTTTTGGCCACCATGACCCTGCTGCACTGGACCCTCCCCCTGCCCGCCGGCTACCGCCGCGACGATGTCATCGCCTTCCACAGCCGCGACGGCGAAGCCGTAGCGGAGCAAGTCACACCTGCGGGACTGCGCAAGGGCATCCTGCTTGGCGGCGTGGCCGTGGCGCTGGACGTCACCTTCACGGACGATGCGGCCGTCTGCCGCGCCGAGATCGATGGCGATGCCGATGTCGCCGCCGGGTTGCGAACACCGCTGCATGGCGCCCTGCTCAACATCCTCGGCCTGCGCATCGACCCGCAGCCATTCATGCGGCTGGTGGCGGACGATCCCCTGATGGCGCCTTTGACGCAAATCAATCCGGGCTTGCGCATCGTGCAATCGGCCAGCCCCTTCGAAGCGCTGACCTGGGCCATCATCGGCCAGCAGATCAACCTGCCGTTCGCCATTTCCCTGCGCCGCACCTTCATCCTGCAGGCGGGTCGCCGGCATGGCAGCGGCTTGTGGTGCTACCCGGAGGCGCGCGACGTGGCGCGGCTGGCCATCGAGGATTTGACGAGCCGCAAATTCTCGCGCGCCAAGGCGGAAACCGTGCTGCGCCTGGCGCGCCTCGTCGATGACGGGGAATTATCGCTGGAACTGGACGCCCCGGGCGACGTGACGGCCATCTCGCAGGCGCTGCTGGCCGTGAAAGGCATCGGCCCATGGACCGTCAATTACGCGCTGCTGCGCGGCTACGGCCATGCCGACTGCTCGCTGCATGGCGACGTGGCCATCCGCGCCGCCCTGCAAAAGCTGCTGGGCGAAGAGGCCAAGCCGGACATGGCGCGCACGGAGCAATGGCTGCGCCAGTACGCGCCGCACCGTACCATGGCGGCCGCTCACCTGTGGGCCAGCCTGCACGCGCCGACAAAAAAATAGCTTGCCAGCGCGGGAATAAACGGCGGACGGCAGGCGTCTATCCCTTGCAAGCCCCACAAACCTCAAGGAGACCATCATGCGCCTTACCACCTTCGCCGCCACCGCCCTCGCCGCCCTGCTGTCCGCTCCCCTGGCCTTCGCCGCCGACGTCATGCCCGCCAACGGCATGCTGGTCACCGCCAGCGGCATGACGGTATATGTGTTCGACAAGGACGTCGCCGGCAGCGGAAAGAGCGCCTGCAGCGGCGGCTGCCTGGTCGCCTGGCCCGCCGTCATCGCCACCGAGGCATCGCCCGCCGCCCCGTATGGCAGCATCAAGCGCGAAGACAATGGCGCCATGCAGCTGACCTACCAGGGCAAGCCCCTGTACCTGTTCAAGGAAGACAGGAAACCGGGCGACGCGGCCGGCGACAATGTCAAGAACGTGTGGCACGTCGTCAAGCCATAACAAGCCTGCGCCGCCATGACCGCGTTCGACGACAGCCGCCAGCTGCAAGCGTGCCTGCCCGGCCTGCGCCGCTATGCGCGCGCGCTGGCGGGCGCCGTGCACGCGGACGATCTGGTGCAGGACACCGTGGAGCGGGCCTGGCGCAAGCTGGATCAATGGCAGCGGGGCGGCGAGATGCGCCCCTGGCTGTTTTCCATCATGCATAACCTGCACGTGGACCGCTTGCGCCGTCCCGGCCTGGCGCTGCAGGAACTCGACGACGACGCCCTGCTGCCCGCGCCCGAACGGGCGCCGGGGCAAGCCATCGCCATCGGCGAGATGGATGCGGCGCTGGCGCGCTTGCCGCTGGGGCAGCGCGAAGTCATCATGCTCGTCGCGCTGGAACAGATGCCATACGAGCAGGTGGCGGCCACCCTCGGCATCCCCGTCGGCACCGTCATGTCGCGCCTGTCGCGCGGGCGCGAGAAACTGCGCGCGCTGCTCGATGGCCGCCCGGCCAGCGGCCATGCCGCGCCCACCCTGAAAGTCGTGAAATGACTACGCAAGCCATCCGCGAAGCGCAACTGCACGCCCTGGCCGACGGCGTCCTGCCCGAAGAGCAGCGCGCCGCCGTCGAGGCCCACCTGCGCGCGCATCCGGACGATGCCGCCCGGGTGGACGCCTGGCGCGAACAGAACCGGCAATTGCGCGCCCTGTTCGACCCCGTGCTGGACGACGCCGTGCCGCCGGCCCTGCTGCGGGCGGCGTCTGCGCCGGCGGCAAATGGCCCCTGGCGCCGCCATGC
>CAUSDR010000378.1:0-5637 GCA_963530105.1 uncultured Janthinobacterium sp.
GGCCAAGCCTGGCCTGGCCTGGCGTTAGCGGTCCATGATTGCCACCCTGGCCGCCCCGTCAGAAAACCGCCTCCGGGCGGTTTTTGCGTTTCTGCCCGCCCGAATCATGGCATAGCCGGCCATATGCATCGAAATTATGATAGCATGCTATATTGTTTCAATCGGGAGACTTCCGTGATCGACTTCCAGAAAGCGCAGTCCGCTGGCCACATGACCAGCCGGGCGGCGCGCCTGTTCGCCAGGATCATCGAGCGCAAGCTCAAGCCGGTCGGCATGGCGCCTGGCCAGCTGCCCGTGTTTTACGAACTGGCGAATGGCGCGCAGCTGACGCAGAAGGCCTTGACCGCCGCCGCTGCCGTCGAGCAGCCGACCATGGCGGCCACCCTGGCGCGCATGGAACGTGACGGCCTGGTCAGCCGCCAGCCCGATCCCAGCGATGGGCGCAGCAGCCTGTTCGGCCTTACCCCGGCCGCCTTGCAGCAATCGCCCCTGATCAAGGAAGCGATTCATGCCAGCAACCGCGACGCCCTCGCCGGTTTCAGCGCCGAGGAAGAACGCGCCTTGCTGGACATGCTCAGCCGCATCATCGCCAATCTCGACAGCAAGACCGGCACGCCAGGCTCGGGCTGAGCGTACCGGCGGCGGGCGTGCGCCGGAATGGCGCCGGTTGCGCTAGATTCGTATCTGGCCGGCATAAGCATTGCTCCACTCCCGCCGCCCCCTGCTTGCCCGCGCCCGGCCTTCGCCCGACGGCGGAACCGAGTCTTGGTTATTCAGCATCACCGGACGGCGCCTGGCCGCCCGGTCTACAATAAAAGGAAACATCGTGAACCCTTCCAGTTCATCCCCGCCTGCCGCGCAGGCACAAGCTGCATCGCCGCTGCGCTACCTGCCAGCCCTGCTGCTCATCTTGTCCGGCCTCTTTCTCGCCATTGGCGGCGCCTGGCTCGTCTATCTGGGCGGCAGCTGGTTTTACCTGCCGATGGGCATCGCCACCGTGGTCTCGGGCGTGCTCGTCTGGCGCGGCAAGCCCGCCGGCGCCCTGCTGTTCGGCGCCGCCTTCCTCGTTGCCCTGATCTGGGCGCCGCTCGACGCCGGCTGGAACTTCTGGCCCCTCGTCTCGCGCCTGTTCGTCTTTGGCGTGCTGGCATTGCTGGTGGCCCTCGCCTATCCCGGCCTGCGCCGCGCCGCCGGCTTGCCGGCTGGCAAGGGCGCCTTCGCGCTGGCGGGCTTGATCGCCGTCTGCCTGGCCATCACGGGCGTCAACTTCTTCCTGCCCAAGTCCGTCATCGAAGCGGACGTCGTCGCCGGCGTGACGCCCGTGGCGCCCGGCAAGGAACAGAAAAACTGGCTGCACTGGGGCAACACCACGGCCGGCAACCGCTTCGCCGCGCTGGACCAGATCAACAAGGGCAATGTCAGCCAGCTGACCCTGGCGTGGACGGCGCACACGGGCGACATTCCGCAAAGCAACGGTTCCGGCGCGGAAGACCAGAACACGCCGCTGCAGGTGGGCGACACGCTGTACGTCTGCACGGCCTACGGCAAGGTCGTGGCGCTGGATGCCGACACGGGCGCCGAGCGCTGGAAGTTCGACCCGAAAGGCTCCGCGCCCAACTGGCAGCGCTGCCGCGGCCTGGGCTACCATGAAGCGCCCGCCGCGCAATCGCTGCCGACCAATGCCGCGCAAGACGCCGCGCCGGCCGCCTGCCGCAAGCGCATCCTGCTGCCGACCATCGATGCGCGCCTGATCGCCCTCGACGCTGCCACCGGCCAGCCGTGCGCCGATTTTGGCGACCATGGCACCGTGGACTTGAAAACGGGCATGGGCGAAGTCAAGCCCGGCTACTACCAGCAAACCTCGACGCCGCTGATCGCGGGCGACCTGGTGGTCGTCGGCGGCCGCGTGGCCGACAATTTCTCCACCGGCGAGCCGCCCGGCGTGGTGCGCGCCTATGACGTGCGCAGCGGCGAACTGGCGTGGGCCTGGGACCCGGGCAATCCGGCCATCACGAAACTGCCGCCGCCCGGCGAAACGTACACGCGCGGCACGCCGAACGTGTGGTCGGCCATGTCGTATGACGCCCAGCTGGACACCATCTACCTGCCGACCGGCAATGCGACGCCCGACTTCTTTGGCGGCACGCGCACGGCGCTGGACGACAAGTACAGCTCGTCCATCGTGGCCGTCAACGCGAAAACGGGCCAGGTGCGCTGGACCTTCCAGACCACCCACCACGACTTGTGGGACTTCGACCTGCCAGCCCAGCCGCTGCTGTACGACATTCCTGACGGCAAAGGCGGCACCCTGCCCGCGCTGGCGCAAGTGACGAAACAGGGCGAAATCTTCCTCATCAACCGCGTCACGGGCCAGCCCATCGCGCCCGTGGAAGAGCGTCCCGTACCGCAAGGCAATGTGCCCGGCGAGCGCTATTCGCCCACGCAGCCGTTTTCCGTCGGCATGCCGTCGATCGGCAACGCCACCCTGCACGAGTCCGACATGTGGGGCGGCACCGTGTTCGACCAGCTGCTGTGCCGCATCGAATTCAAGGGCATGCGCCATGAAGGCGTGTACACGCCGCCGGGCCTGGACCGTTCGCTGCAATTTCCCGGCTCGCTGGGCGGCATGAACTGGGGCAGCGTTTCCGTCGACCCCACCACCAACTACATGTTCGTCAACGACATGCGCCTGGGCCTGGCCAACTACATGATCCCGCGCGCCGCCATTCCGCAAGGCGCCAGCGGCATCGAAATGGGCGTCGTGCCGCAGGAAGGCACGCCGTTCGGCGCCATGCGCGAGCGTTTCCTGTCGAAGGCGGGCATTCCATGCCAGAAACCGCCATTCGGCACCATGTCGGCCATCGACCTGAAAACCCGCAAGCTGGTGTGGCAAGTGCCGGTCGGCACGGTGCAGGATACGGGTCCGATGGGCATCCGCATGAAAATGCCGATTCCGATCGGCATGCCGACCCTGGGCGCGTCGATGTCCACGCAGTCGGGCCTGCTGTTCTTCGCCGGCACGCAGGATTTCTACCTGCGCGCCTTTGACAGCGCCACCGGCAAGGAAATCTGGAAACAGCGCCTGCCCGTGGGCAGCCAGTCCGGCCCGATGACGTATGTGTCGCCGAAAACCGGCAAGCAATACATCGTCGTCAGCGCCGGCGGCGCGCGCCAGTCGCCCGACCGCGGCGACTACGTGCTGGCCTACGCCTTGCCTGACAAGCAGTAAGCCTGAGCACAATGCAAGAAAAAAACCGCCTTCGGGCGGTTTTTTCATGCCTGTGCGTGCCGGCCGCCGCCCCGCTTGCGGTACGATGGCGCCTGTGCCGGACGGGCACGGCACTGGCAGGCAAGGACACATGACGGAACGCGACCACAAATACGATATCCAGATAGGCGAAGATGCATGGATCGAGAATATCGATATCGCCGATTGCCATGCGCAAGCCGTCGAGATCGACGGCCACCTGGACGGCCTTTGGCCCCTGCTGGAGCGCCTGGAAACCCAGTGCGTGGCCGGCTGCTGCGGCTTTGACGCCTACGATTTTACGCGCGAGGGCATCGCCGCCGCGCTGCCGGGACTCGAGCCGGCCCGGCTGCATGCGGCATATGCGGCCACCACGCGCGCCCTGGCAGGCGTGCCGGGCGACGTGATCCTGAGCAGCAGGATGAACAACCTGGCGCACAAGCGCATGCTGCAGCGCCTGCTCGACCACATCGACAGCTGCATCCCCCCTGCCGGCGCGTAAAACAGGGCCGCGCCAACCGGCGCTTAAAACAGGGCCGGCGCCAGCGGGGCTTGACCTTGTCCTCGCGGGAAGGTCCAAGGTGGCGGTCTTTCAGGAGAAAACCACATGCCCACCATCACCGTACTGCCCCACCCCGAACTGGCGCCCGGCGGCGCCGTCATCGACGCGCCCGACAGCATGAGCATCTGCGATGCCTTGCTGGCCAACCATATTGACATCGAACACGCCTGCGGCCAGGTGGGCGCCTGTTCCACCTGCCACGTGATCGTGGTCCAGGGTTTCGGCTCGCTCAACGCCTTGGGCGACAACGAGGAAGACATGCTCGACCAGGCCTGGGGCTTGCAGCCCACCTCGCGCCTGTCCTGCCAGGCGCGCTTGAGCACGCAGGACGTGACGGTGGAACTTCCCCGCTACACCTTGAACCATGCCAAGGAGAAAGGCTGACCGTCCATGCTGGCGCCGCGCTGGCGCGCTGCAATGCCAGTCGTCGTCCCTGTTCCAGCATCCCGGACAGGTTGGAGGCGGCAAGGCCGCCCCGCGCTTGCGCCATGTTCGCCATCTTCGCCAGCGGGCCTGGCCGGACGGCTTATTTCACCGGCTCGAAGGTCACCGTGAGGCCGTTGCCGGTGGTCTGGATGCGCGTCGGCACGAATTGCACGCCCGCGTAGCGCAGTTCATCGGGCTTGAAGGTATAGATCGGCGTTTCATGCATGAACTGGTCGGCCACCAGGCTGGCCACCTTGGCGAACTGGCGCTGCTGCGACTCGTCCATGCCGTCGATGCTCACCTTGTCCACGCTCGCCTCGCTCAGGTAGACGGCGTTGCGCTGGGCGTCGAGCACCAGGCGGCCGGACATGGCCAGGCTGCCGCGCCACGTCTGGCGGATGAATGGCGGCATCACGCTGGCGTCGACGCTGAGGGCGACGCGTTCGCGCTCCGGCTGCAGCGACAGTTGCGGATGCGTCAGCTTGACATCCAGCACGGACAGCACGCGCTTGTCGATGGGAAAGCGGCGCTCCAGGCCTTGCTGCATCTTGGCAAGCGACACGTTCACATCGCGCGGACCGATCAGGGTGGAACACGAGGCCAGCGCGCCGCAGGCGATGAAGGCGGCAGCGGTGCTTTTCAGCAAGGGGCGGAAGGCGGTCAAATTCATGATATGTCTCAAGGAAAAGATGGCGCTATCTTACACACGCGCCTGCTTTCACACAAAAAAACCGGCGCCCGCCTTGCAGCGGACGCCGGTTTTTCATGCCTGCCTGGTTAGCGGACGAACAAGGCGATCAGGATTACGATGGGCAATGGAATGCCCAGCAGCAGCAAGAGGATGGAACGCATGGCAGACTCCTTAATGAATGGGTTTGATGTAACTTAAATGGTGACGTGGCGCAGCACGCGCTCATGGTCGCGCTGGCGGCCGCCGAACGTTGCCGCCAGGCTGGCAACGAAGGCGCCGAGCAGCAGGGCCACGAACATCCACAGGGCCGTGTGGGCGCCGGCCTTGCGCGCCGTTTCGGCGGCTTGCTGGGCAGCGGCCTTGGCATCGGCGGCGGCCTTAGCGGCACGGCCGTAGACGGCGTCGACGCGCGCTTCCGCTTCCGCCTGGGTCAAGCCCGTGCGCTTGGCAACGATCTGGCCCAGGTAGGCGCGGTCATCGGCGCTCAGGCTGCCCGTGGACAGGCCCGTGGCAAAAATCTTGCCGATTTCCACGCGCTGGTCGGCCACTGTCACGCCGGCGTCCGTTGCGGCTGGCACAGCGGCGGCATCGGCCGGCGCCGGCGCGGCGCGCAGCAGCATGTCGGAGAAATAGTCGAGCGGATTGGCGCTGCTGCCGCCCTCGCCCGCCTTGGCACCGGCCGCGCCGGCGCCAGCCGCCGCTACCGGCGCC
>CAUSDR010000379.1:0-5628 GCA_963530105.1 uncultured Janthinobacterium sp.
AAAATCGATGCATTCTAAAATAGATTTATGCGACAACTATCTTGACGTGTACCGACAGCCGCTTGTGTCAAATGCCCTCGGCAAGCTTCGCCCTAACTTTGGTGCACGCGCGGCACGTCGAAATCGCTTGCCTCATGGGCTGCTTGCATCGAATTTTATGGTAGCTCCACATTACTCCGTGACGATGATTTTCCCGCTCATTTCCTCGTGGCCAGTGCCGCAAAAATTGTCGCACAGGAAGGCGTATTCGCCAGCCTTGTCCGGTGTCAGCCGCACTTGCGTGACCTGGCCCGGCGTCAGGTCGGCGCGAATTTTCATGTCCGGGATGAAAAAACCATGGATGAAATCGATGGCCGTGAACGCCAGCACGACCGGCTCGCCTTTCTTCAAGCTGATCTCGTTCGGCGTATAGACGAATTTCTTCGCCTCGATGGCGATGATTCTTTCCTTCGCGATAATTTTCTTCAGGCCCTGGGCGTCGATGGCGGCCGCCGTCAGCAGCGCGCCGATCCCGCAGGCCAGCCTTGCACATAGCTGTCTTCTTGCGCGGTCCATGGTTCAGCTCCTTGTCACGGGAAATTCCGTAAGCTTGTAGTCCTTGTTCGCTTCCGCCTCCACCTCGCGCAAGCCCAGGCCCTTGTTCGGCGCGGCCGGGTCCCATGGCAAGGGCGTGCGCTTTTCCTGCGATCCCGGTGCCGGCAAGGGGAAGATCAGCGATTTGGCGGCGTGGTGCGCGATCTGGCCTGTCATGTGGTGTTGTTCCTGGTGGATATGGCCATAGAACACCGTCACATTGCTGTAGGGCGCCAGCAGCGCAAGCGCCTTGTCGCCGTCGCGCGTGGCCCAATCCCATTTGGGGACGAGGTCGAACAGGGGCCGGTGGGTGAAGACAACGATGCGCGCATCGTTTGCCTGTTTGTCCAGGTCGTTTTTGAGCCATGCCAGCTGGGTGTCGCCGATGCGCGCGCCGGGGTCGGACACGTTATCGAGGGCAATGAAATGCACGCCCTTGTGTTCGAATGCGTAGTTGGACGGGCCGAAGTTTTCCTTGTAGGCGGCGCCGTTATCGAGCGAAGCGTCGTGCTCGCCGGGGATGAAGCGCACGTTTTTCACTGTTAAACCCGCCGCAATGTCCTTGAACTGGGCCATGCGCTGGCGGCGTTCCTTCGGGTCGTCCGTCGTATGCGTGAGGTCACCCGTAAAGATGATGAAATCGGGTTGCACCTCGAGCGCATTCACGGTAGCGACGGCCTTCCTGAAGGTGTTGAGGGCATCGGGATTGGCGGCGCCGCTGAATCCCCAGTGCACGTCGGACAACTGGACGAAATAGAAATCCTCGTAGGGGGCGGCGGCCATGCTGCCGGCCGCTGCCGCCGGCGTATGCCCATAGAGCCCGGACATGAACACGGCGCCGCCGCCGATGGCGGTCAGTTTCATGAAACTTCTGCGGTCCATCATGATCTTTCTCCTTATTTCTTGAATGCCTGGCTTGGCCAGCAGGCGGTGGCAGCACGGCAGCTATCTGGTGGCGGCTGGCGCCGGGCCAGTCCGTCCGGCTTCCTTCTGCAAGTACGCGATCAGGTCGGCGCGGTCCTGTGCGGACGGCACCATGTAGCCCATTTTCTGGCCGGGAATCAGTTTTTCCGGATTCGACAGCCACTGGTCCAGCGTCGTCCCGTTCCACACGATGGCGGACGATTTCACGGCGGGCGAGTAGTTGTAGTCGGCTGCGCTGCCGGCTTTCCTGCCGAACACGCCCTTGTGCGCGGGTCCCACGCCGTTGTAGTCGATCGAGTGGCAGGACATGCACATGCTCTTGTAGAGCACCTGGCCGCGCATGGCATCGCCGCCGGCCGTGGCGCCGCCGCTGGAAACCGTCAGCATGGCCGCGGCCAGGCCAGGGATGAAGTACGGGTATGGCATGTCGAGCTCCTTTCGCTGGGCAGTTGCGTGGCGCCGGCCCGCTGCAATCGGGGCCTGCACATGCTATAACTGCGAAGGCGCAGTAAATATTCCCGCCTGTGCCGGTTTATTTTCCGGCGCTAAAAAAACCGTCATTTCGGGAATAAACGGCAGGCAAAGCGAGTCTTAGGAGCTGAGACGCCAGACAGGCGGATGGGTGTTGATTTGAATGACATCGGTAAAACCAGGTTCTTTGAAAAAATGGCCTTGCCTCATCTGGACTCTGCCTACAAGCTGGCACGATGGCTCACGCGCAATGATCAGGATGCTCAGGACCTGGTGCAGACGGCTTTCCTGCGCGCCTACCGCTTCATGGATGGCTACCATGGCGATGGGGCGCGCGCCTGGCTGCTGACGATCGTGCGCAACACCTATTACACCTCCCTGCGCGATGGTCGCGCGGAACACGATGACATCGGCTTTGACGAGGAAGTCCATGGATACGATGAGGAAGGATGCGGCAATCCTGAAGAGATCCTGGCCCGGTCCGACGCGAAGGACGCGATCGACCATGCCTTGCAGGCATTGCCGCGGCCTTTCAGGGAAGTGCTGGTCCTGAAGGAGATCGACGATCTGTCCTATAAAGAGATTGCGGACATCGTCGGCATCCCGATCGGCACGGTGATGTCGCGCCTGGCGCGCGGACGCAAGCTGCTGCTGGCGTGCCTGAAACAAGCTACCGGTGAGAACTGAAATGGAGTGCACGGAATCCCATAGCAAGCTGTCAGCCTATGCCGATGGCGAACTCGATGCCCCGGCCATGGCGCAACTGGCGCAGCATCTGGCCCTGTGCCCGGAGTGCGCCAGGGCCAGCGAACAGCTGTTTGCCCTGCGCGCGGCGGTGAAACAGCACGCCGTCGGCCAGGGCGCACCCGCTTCCCTGCAGCAGCGCCTGCGCCAAGCGCTGCAGGACGAAATGAAGGAAACAAAGCAGGCAAAGAAACCTGCGCGCGGCCGCAAATGGGGAAAATTACCGTGGGCATGGATCAATTTTGGCGTAGCCAGCGCCAGTACGGCGGCCCTGGCCGTCACCCTGGCGCTGTACCTGTCCGTGCCATCGGATGCAGAACGGCTCGACCAGGAGATCGTTGCCAGTCATTTCCGTTCGCTGATGCCCGATCACCTGGCCGACGTGGCGTCATCGGACCAGCACACGGTCAAGCCATGGTTCAGCGGCAAGCTCGATTTTTCTCCGCCCGTAGTTGACCTGGCGCAAGAAGGTTTTCCCTTGATCGGCGGGCGCCTCGACTATATCAACGCGCGTCCCGTCGCCGCTCTCGCGTATCGCCGGCATCAGCATGTGCTGAACCTGTATGTCTGGCCCGATGGGGCACAGCGCGATGCGGCGCCACGCCTGACTGTCAGGCAAGGCTATCATTTGCTGCGCTGGAGCCGGTCCGGCATGCATTATCAGCTGATCTCGGACCTGAATGTGGCGGAACTGACGGATTTCCAGCGCCAGCTCACGGTGCAAATCGACAAGGAAAGTTTGCCGTGAATGGGCTGCGCCGCACGCTTTATTTCAGCAGCGGCGCCACCTGGTCGCGCAAGACCGTCCATTGCGCGTCAAGCACGGCCTGGTTGGGGTCGTGTCCGGCCCGTTTCACCATAATAAAACCTTTGCCCGGCGCCGTGATGCTGTCGAAATAGCGGCGCGCGATGACGGGCGAGGTCAGCAGATCGGCTTCGCCCATGATGAAAAACACGGGCAAGTCGAAGCGCGTGCCCAAGGCGGGCAGGTCGACCTTGGCGAACATGCCGTCGCCGCGCATGCCGATGAACTGGATGTACGAGTAGTCATCCGCCGCCTCGGCATCGGCCAGCGCCTGCGGCGTGGCGTAGAACGGCGCCGGCTGCCACCAGTGTTTCGGTGGTGCATCCGTCACCAATCCCTCATATTTGCGGTCGAAGCGGCGCAGGATGCCGAAGTTGCGCGGGTCGCGCCACGGCGGCGCCCCCAGCGCCGCCAGCTTGTCCACCGTGGTGCTATCGCCGGCCGCTTGCGCCAGCACCATGACTTCCCGGTACATGCCCGCTTCATTCTCGCGCGCATTGACGAGCTGCGCCGTGCCCACATACGCGTGGAACAGGTCGGGGCGCGCCTTGGCCATGTGGGTGCCCAGGATCGAACCCCAGGAACTGCCCATCAAAATGAATTTTCCCTGGCCCAGGCGCTGCCGCAGGTAGGTGGCCACGGCGATGCCGTCGTCGCGCATCTGTTCCACGGTCAAGGGCACCTCTTCCGTTGGCTGCTGTTTGCCATACGTCATGCCGGCGCCGCGCTGATCCCACTGCACCAGGGTGTAGTGGCGTTCCCAGCCGGCATAGATGGCGTCCGCGTAAGGACTCAGCGCATTGCCGGGGCCGCCGTGGATGAACAGGATCACGGGATTGCCGCAAGCGGCGCCCGTGATGGTGATCCATTGCTCGATGCCATTGATGGGCACATAGCCCTGTTCGCGGACGGACTGTGCGGGCGAGGCGCAGATGGATGGTGAAGCGGGCGGTGCCGCTTGCGCCACGCCGTAACAAGATAACAGTAGCAATGCCAGGCTGGTGATGCGCATATCTCCTCTTAGTTAGTTGGGGGGAACTGCAGCGTGCAATCCTGCGCCGGCTTGCCGGCGATAAAGCGCGTGCTGGCCCGTTCAAAGCAGGCGGGCGCCGTCCACAGGATGAAATGCGGGGCGTCGTGCACGGTGGACAGGGCCACCTTGCCGGCCTTGCTCTGCGTCAAGGCCTGCACTTGCGCCTGCGCGCCCGCGTACGGCGTCTTCGGGTCCAGCGTGCCTTGCAATACCAGGGTAGGCGGCACTTTCTCCGGCAAGGCGCCGAAATAGCCGTCGCGCGGGTAGGTGGGCAAGCCGCCGCCCAGCAGGATGCGGGGCAGGGGACTGCTAAACAGCAAACCGGCCTCGTCGCGGTCGATGTCGGCGGCGGTCCAGCCGGGGCGCAGCGAGGGCTGCAGATTGTTTTCCGAATTGCTGATGATATTGACCAGCGGAATCGACAGCGGCGACTGGGGATAGCTGCCCAGGCTAGCTGCTGCCTGGGTCAGTGTGGCGCGCACGGCCGTCAATTCGCCCTCCTTGCCCTGGTCGAGGTCGTGCAGCAGGTAGGGGATGCGGTCGCGCGCGGCCGGCACGTCGAGCATGCCGCCCATGAAGTGTTTCAGGTTCTTGCCGGGTATTTTCGCCAGCATGGCAGGGGCCGCCTGAACCTTGTCCAGCACGCGCCGGTACACGCTGGCGGCCGTTTCGCCCAGCGCCGCATGGCAGGCCGCATCCGCGTCGCAGCGGGCCAGCACCTGCCTGCCGGCCGTGTCGACCACGTGCGAGCGCTGGCTCAAGTCCCAGCGCGCATCCGTCTGCGGCGGCACCAGCGAGTCGAGAATCACGCCCTTGACGGGCAGCGGCCCCAGCTGCAGCGTGCGCAAGACCAGTTGCGTGCCATACGATACGCCGTATACATATACGGGTGCTTTGTTCTTGCCCTGTTCGCCGTCGATCAGGGCTTGCAAGTCGCGCGCGGCCGTGGTGATGGAAAACTGCGCCGCGTAATCGGGCATCAGATTGATGCCGGCAAAGCAGCTGCCCCATTCGGCGCCGGCCAGGGCGCGGCCGCCGGGGCTCTGTTCCGACTCTTCCACCTTGCACAGGCGCGAGG
>CAUSDR010000380.1:0-5613 GCA_963530105.1 uncultured Janthinobacterium sp.
GTGCTGGGCACGGCCCTGGCCGCGCAGGCGGGCAGCAGCTATGAAGCACTACTGCAATCGCGCATCACCGTGCCGCTGGGCATGCGTTCGACCTCGAACACGCCGTCGGCCGGCATGCTGGCGCGCCTGGCGCCCGGCCATTTGCTGTCGGGCGAAGCGACGCCGGCGTGGGACTTGAACGTGGTGGCGCCGGCCGGCGGCGTGTATTCGAGCGCGCGCGACATGGTTGCCTACTTGCAAGCCTACATGGTCAAGCCGCTGCGTCCCTACGTGCTGGCCGTGCAGCCGCAACGTCCGCTGGGCGCCGGCAGCGCGGCAAAAATCGGCCTGGCGTGGGTGCTGGAGCAGCGGCAGGGACAAGGCTACGCCTGGCACAGCGGCCAGACGGGCGGCTACACCAGCTATGCGGCGTTCACCACGGATGGCAAGCGGGGCGTGGTGGTGTTGACCAACACGGCGCGCCTGGTCGATACCCTGGGCCTGGCCGCCCTCTTCCCCGGCACCGCGCTGCCCGCCCTGAAAAAGCCGCTCGCCGCCATCAGCGTGCCGCGCGCCGCGCTGGCCGAGTACGTGGGCGAGTATCCGCTGGGCGATGCCTTCACCCTGAAGCTGACGTTGGGCAAGGATGGCCTGGAAGCGGCGGGCACGGGCGTGGGCTCGGCGCCCGTGTTTGCCAGCGCCAGGGACCAGTTCTTCTTCCGCGCCATCGACGCGGAACTGCAATTTACCCGCAATGCCAGGGGCAAAATCGATGGCGCCGTGCTCAGGCAGGGCGAACACGACGTGGTCTTGCCGCGCAAGCAGTAGCGCTCAGGCGGCCGGGTCTTGCATGAAGCGCTCCACCCTGGCGATGAAATTGGCCTTGCTGCGCGTGCGGAATGCGCCCAGGGACACTTCGCTGCCCTTGACCGCGTTGCCGTGGCGGTCATACTCCACCCTGGCCAGTTCCAGCACGAATTCGCCGTCGGGGTCGTCTTCCGGCTCGAAGTGGGAATTGAAGCAGTAGCCCGAGTCGCGGCAATGGCCCCACAGCAGCAAGGCGCTGCTGAACCATTGCATGGTGTCCACGCCCGGCTCCAGCTCGAACAGGGTGTTGACGGTGATGTGCCAGCCGCCCGGTACGCGCAGCGGCTGCAAGGGATAGGGAAAGCGGACAGGTTTCATGGGGCGGACGGCGCGCGGCGGGTCTGGTAAAAGGCGAGGAATTGCGCGGCCGGCAGCGCTTTCGCGTACAGCCAGCCCTGGCCGAACTCGACTTTGCGCTCCAGCAGGTAGTCGGCCTGCTGCTGCGTTTCAATGCCTTCGGCAACGATCAGCATGTCCAGGCTGCGCGCCATGGCGATGATGTGCGGCGTGACGCTGCTGGTGGCGGCGTCCGTGCCGATGGTGTCGACGAAGGATTTGTCGATTTTCAAGGCGTCCAGCGGCAGGTTTTGCAGGCTCGACAGGCTGGAATAGCCCGTGCCGAAGTCGTCGATGGCCACCGCATGGCCCCGCGCGCGCGCCTTTTCGATGGTGGCGCGGGCCGCATCGACGTTGATGAAGCCCCGTTCCGTCGCTTCCAGCCTGATCTGCTGCGCCTCGATGCCCGTGCCGGCCAGGGCACGCTCGAGCACGTCGAGCACCCTGCCCGTTTCAATGTCGCTGGCGCACAGGTTGATGGCGATGTGCAATTCGCGGTCGGCCACCAGCGCGGCGCGCATGTCGGCGATGACGCAAGCGATGACCTGGTCCGTGATTGGCAGGATCAGCTCGCTTTCCTCGGCGACGGGGATGAACAGGTCGGGCCGGATCATGCTGCCGTCGGGACGGCGCCAGCGGATCAGCGCCTCGGCGCCCACGCACACGCCCGTGTCGAGCGCGATGATGGGTTGATAATGGACAAAGAATTCGCGCCGCTCGACGGCGATCTTCAGCTCGCCCCTCAGCGACAGGCGCCGGCGCGACAGCCAGACGACGGCGGCCACGCTGAGCGCGGCGAACAGCAGGCCCAGCGGCAGCAGCACGATCTGTTCATTGCGCAGGCGCGCGTCGAGCTTGCTGCGCGGCTCGATGACGATAGCCGTCAAGCCCGCGCTGCGCACCACGGCATAGATGGCGTCATGATCGCTGCCGGACGCGCCCCTGGCCATCAGCGCCTTCACCAGCGCCGGATCGGGGTCGTGCAAGGTGCCCAGCAAGGCGCCATTGTTGGCCGCCATGGCCAGCTGGATATCCTCGTCCGTCAGCACGTCGGCAAAGCGCACGGGGTCGATCAGCACCTTGTGCGACAAATACGCGGCGCCCACCATGCGCTTGCCGGCGCTGACGGAGGGATGCAGGTCGATATCCACGCCGACGCCATCGGCAAGCAGGAACTGCGGCGGACTGATCTTGATGCGCTCCTGCTCCATGCCGCTCGACGTACATTTCAGCACGCCATTTTCAAAGTAGCCGATATCGTCGATGCTGCGCGTGCGCACGGTGGTGCGGCGCATCTGCTGGATGTGGGCGTCGGAACACGGCGCTTCCATCAGCGGGGCGAAGCTGTGCAAGGCCGTGCTGGCGTCGCGGAAGGTGCGTTCGGCGCGCTGCAGCGCGTGGCTGGCCAGGAAGCGCAGGCGCTGCTGCTCGGCAGCGATGGCGCGCTGCTGCGACCACTGCCACGTCAGGCCCAGCGGTGCGGCCACCCCGGCCAGCGCGACCAGGGTGCCAATGATGATGATACGTTTCCTGCGCATGCGCGCCTCCCGCACCGAACATGAGCTGCTGCGCGCAGCGCCTTGCGGCGGCCGAGGCTCTTTGCCGCGGCGGCGCCGTGCCAGCGCACGGCTGCGCATCCGGGCCGCCGCTTGCCTGCGCTCGCTACGGTTCTGTTCGGCACCTTAAAAGGTTGTGTTATATGATTGATATGTATTGCTCGATGGCATCATATTACAAGCCGGGCCGGCGCACACGCATCTTGTTGAACAGTTACACTTTTTTCACCGCTCCTGCCTCACTTGCCGGCCTGGCCAGCACGAACACCAGCGCCGCCACCATGGCGGCGAGCACGGCTGCCAGCTGCAGCACGCTGGCAAAGCCATCGATGAAAGCGTGGCGCGCCGCTTCCTGCGCCACGGCTTGCAGGCTGGCCGGCAGCTGGCCGAAGGCCTCGGCCGCGTTGCCGGCGACAATGCGCCCGATCATGTCGGGCGACGCCTTCAAGCCGTGCAGCCAGGCCAGCTGCTCGAACGAGGCGGCCGTGCGCATGGCCAGCACGGCGCCCAGGCCGCCCACGGCCAGCACGATGCCGACGAAACGCGTGGTGGTGCTGATGCCCGACCCCATGCCTGTGCGTTCGCGGGGAATGCAGGCCAGGATGGCTTTCTGCGTCGTGCCGTTCAGCAAACCGGCGCCCGCGCCCGTCACTATCATGCCCGCCGCCACCCAGCCATATTGCAGGCTGGCGGCGGCCACGGACGTCGCCGCGTTGCCCACGGCGACGCTCAGCAAGCCTGTCACCAGCATGCCGCGGTCGTCCAGCCGGCGCATGGCGCGCGGCGCCAGGCGCGAAAACACCACCATGGCGACGGCGAACGGCAGCATGGCGCAGCCGGCCAGCACGGCGGAAAAGCCGAAGGCGTTCTGCAGGTACAGGGGCAGGAACGTCATCATCACCTGCGCGGCGATGGCGTAGCCGAACATGCCCAGCACGGCGCCGACGAACACGCGGCGGCCAAACAGCGACAGGTCGACCATGGGCGCGAGCTGGCGCCGCTCCACCATGACGAACACGGCCAGCAGGGCCGCGCCGGCCAGGAAGCGCATGGCGGTGGCGCGGCTGGCCCAGCCCGCCACGCTGGCGTCGATCAAGCCCCAGATGATGCAAAACAGGCCGGCGGAAAACAGCAGCGCGCCCAGCGGGTCGAAGCTGGCATTGGAGGCATCCTTCGATTCGGCCACGTGGCGCCGCACCAGCAGCATCAGCACGGCCACCACGGGCAGGTTCAGGTAAAAGATCCAGCGCCAGTCGATGGCGCTGGTGATCAGGCCGCCCAACAGCGGCGCCACCGTCATGGCCACGCCCATGGCCGCGCCCCACACGGACCAGGCGCGCGCCCTCTCCTTTTCCGCATGAAAGGTGTGGCCGATGACGGCCAGCGCGGACGTCAGCAGCAACGCCGCGCCCAGGCCCTTGACGGCGCGCGCCACGTTGAGCACGAACGGCGTCCAGGCCAGGCCGCACAGCAGCGACGCCAGCGCGAAGATGGCCAGGCCCCACAGCATCACCCGGCGCCGGCCCAGGCGGTCGGCAATGCTGCCGGCCGGCAGCAGGAAGGAAGCGAACGCCAGCATGTAGGCGCTGACCACCCATTCCACGTCGACGAAGCTGGCGTTCAGGCTGCGGGCGATCGACGGCAGGGAAACGGCGACGACGTTGGTGTCGAGCATGATCAGGGCGCACACGCCCGAGCACGTATATAAGGTCCAGTTGTTCTTTGTCATGCGCCGATTGTAAGCAGGTTGGTGTTACTTCCTGTTATAAGAGAGGCGTCTTATAATTCACTCATGGTGAATACAGAAAAATCCCTGGAATTGCGGCATTTCCGCTGCGTGCTGGCCGTCGCGCACAGCCTGCATTTCGCGCGCGCCGCCGTCGAGCTGGGCATTTCGCCGCCCGCGCTGACCAAGCAGGTGCAGGAAACGGAACGCTTGCTGGGCACGCGCCTGTTCCAGCGCAGCAAGCGCGCCGTGGCCCTGACGGCGGCCGGCCAGCTGTTCGTGGCCGAAGCGGCGCGCGCGCTGGCGCAGATGGAACAGGCGCAGGAAGTGGCGCGGCGGGCCGGACGGGGCGAACTGGGACGGCTGGAAATCGGCTATGTCGCCTCGGCCGCGTATTCCGGCGTGCTGCAAGGCCAGTTTGCCCGCTTTCGCGCCAGCCACCCGGGCATCCACATCAGCGCGCGCGAGTACGCGATGGAGACGCTGCCCGCGCTGCTGGACCAGGGCCGCGTGGACCTGGCCTTCGTGCGCCCGCCCCTGCATTGTCCGGAGGGCATCGCCATGGTGGTGCTGCTGCGCGACCGCTTCGTGCTGGCCGTGCAGGCCGACAGCCCGCTGGCGCGGCCGCCAGCGGGGCAAACGGTAGAAGCGGTGAAAGAGGTGAATGCGGTAGAAGCGGTGGAACCGCTGGCAGCGGCGGCGGTGCAGGCGGCCGCGCTGGCGCAGCAGGCCTTCATCGTGCCGGAGCAGGAATGGGGCACGGTGGAAGTGAGCCGGCGCGGCGGCTTCGCGGCGCAGGTGGTGTCGCGCCCGGGCAGCCTGGTGGCCGTGCTGACGGAAGTCTCGCTGGGCGTGGGCTGCGCCATCGTGCCCCACTCCGTGATGGCCAGCGTGCAACTGCCCGGCGTGCTGTTTCGCGAACTGGCGGGGCCGCCCATCCGCTCGGAAATCGCGGCGGCCTTCCGCCGCCATGAACAGGCACCCGCCGCCCGCGCCTTCATTGCCCAGCTGCGCGCGGCGGCGTTGGCGGAAGATTAAGGGTCCAGTTCAGGCGCCGGCCGGCGCAGCGCCATATGTTCCCACACGGCCACGAGCACCAGCACGCAGCTGGTGATGCAGGCCAGGGTCAGGGGCGCATACAGGCGTCCG
>CAUSDR010000381.1:0-5607 GCA_963530105.1 uncultured Janthinobacterium sp.
CGCCCTGCCCTTCGTGGCCAAACAGCCAGGCGACCGGCTGGCGCAGGTCGACGTCATACAGGCGCTGCGTGGCATAGCCGCTGGTGGCCAGCGTCGCCACCTTGGCGCCCGCCACCAGCGCCGCCAGGTCGACGTTTTCAAAGATATCGAGCACGAAGTGCGCGCCCATGGCCGCGCGCAGCACCTTCGGCGACCAGCAGAAAGCCGTGCCGGCGCTGCAATACACCTGCGTGATGCCGGCGGCCGCCGCGCTGCGCAGGATGGAACCCACGTTGCCCGGGTCTTGCAGGTTGTCGAGCAGCACGGCCGACACGCTGACGGGCGCCGTGACGGCGCGCTCGGGCGTCTCGATGAGGAACATCACGCCGACGCCGTGCTCCACCTGGCTCACCGCGTTGTACAGCGCATCGGGCAAGCCCAGCACGTGGGCGCGCTGGCTTTCCAGCTGGCCGACGATGTCCGCCACTTCCGGGTTCTGCAAGGCGCTTTCGCTGACGATGCACTGCTCCGGCATGCCGCGCAGCTGCAGGTACGACTGGCACAGGTGCACGCCGTCGAGCAGGGTGCGGCCCGACTTGCGGCGCGCCTGCGAACTGCCCGCCAGTTTCAGCAAATCCTTGTATTGCGCGTTGTCGCGCGAGCTAATCGTCTTCATGCCACCTCCTCCTGCGCGCCAAACAGCGCGATCACGTTGCGCACGGGGGCGAACGAGCGGCGGTGCACGGGCGAGGCGCCGTGCAGGTGCAGGCGCTCCAGGTGCAGCTTGGTGCCGTAGCCCTTGTGCTGGTCGAAGCAGTATTCCGGGTAAGCCGCGTGCAGGTGCACGAGGGCGGCGTCGCGCGCCGTCTTGGCCAGGATGGAGGCGGCGGAGATCGAATCGACCTTGTCGTCGCCACCGATGATGGCCATGCCGCGCACCGGCATCACGGGGCAGCGGTTGCCGTCGATCAGGGCCAGGGTCGGCACGGTGGCCAGCGCCTCGACGGCGCGGCGCATGGCCAGCATCGACGCCTGCAGGATGTTCAGGCGGTCGATTTCCTCTTCCGACGCTTCGGCGATGGCCCAGGCCAGGGCCTTGGCCTTGATCTGCGGCGCCAGCAGGTCGCGCCTGGCTTCGGTGAGTTTTTTCGAATCGCGCAAGCCGTCGATGGGCTGGTTCGGGTCGAGGATCACGGCGGCGGCAAAGACGGGGCCGGCCAGCGGACCGCGCCCTGCCTCGTCGACGCCGCAGACGATTTCATCGGGCGAGAATGGCAAGTCGTCAAACAGGCCGGGATAGATATTTTTCACGTTGAATCTTTGGTTGGTACTGCGGTTGAAGCGGTGGTCGGGATTACCGGCGGTTGGCGGCGATGACCTGCATGACGGCATTCGCGCTTTCCTGCGCGCTGTCGCGCAGCAGGCTGTGATGCATGTCCGTGAAGCGCTGCACCAGGCGCAGACGGCCCGGCACGTCGCTCAGCTGCTGCCACATGGCTTCGGCCAAGGCCTCGGGACTGGCCGCGTTTTGCAGCAGTTCGGGCACCAGGTAGTCGCGCGCCAGGATGTTGGGCAAGCCGATCCACGGCTGGTAGCCCATGTGGCGCATGATTTCCCACGACGCGCGCATCATCTTGTAGGCGATGACCATGGGCTTCTTGTACAGCGCCACTTCCAGCGACGCCGTGCCGGACGCCACCAGCACCGCATCGGCGGCGCAGATGGCCGTGTGCGAGCCGCCGTCGGTGAGCAATATCTCGACATCCTGCAAGCCCGCTTCGGCGATCAGCTGCAGGAAGTACTGGCGCTGTTTTTCGCCGGCCATGGGCGCGACGAAACGCAGCGAGCGGTCGCGCGCCAGCAGCAGCTTGCAGGCGCCGACAAAGGCCGCCGTATTGTATTTGAGTTCGCCCATGCGGCTGCCCGGCATCAGGGTCACCACGTTGGCGTCTTCCGGCAAGCCCAGGGTGCGGCGCGCGGCCGCCTCGTCTGGCTGCAGGGGAATCATTTCGGCCAGCGGATGGCCGACATAGGTGACGGGCACGCCCGCCTTGCGGTAGATTTCTTCCTCGAACGGGAAGATCACCAGCATGTGCGAGACGGCCTTGATGATTTTCTTGATGCGCCCGCCGCGCCAGGCCCAGATTTGCGGCCCGATGTAATGCACGGTGGGGATGCCGCCTTCCTTCAGCTGCTGCTCCAGGCCCAGATTGAAGCCGGGATAGTCGGCGCCGATGAAGACGGCCGGGCGTTCGGCCAGCAGCTGGTCGCGCAGCGCGTTCTGGATGCCCTTGATTTCGCGGTAGCGGGGAACGATCTCGAACAGCCCGCGCACGGTCAGCTTGTCGAGCGGCCAGTCGGAAACAAAACCCTGTCTGGCCATGTGCTCGCCGCCGATGCCGTGGAAGCGCGCGCCGGGCAGCTGCGGCACGAGGCCGGACAGCAAGCGGCTGGCCAGCAGGTCGCCCGACACCTCGCCGGCGACGATGGCGACCGACAGGCCGCCTGCCTGGTCAGCGGACGATGCCACGCGACGCCACGCCGAGGAATTCGCGCATGGCGCGTATGTGTTCCGCCACCTCGGCCGAGGAAGCCTGCTCTTCTTCGAACAGGGCTGCCTTGGATTCTTCCAGGGTCAGGCCGGAACGGTAGATGATTTTATACGCGGCGCGGATGCCGTTGATCTGCTCGCGCGTAAAGCCGCGGCGTTTCAAGCCTTCGATATTCACGCCATGCGCCTGCGCCGGATTGCCGCTCAGGAGCACGAACGGCGGCACGTCCTGCGTCAGGCTGGTGCTCATGCCGACAAAGGCATGCGCGCCGATCTTGCAGAACTGGTGCACGTTGGCGAAACCGCTCATGATGACCCAGTCGCCGATCTCCACGTGGCCCGCCAATTGGGCATTGTTGGAAAAGATGGTGTTATTGCCCACCAGGCAGTCGTGCGCCAGGTGCACGTATGCCGAAATCCAGTTGTCATTGCCCAAGCGCGTCACGCCGCCGCCCTGCACCGTGCCGGTGTTGAAGGTGCAGAATTCGCGGATGGTGTTGCGGTCGCCGATTTCCAGGCGCGTCGCCTCGCCTGCCCATTTTTTATCCTGCGGCTGCGCGCCGATGGAGGAAAACTGGAACAGGTGGTTGTCCGCGCCGATCGTCGTATGGCCGTCGATCACCACGTGCGGACCGACCTTGGTGCCGGCGCCGATGCGCACGTGCGGACCGATGATGGAATACGGACCCACCTCGACCGAGCTGTCGAGCTCGGCCTTCGGATCAATCACTGCCGTGGAGTGGATGGCCGCCATATCACTGCCCCGCTGGCTGGCTCGCAGACTGGCTTGCATCCTGCGCGCTGCGGATGGTGCACATCAGTTCCGCTTCCAGCGCCACCTTGCCGTCGACCGAGCCGACGGCCTTGTATTTCCAGATGCCGCGCGAGACGCGCAGGATTTCCACGTCCATCTTCAGCTGGTCGCCCGGTTCGACGGGACGCTTGAAGCGCGCATTGTCGATGCCGACAAAGTACACCACCGAATTCTCGTCAGGCTTGACGCCCATCGTCAGGAACGACAGCAGGGCAGCCGTTTGCGCCAGCGCCTCGATCATCAGCACGCCAGGCATGACTGGCTTGTGCGGGAAGTGGCCCTGGAAGAACTCTTCGTTGACCGTCACGTTCTTGATGGCGGTGATGGATTTGTTCGCTTCCCAGTCCAGCACGCGGTCTACCAGCAGCAGCGGATAGCGGTGCGGCAGCAGCGATTTGATGGCCAGGATGTCGAGGGTCTTTTTTTCAGTAGTCATTTTTCGTCTTGCGTGGTCAGTGTTTTAATTGTTTTTTCAAGCGCGCGGATTTTCTCGCGCATGCTTGACAGGTTGCGCACGATGGCGGCGCTCTTTTCCCAGTCGGCGTTCTTGGCCAGCGGGTAGAAACCCGTGTACTGGCCAGGCTCGAGAATCGAGCGCGAGACCATGCTGCCGGAGCCGACGTGGACACGGTCGGCGACCGTCAGGTGCCCCAGCACCATGGCGGCGCCGCCAAAAGTGCAGTATTTGCCGATGACGGCGCTACCCGCCACGCCGACGCAGCCGGCCATGGCCGTGTGCGCGCCGATATGGCAGTTGTGGCCAATCTGGATCTGGTTGTCCAGCTTGACGCCGTCTTCGATGATGGTGTCGGCCAGCGCGCCGCGGTCGATGGTGGTGTTGGCGCCGATATCGACATCGTCACCGATCACCACCCTGCCCGTCTGCGGAATCTTGATGTACACGCCGCCTTCGTTGGCGAAGCCGAATCCGTCGGTGCCGATCACGGCGCCGGAATGGATGATGCCGCGCTGGCCGATCACGCAGCGCGCGTGGAACGTCACGTTGGCGAACAACTGGGTCCCGGCGCCGATGACGGCGTCGCGGCCCACCACGCAGCCAGCGCCGATCACGCAGCCGGCGCCGATCACGGCGCCCGCCTCGATCACCGCATGCGGGCCGATGGCGGCGCTGGCGTCGACCTGCGCGCCGGCGTCGACAAAGGCGCTCGGGTGGATGCCTGCCGGCGCCCTGATTTCATGCAGGGCGGCGAAATACTGCGCCGCGCGCGCGAAATACACATAGGGATTCGGAGTGACGATGCGCGCGCCCGCATACTCGGCGCCGATCAGCGCGTCGTCTGCCGGCGTGACGATCAGCGCGGCGGCGCCGCTGCTGGCCGCCTGTGCGCGGAATTTACTATTGCTGAGAAAGCTGATGTGCGAAGCGCCGGCGTCGGCCAGCGGTGCGATGCCTGTGACTTCCAGGTTGGGATCGCCCGCCAATTGCCCGCCGAAGCGTTCGACCAATTCTCCTAGTCGAGTGCCCATCTTGTACCTTTATAAGAACGCCTGACTGTGCCTGCCGCGCGGCGCGATCTGCGGTTACCGATGCTTGCTGCCTCGGGCGGCCCCGTGCATGCGCACGGCTTCGCGTCTAACCACAACCCACATCCGCGCCACGGCACTGCCGGGCTTGAAACTGTTGCTGTTACTTGTCCAGCGCCTTCAAGACCTTGTCGGTGATGTCGATGCGCGGGCTGGCCCACAGGGCTTCCTGCAGCACGATGTCATATCCTTCGATATGCGCCATCTGCTGGATGATGGTGTTGGCCTTTTCCGCGATGGCGCTGCGCTCTTCGTTCGTGCGCTGGCTCAGGTCTTCGCGGAATTCTCGCTGGCGGCGCTGCAATTCCTTGTCCAGCTCGAAAAATTCGCGCTGACGCTTGGCGCGCTCCGCCTCGCTCAGGGTGGGCATGTCCTTTTCCAGCGCCTCGTTGGCCACCTTGAAGCGGGCCGCCAGTTCCTGCACGGCCTTTTCGCGCGAGCGGAACTCCTCGGCCAGCTTGGCGCTGGCCAGCTTGGCCAGCCTCGATTCGTTATAAATACGTTCGCTGCTGATCCAGGCGATCTTCGACTCCTGAGCGTGCGCCTGCACCGGCAACAGCGAACTCCAGCACAATGCGATCACGGCAAGGGACTTGGGCAGGGTAGCGGATGCGGTGTTCATGATACTCCATGGTCAAAAAGTGAAAGCTGGCGCCCCGTTCGAGTGGGCCCGGTCAGAAACCGGTACCCATCTGGAACTGGAAGCGCTCCAGGCGGT
>CAUSDR010000382.1:0-5605 GCA_963530105.1 uncultured Janthinobacterium sp.
CGCTATTGTAGCGCCTTCGCGGCAACGGTGAACATGCGGCAAGTGAATAGTGGCGGCGGGCCGGGCAGCGCCAATGGGGGCCGCGGCATGGCCAGGCTTGCGATTTATCAGAACGCTGTCGCCAGGCGGCGCTATGGTGGAAGAACAGATGATCGCCCGTCTGGCAAGCGCCGCCCAGGGAGGATGACATGGCGCATGGTGATACCGACGCAATCCCTTGCAAAGGTCCAGGCTGGTCACGCCTTTGGCGCGTGCTACGCCTGTCATGCCTGCCTGGCTTGCTAGCCTGGTTGGCCGCCTGCACCGTTCCGCCCGGCCCGGCGGAACAGGCGAACGGCGACGCCACGGAGCAAGCCTCCACGGCGCTGCCTGGCGCCGGGACACCGCCAGCCACGGCAGGCCCGTCCGCGAACGGGGTGCGGCGGCCACCAGCAAGCAGCCCGTGGAGCAGCGCGTGGTCGGGCACGAGCGGCCTCTTCGGCAACCTTGGCAACCTTGGCAGCCTTGGCAACCTGATCGGCAGCACCGGCAGCGGCGGCGCGCTGACGTCCGATCCCGGGACAGCGCCGGCGGGCGCCCTGCACGTCACCGTGTACTACGCCACCGACAGGCAATACCACGCCAGCAGCCACAATTACGGCTGGCAGCCCAACCGCCAGGCGCCGCACCTGAGCTATGGCAGCATCGTGGTGAGCATCCCGGAAAAACGCGCGCCGGGCGAGTTGCCATTGCCGCCCTGGTACGATGTCCTGTCCAGCGACGATGCGCAACAATACGTGCTGATCAAGGGCAACACGCGCCTGTCGCGCGCGGTTTTCCTCGCCACCGTCAAGGCGAGAATACAGGCCGCGCCGGAACGGCGCGCCGCCTTCATTTATATTCACGGCTACAGCAATTCCTTCGACGATGCCGCGCGGCGCACGGCGCAGATGGCGGTCGACCTCGATATCGGCGCCCTGCCCGTGTTCTACAGCTGGCCATCGAAAGGCACCCTGGCCGGCTATGCCTTCGATGAAAACGCCGCCGAATGGACGCAAACGCACCTGCAAGCCTTCCTGGCCGACTTCGCCGAGCACTCGTCCGCCACCGATATCTACATCATCGCCCACAGCATGGGCAACCGGCCCATGACCGTGGCCCTGGCCAGCCTGCTGGAACAGCGCGCCGACCTGCGGCCCCTGTTCAAGCAGGTGGTGCTGGCGGCGCCGGACATCAATGCCGACATTTTTCGCGAACAGATCGCGCCCCGCTTCGCCAGCCTCAAGCTGCCCGCCACGCTGTACGCCTCGGCCAACGACAAGGCCATGCGCGCATCCTACAACTTTGCCGACTGGGACAGGATCGGCGACATCCGCGGCCCCGTCGTCGGCATCCCCGGCATGGAACTCATCGATGCCTCCGCCGTGATCATGAATTTCATGGGCCACGACTACTTTGCCAGCAACCGCGTGCTGCTGACCGATATCGCCACCATGATCAAGACGGGGCAGCGGGCAAAACACCGCGGCGGCCTGAAAGGCATCCCGGCGCAGGCACCGCAATACTGGGTCTTTCCCTGAACCGCCTGACGTACGCGCGGGCATAAAAAAACGGAGACCGCAGTCTCCGTTCTTGTTCAGGCTGTCAAACGGGCGTTAAGCCAGCTTGCCGTGGCACGCCTTGTACTTCTTGCCGCTGCCGCAAGGGCATGGGTCGTTGCGGCCCACTTTGACACCCATGCTCACGCTCATGTCGTCGACGCTGTCCGTATTGCCGCCGGCCGTAGGGGCCAGCAATTCTTCCGGCGCCGCGTTGGGGTCGAATTCGGCGTGCTGGTAGTGCACGTTTTCCACGTGCGACTGCTGCATCGCCTGTTCGGCCGCATCGACTTCTTCGCGCGACTGGATGCGCACCGTCATCACGTGCTTCGTGACGTCGTTCTTGATCATGTCGAGCATCTGGCCAAACAGTTCAAACGCTTCGCGCTTGTATTCCTGTTTCGGGTTCTTCTGCGCATAGCCGCGCAGGTGGATACCCTGGCGCAGGTGATCAAGCGCCGCCAGATGTTCACGCCAGTGGCTGTCCACGCTTTGCAGCATGACATTGCGCTCGAAACCGCCAAACGATTCCTTGCCGACGATATCGATCTTCGACTGGTACACGGCATCGGCCGCGGCCAGCACTTTTTCCAGGATCTCTTCGTCCGTCAGGGTCGGATCGGCTTCCAGCATCTGCTGCAGCGGCAAGTCGATCAGCCATTCGCTGGACAGGGTTTTTTCCAGGCCCTTGATATCCCACTGCTCTTCCACGGATTCCTGCGGCACGTACTGGTGCACCAGGTCGGTGAACACGCCGTGGCGCAGGGAAGCGATCATGTCCGAGATGTCGGTCGTTTCCAGCAGCTCGTTACGCTGCTGGTAAATCACCTTGCGCTGGTCGTTGGCGACGTCATCGTATTCCAGCAATTGCTTGCGGATGTCGAAGTTGCGCGCTTCCACCTTGCGCTGGGCCGATTCGATCGAACGCGAGACGATGCCTGCCTCGATCGGTTCGCCTTCCGGCATTTTCAGACGGTCCATCACGGCGCGCACGCGGTCGCCGGCGAAGATGCGCAGCAGCGCGTCGTCGAGCGACAGGTAGAAGCGGGACGAACCCGGATCGCCCTGGCGGCCGGCACGGCCACGCAGCTGGTTGTCGACGCGGCGCGATTCGTGGCGTTCGGTGCCGATGATGTGCAAGCCGCCCGCATTGACCACGTGGTCGTGCAGCGACTGCCATTCATCGCGCAGCTTCTGTGCCTGCGCCGCTTTTTCAGCGTCGCTCAGCTCAGGATTGGCTTCGATGAACTTGATCTGGTTTTCCACATTGCCGCCCAACACGATGTCGGTACCGCGACCGGCCATGTTGGTGGCGATGGTGATGGCTTTCGGACGGCCTGCCTGGGCGATGATTTCCGCTTCGCGGGCATGCTGCTTCGCGTTCAGCACGTTGTGCGGCAAGCCGGCCTTGGTCAGGATGCCCGACAGCAATTCCGAGTTTTCGATCGAGGTCGTGCCCACCAGCACGGGCTGGCCGCGCTCGTAGCAGTCGCGGATGTCGTTCAACATCGCGTTGTACTTTTCCGCCGACGATTTATACACCTGATCCTGGCGGTCCTTGCGCTGCAGCGGACGGTTTTGCGGGATCACGACTGTTTCCAGGCCGTAGATTTCCTGGAATTCGTATGCTTCCGTATCGGCCGTACCGGTCATGCCGGCCAGCTTGGCATACATGCGGAAGTAGTTCTGGAAGGTGATCGAGGCCAGGGTCTGGTTCTCGTTCTGGATCTTCACGCCTTCTTTCGCTTCGACCGCCTGGTGCAAGCCGTCGGACCAGCGGCGGCCCGTCATCAGACGGCCCGTGAATTCATCGACGATCACCACTTCATTGTTCTGCACGACATAGTGCTGATCCTTGAAGTACAGGGCATGCGCGCGCAGGGCCGCATACAGGTGGTGCACGAGGGTGATGTTGGCCGAATCGTACAGCGAGGCGCCTTCCGGCAGCAGGCCCATTTCCATCAGGATGCGCTCGGCCTTTTCATGGCCCGCTTCCGTCAGCAGCACCTGGTGCGCTTTTTCATCCTTGGTGTAATCGCCCGGCACTTCCACTTTGCCCTTGCCATCCGGCGTTTCTTCGCCGATCTGCAAAGTCAGGCGCGCAGGCACTTCATTGATCTTGTGATACAGGTCCGTATGGTTCTCGGCCTGGCCCGAAATGATCAAAGGCGTACGCGCTTCATCGATCAGGATCGAGTCGACTTCATCGACGATGCCGAAGTTCAGGCTGCGCTGCACGCGCTCGCGCGCTTCGTAGACCATGTTATCGCGCAGGAAGTCGAAACCGAATTCGTTATTCGTGCCGTAGGTGATGTCCGAGGCATATGCCTGCTGCTTGGCGCTGTGCTCCATCTGCGACATGTTCACGCCCGTCGACAGACCCAGCCAGCCATACAGGCGGCCCATGGTCTCGGCATCGCGCTGTGCCAGGTAATCATTGACGGTGACGATGTGCACGCCCTTGCCCGACAAGGCATTCAGGTAGGCGGGCAAGGTTGCCATCAGGGTCTTGCCCTCGCCCGTGCCCATCTCCGCGATCTTGCCAAAGTGCAAGACCATGCCGCCGATCATCTGCACGTCGAAGTGGCGCATGCGCAAGACGCGCTTGCTGGCCTCGCGGCAGACGGCGAACGCTTCCGGCAACAGGGCATCGAGCGATTCTCCGCCGGCGATGCGTTCCTTGAAGGCGGGCGTCTTCGCTTGCAGCTCGGCATCCGACAGCTTTTCGATGACCGGCTCGAGCGCATTGATCTCGCGTACCGTTTTTTGGTATTGCTTGAGCAGCCGCTGGTTGCGGCTACCGAAAATCTGGGTCAGTAATGACATGCTTGAATTCTTGAAAAAACGCCGTTAAAAAAAGCTCGGTAGGGAACAACGAGGTAAGCATCGCGTCACCGCACGGAGTTCGACTATGGCAAAAGACGATGATTTTATCATGCGTTCCCGACATGGTTGGGGTAATGCGCCATATAACAATAGCTTAATGACAAACAAATGCCAGAAAGTGCGGACATTTTCCATACTATAGAGCAATACCCCCAGCCGGCCCGGGGCGCACCGGCCGCCCCGCTCGTCAGGCGCGGCCCACTTGTGATATGTTTCGCCCATGCGAACTCCCACTTATTCTCCGGCGCCGCGCCGCGGCTACGGCTTTGCCCGCTCGGGTCCGGCCGTCACGGGCGCGACCGACTTTCTGCGCGGCAATGCGACGATGGCTTCCCTGATGCCCACCGTCACGCGCCTGGCCGCCCTGCAAAAGGATTGCGCCAAGGCCTTGCCGGTGATGTTCGAGCACTGCGACATCCTGCAATTCGAGAGCGGCCAGCTGGTGCTGGCGACGCCGAACGCGGCGCTGGCGGCCAAGCTCAAGCAGCAACTGCCGAAATTGCAGGGGGAACTGGAAAGAAAGGGCTGGCAGATTTCAGGCATCAAGCTGAAAGTGCAGGTCATCAAGAGCATCGCGCCCATCGTGCACACGCGGGCGCTGGTTTTGCCGGAAAAAGCCATGTCGGCGCTGGAAGAGCTGAGCACGGCCCTGCCCGCGTCCAAGCAGAACGAGCAATTGATCGCGGCCCTGCGCAGTTTAGTGCGCCACCACCGCGAACCAAAAGATTAAGACTGTCCGACGACATTTTGACACCTCAGAAAACCGTAGCGAGCGGCAGGGAGAGGTGGCCAAGAAGCGCAACCGTACTAAGTACGGGGGCGCCGAGCCGGTGAGCATCGCAGGCGCGCCTATACCGACGCGCAGCAGGTTTGATGAGGTGTCGCTCAGATCAGGTCAGCGACCACTCGCGCTGCATTTGCCGCAAATACGACTGCGGCGCTTCCTCGTTGGTGGCGAACGAAACGATTTCATACGCGTCCGGCTGCTCCAGCAGCGCCAGCAGCAGCTGGTTGTTCAGTGCATGGCCGGACTTGTGCGCCGTGTAATACGCCAGCAAGGGGTGGCCCACCAGGTACAGGTCGCCAATGGCGTCGAGAATCTTGTGGCGCACGAACTCGTCTTCATAGCGCAAGCCGTCCGC
>CAUSDR010000383.1:0-5595 GCA_963530105.1 uncultured Janthinobacterium sp.
CTGTACCGCGACGCCGTGCGGCGCCACGGCAGCATCGGCGAACCCGAAGCCGTCATCGCGCCGCTACGCTTCCTGCTCGACCTGCTGCCGCCCGATGGCGCGGACGGCGGCTTGCGCAGCGCCGTGCAGGCGCTGGCCGGCGCGCTGCCCGCATGACGGCCTGCCGGCGGCGTCAGTTCGCCGGCACCACGCCGTAATGGCGCGCATAGCGTTCATCGAGGTTTGCCAGCGGCATCATCATGAACATGTCGGCGCTTTCGAAATCAGGGTCCCAGGCCGGTTCGCCGCAAATCCACGCGCCCGAACGCAGGTAGCCCTTGATCAGCGGCGGCACTTGCGGCTTGTGCGCCGCTTCCACCTGGTGGATGGGAAATGGCAGGTGCGGCGTGACGCGGTATTCGCTCGGGGCCATGTGCTTCTCGGCCAGCGCCTGGTAGACGGCGACGGCATTGTGGCCGCCATCGGCCAGGCTGATGCTGGCGCAGCCGACCAGGTAGTCGCAGCGTTCGCGGCGCATGTATTCGGCCAGGCCGGACCACAGCAGCATGATCACGCTGCCGCCCCGGTATTTCGGATGGATGCAGGCGCGGCCCGCTTCGACCATGCGGCCGCGCAGGTTGTTCAGGCGGCTCAGGTCGAATTCATTTTCCGAGTACAGGCGGCCGATCTTGGCCGCCTTGGCCGCGCTCAGCACGCGGTAAGTGCCCACCACCTTCAGGGTATCGGCATCGCGCACGATCAGGTGATCGCAATGCGCGTCGAATTCATCGCTGTCGAGGCCATCCGCGTTGGCCAGCGACGTCAGGCCCATGGTCTCGATAAACACCTTGTAACGCAGACGCTGCACTTCACGCAACTCGGCGGCCGTGGTGGCCTGGCTCAGCACCAGTTGCACTGGCCGGGCCTTGGCGTCGTTTGATGCGATTATGTTTTGCATGGTTTCATCCCCTGTGATCAAGACGACTCCAGCGTACTTGTCTAATATGTCAGGAAAATGACAGCCGAATGTCATTTCCATGACGCAAGTCAATGCCATGGGGAGATCGTGCATAATTACCACACTCGCCCAGCCGGAAGACTCCATGAAAGACGCAGACGCCGCCCGCATCGCCCCGTACACCAAGCCTGCCGCCGGCTGGGATGCCCTGAAACACGTGGCCATCAGCCTGCGCCAGGAGCGCGTGGCGCCCGGCAATCTGAAGGCGCTGCTGTCACAGAACCAGCCGGACGGCTTCGACTGTCCCGGCTGCGCCTGGCCCGACCGCGACCACGGCTCCACCTTCGCCTTTTGTGAAAACGGCGCCAAGGCCGTCGCCGCCGAGGCCACCAGCCGCCGCGCCGGCCCGCCACTGTTCGACAGCCATACCGTGACGCAGCTGCTGGCGCAGTCCGACTACGCGCTGGAGCAGCATGGCCGCCTGACGGAACCCATGGCCTACGACGCGGCCAGCGACCGCTACGTGCCGATCGCCTGGGACGACGCCTTCGCCCTCGTGGGACGCCACCTGCGCGCCCTGCCCGACCCGGACCAGGCCGCGTTTTATACCTCGGGACGGGCCAGCAACGAGGCCGCCTTTTTATTCCAGCTGATGGCGCGCCTGCATGGCACGAACAACTTCCCCGACTGCTCCAACATGTGCCACGAGGCCACCAGCCGCGGCTTGCCGGCCACGGTGGGCATCGGCAAGGGCACGGTCACGCTGGACGACTTCGACCTGGCCGACACCATCCTCATCTTCGGCCAGAATCCCGCCACCAACCATCCGCGCATGCTGGCCGAGCTGCGCGGCTGCGCGCGCCGCGGCGGCAGCATCGTCTCCATCAATCCCCTGCGCGAGCGGGGCCTGGAACGCTACACGGACCCGCAAAGCGCGCTGGAAATGGCGACCCTGGGCAGCACGCGCCTGGCCGGCCTGTTCGTGCAGCCCACCCTGGGCGGCGACTTCGCCCTGATCAAGGCGGTGGCCAAGCGCGTCGTCGAGCATGACGACGCGGCGCAGGCGGCCGGCACGCCCGCCGTCATCGACCACGCCTTCATCCTGGAGCATTGCAGCGGCTTCGAGGCCTTCCGCGCCGACTTGCGGGCCGAAAGCTGGGAGCTGCTGCTGGCCGAATCGGGCGTGGCGCGCGCGCAGGTCGAGGCGCTGACGGACATTTTCATCCACGGCCAGCGCATCATCGCCACCTGGGGCATGGGATTGACGCAGCACAAGCACAGCGTGGCGGCCATCCGCATGCTGTCGAACCTGATGATGTTGCGCGGCCAGATCGGCAAGCCGGGCGCGGGCCTGTGCCCCGTGCGCGGCCACTCCAACGTGCAGGGCGACCGCACGGTGGGCATCGAGGAACAGCCGAGCGCCGCCTTCCTCGACCGCCTGGGCCAGGTCTACGGCTTCGCGCCGCCGCGCAAGCATGGCCACGACGTCGTCGCCACTATCGAAGCCATGCGGCGCGGCGACGTCAAGGTGTTCATCGCCCTGGGCGGCAATTTCGCCGCCGCCACGCCGGATACGCCATTGACCTTTGCCGCCCTGCGCCAGTGCGCGCTGACGGTGCAGGTGGCCACCAAGCTCAATCGCAGCCACCTGGTGATCGGCCGCGAAGCGCTGCTGCTGCCCACGCTGGGGCGCACGGAAATCGACTTGCAGGGCGGCGTGGCGCAGGGCGTGACGGTGGAAGATTCGATGAGCATGGTGCACATTTCGTACGGCCGCAATGCGCCCGCTTCGCCGCAGCTGCTGTCGGAAGTGGCCATCGTCGCCGGCATGGCCGAAGCGGCCGTGGGCAGCGCGCTGGCGGACTGGCGCGCCTATGCGGCCGACTATGCGCGCATCCGCGACGATATCGAAAAGGTATTCGACGATTTTCACGACTACAACGCCAGGGTGGCGCAGCCGGGCGGCTTTCATCTGCCTGTGGCGTCGCGCCAGCGCGTGTGGAAGACGCCCGGCGGCAAGGCCAGCTTCCTCGTCGCCCCGCTGGACCTCGATACGCCGCTGCACCGGGCGAAACAGCGCCACGGCGCGCGCCTGATGGTCCTGATGAGCACCCGTTCGCACGATCAGTACAACACCACCATCTACGGCATGGATGACCGCTACCGCGGCGTCTACGGCACCCGCAAGGTGGTCTTCGCCAACGTCGAAGATATCGCCATGCTGGGCTTTGCCGATGGCGACATGGTGGACCTGGTCGGCGCCTGGGACGATGGCGTGGCGCGCCGCGCCGACGCTTTCACGCTGGTGGCCTACGACATCCCGCGCGGCTGCCTGGGCGCGTATTATCCGGAGACGAATGCGCTGGTGCCGCTGGCCAGCACGGCCGATGGCGCCGGCACGCCGACGTCGAAGTCCGTGCCGGTTTTACTGGAACGCAGCGCCAGTCACAAGGTGATGCCCGGCGTGTAATCGACGTACGCGTCCTGGCGGCAGAATCCCACCAGCTTCATGCCCGCCTGCGTGGCGATACTGATGGCCAGCGAACTGGGAGCGGAAATCGTCGCCAGCAGGGGAATCTGCATGCGCGCCGCCTTGCGCGCCAGCTCGTAGCTGCCGCGGCTGGACAGGAACACGAAACCGCGCCGCATGTCGACGCGGTGCAATGCCAGGTGGCCGATCAGCTTGTCGAGGCCGTTGTGGCGGCCGATATCCTCGAACACGTGCACGATAGCGCCGTCGGGCGCACACCACGCGGCCGCGTGCACGCCGCCCGTGGCCTGCATCAGCGCCTGCTGCGCGCGCAAGCCGCTCGACGCGCGCGCCAGCGCGGCAGGCAAGTCGACGTGGATCAGGGCCGGCGGCAGCGCTTCCGGCTGCAAGTCGAGCATCTCGATGCTGTCGATGCCGCACACGCCGCAGCCGCTGCGCCCCGTCAGCGCGCGGCGCCGGTCCTTCAGGCGCACGAAATCCTCCTGCGCGATGGTCAGCGCCACTTCGGCGGAATCAGGACGCAGGAAGACCTCGCAGTCGAAAATGGCATCGGCGGACGGCACCACGCCTTCCGTCAGCGCAAAGCCATAGGCAAACGCTTCCAGGTCGTGCGGAGTGGCCATCATGACAACGTGGGAAATGCCATTGAAGACCAGCGCGACGGGGATTTCCTCGGCGACGTGGTCGATGGCGGGACTGGCATCGCCCGCGCGGTGGCGGACGATGGCGCGCTCGATGAAGCCGGCGCGTTCGATATTCGTATCTTCTGACATGGCAACCATGGGGAACTATCACAGGCCCCATGGTAAACCAGAACGGCCAGGCAGGTGGCAAGGGCCCCTGCCCGCGCCATCAATCCTTCTTCGGACGGCCGGTTTTCAGCTGCGGCAAGCCGGCCAGCACGTTTTGCAGGGTCGCCAGGTCGATCTGGCTGATCAGCGCCACGCCGATGCGCAGCAATTCGCTTTTCTTGATCTCGAAACCGGCCTTCAGGCAGGCTTTCTTGACCTGGCCCAGCACTTCATATTCCGCTTCCGGCATGGTGAAGCTGTCGCGCACCAGCTTTGGCTTGCGGGCTTTTTCCTTGACGGCGGCTACTTTGGCGGCCGGCGCTTTTTTCACGGCGGCCGGCTTGGCGGCAGCCTTGGGCGCGGGTTTCGCGGCGGCCTTGCTTGCCGGCTTCGCTGCCGGCTTGGCTACGGCCTTGGCGGCAGGCTTGGCTACCGCCTTGGCGGCGGCTTTCACTGCCGGCTTGGCGGCGACCTTGGCAACCGGCTTGGCGGCGACGGCCTTGGCGGCAGGCTTGGCGGCAGGCGTTCTGGCGACGGCCGGCTTGGCGGCGGCGGGCTTGGCTGCTGCTTTCGCTGCGGCCGGCTTCGCTGCCACCGGTTTCACTGCCGCTGGCTTGACGGCGGCCGTCCTGGCGGCTGCGGGCTTGGCGGCGGCCTTGGCCACCGGCTGCGCGGCAGGGACTGGCTTGGCGGCAGGTTTCACGGCTGGCTTGGCGGCCGGGGCGGCCTTGGCCGCTGCCGCATTGATCGATGCGCTGGTGGGAAACATGGATGCGGGCGCGCTGTCGGCTTTTTTCACAGGAACGGTTTTGGTCATGGATTTTCCAATCTAATAAATAATATAAACAATATATACTGTTTTTTGAAACCTTGCTTGCTGCACATCAAGTCATGCGCACGGCATGGGCAATCAGGCGCTGGCGCGGATGGTGAAATCGACCCCCACCTCATCCCAGAATTCCTGCTCCTTCTCGATCCAGAACGAGACGGTCGGATGGTGCGCCACCCAGCCGCGCTTGATGTCGAGTTCGATGCGGCTCTTCATGCGCAGCCGCAGTTCGCTGAAATCGGCCTCGATGCGCGCATGCATGAGCAGAATCGACAGGCGCAGCGCCAGCACGGCCTTGGCAAAATCCGGGTCCGACAGCACTTCGCCGATCTTGCGCAGGTTGCCCTTCTGCGCCAGGATCAGCCGGCTCATGGTCTTCTGTTCGCGCGTGGTAAAGCCCGGCAAATCCGCATTTTCCACGATGTAGGCCGCGTGCTTGTGGTAACCCGTCTGCGACACGGCCAGCCCCACCTCGTGCAGCAGGCTGCTCCAGCGCAGGCATTTCACCAGCGCTTCGGAGGTGGGCTTGAGCTGGGCGTACATGGCC
>CAUSDR010000384.1:0-5557 GCA_963530105.1 uncultured Janthinobacterium sp.
GTGTAGCGCAGGGGGGCGCCCCGCGCCACGCCGCGTGCTGCGTCAGGAGGGCTTGCGCGGCGGGACTTTCTTCGCCGTGCACTCGGCGCAGGTGCCATACAGCGACAGCGCATGCTCGTGCAGCACGAAACCGCGCTCGGCGGCGATTTCATTCTGGCGCAGCTCGATGCCTTCGTCGACGAATTCATCGACCTTGCCGCAGCCCGTGCAAACCAGGTGGTCGTGGTGCTGGCCTTCGTTCAGCTCGAAGACGGCGTGGCCCGATTCGAAATGCCGGCGAAACAGGATGCCCGCTTCGGCAAACTGCATCAGCACGCGGTAGATGGTGGCCAGGCCCACGTCGATCTTTTCAGCCAACAACAGTTTATACACATCGTCCGCACTCAGGTGCTTGATCGTTCCTTCTTGAAACAGCTGCAGAATCCGCAAGCGGGGGATGGTTACTTTCAATCCCGATTCACGCAGTTCCCTCAATATATCCATGTCTCCCATTCCTTTTTGTAGTCGCTTGCGCGTGCGCATCAGCGTGACTCTGTATTATATCGCAAATGATAATCATTACTATTCTCATTTGTATCGTGCGAAGTGGAAATATTATGCCGCGTGGTGTGACCGTCAACCAGTGACATCGGCGCAATGTCTGATTGCATCGCGCGCATCGCTCCGCGCGTGCCAAGCCATTCCATGCAATGGTATGGAAAGTCGATCACATAATCGCTACACTATGCAATCATGGATAACAATGGAGCACGGCATGGACCGATTTGATGCGATGCGCATCTTTACGCGCATCGTCGAGCTGCGCAGTTTTACGCAGGCGGCGCATGACCTCGGCTACCCGAAGGCCACCGTCACGCATGCGATCAAGCAACTCGAAGCGCGCCTGCACGTGCGCCTGCTGCAGCGGACCACGCGGCAAGTCACGCCCACGCTCGACGGCGAGGCGTATTACCAGCGCTGCGTGCGCCTGCTGGCCGACCTAGAAGAAACGGAGTCCGTGTTTACGTCGGCGGCGCGGCAGCCGGCCGGCAAGCTGCGCGTCGACTTGCACGCGACCCTGGCCATGCATTTCGTCATGCCCGTGCTGGGCCAGTTCTGCGCCCGCCATCCATTGATCACGCTGGAAATCGGCATGGGCGACCGCCTCGTCGACCTGGTGCGCGAAGGCGTCGATTGCGTGCTGCGCGTGGGCGAACTCGGCGATTCGGCCATGGTGGCGCGCCGCGTGGCGCTGCTGGAGCAAGTGACGTGCGCCAGTCCCGCCTACCTGGCCGCGCACGGCACGCCGCGCACCCTGGCCGGGCTGGACGGCCACCGCGCCGTGAATTTCTTTTCCGCCCAGACGGGCAAGGTCTGGCCCTTCGATTTCCAGCTGGATGGCCAGCGCCACAGCGTGACCTTGCCCGGCACCGTGTCCGTCAACAATGCCGAGGCGTATCACGCTTGCTGCCGCGCCGGCATGGGCTTGATCCAGGCGCCGCGCTACCACCTGGAGCAGGCGCTGGCGGCGGGCGAACTGGTGGAAGTGCTGGCCGGCATGCGTCCTGATCCGCTGCCGGTCTCCGTCATGTACCCCCATCACCGGCAGTTGTCGCCGCGCGTGCGCGTGTTTGCGGACTGGATCGCCAGCCTGTTTGCGCAGGTGAATTAATTTTGCAATGCGGCATTTTTTGACCTGGGCAAAGGAAAAAATCCCTCCCTGCATGCCATCTGGCCCTATTTGATGTGGATCAAAGTTTTTGTTGCGCTGCACTCTTAGACTTCGCAGCGTTACTTAACGACAAAAAGAGGGAACTAGAATGAACAAGTCCGCAACTGCAGCAGCAATCGTCCTGGCCGCCATCGGCGCCTTCGCCGGCAACGCAATGGCACAGGAAGGCCCATGGCTGGTCCGTGCCCGTGCCGTGCACATCGACCCGGCCGACAAATCTGCTCCGATCGGCGGCGTCGGCGCATCCGACCGTTTGCATGTCAGCAGCAAGACGATTCCTGAAATCGATATCTCGTATTTCTTTACCCCCAATATCGCTGCCGAGCTGATCCTGACGTATCCGCAAAAGCATGACGTCAAGCTCGATGGCAACAATATCGGTACCTTCAAGCACTTGCCGCCGACCCTGTCGCTGCAATACCACTTCATGCCGGAAAAACAGTTCAGCCCTTACGTGGGCGCGGGCGTGAACTACACGAACATTTCGTCCGTGAAACTGCTGAACGGCGCCGGCCGCCTGGAACACGACAGCTGGGGCTTCGCCCTGCAAGCGGGCGTCGATTACAAGCTGGACAAGAACTGGTCGCTGAACTTCGATATCAAGAAAGTGCAGATCCGCAGCGACGTCTTCATCAGCGGCGCCAAGGCCAGCGAAGTCAAGGTGGATCCACTGCTGATCGGCGTCGGCGTCGGTTACCGCTTCTAGGGACACCTATCAAAACCTACTGCGCGTCGTAATTTGCGGTCTGCGATGCTCACTGTACCTTCGTACAGTTGCGCTTCTCGACCACAACTTCCTTTCGCTCGCTACGGTTTTGTTAGGCGTTGTAAGTATTGAAGATACTCGCGCAGCGCGGGTAAAAAAAAGACGGCCAGGTGTGAACCTGGCCGTCTTTTTGTGTGCAGCGCCTTGCTTCCGCCTTATTTTTTCAGCGTCTTTTCCAGCGCCAGCTGGTAGTCCGTCTTTTCGTAGCCGGCCAGGTATTTGTTGGTCGCGTCGAGGAAGGCGCGCGAGCGGTAGGCCGCTTCCAGGTCCTTGACCCATGGCTTGCCCTTGTCGGCCGTGCGGATGGCCACCAGGTTGATGTAGCTGTCCGAGATTTTTTCCACGGCCAGGGCAGTGGTCAGCTTCATGCCGGCGGCCAGGGCGAAATTGCCATTGACGAAGGCGTAGTCGGCATCGGCCAGCGAGCGTGGCAGCTGCGCCGCTTCCAGCGGCACCAGTTTCAGCTTTTTCGGGTTTTCCAGCACGTCGCGTTCGGAGGCGCGCAGCGGGTCGACGTTCGGTTTCAGCTTGATCCAGCCCATCTTGGCCAGCACCACCAGCGCGCGCGCCTGGTTGGTCGGGTCGTTCGGCATGGTGATGGTGGCGCCGTTCTTCACCTCGGCCAGCGATTTGTGCTTGCTGCTGTAGAGCGCGATCGGCGTGGTCGGCACGGTGATCAGGGGGCTCAGCGGCAGCTTGTTATCGGTGGCGAACTTGGTCAGATACACGATGTGCTGGAACACGTTGGCGTCCAGCGAGCCTTCGGCCAGCGCGTAGTTCGGCTGCACGTAGTCGTTGAATTCCACGATCTTGACCTTGTAGCCCTGTTTTTCCAGGATAGGCTTGATGCCCAGCTTCAGCTGGTCCGAATACGGACCGGAGCTGGTGCCGATGACGAGTTCTTTCGGATCCTTGGCGTGGGCGGCGGTGGCAAAAGCCAGGCTGGCGGCGGCCAGCAGCAGGTTGCGGCGGATATGGTTCATGTTTTTCCTTTTACTCAATACTGAATGCTGAAATGATTAACGTTTGTCGAGGCGCTTGGCGATGCGCGTGCCGGCGAACTGGATGGTTTGCACCAGCACGATCAGGATGGCCACGGTGACGACCATGATGTCCGTCTCGAAGCGGTAGTAGCCGTAGCGGATGGCCAGGTCGCCGATGCCGCCGCCGCCCACCACGCCGGCCACGGCCGAATACGACAGGAAGCTGATCGACAGCACGGTCAGGGCCAGCACGAGGCCGGAGCGCGCTTCCACCAGCAGCACGCGGAAGATGATCTGCATTTCCGAGGCGCCCATGGCGTGCGCCGCCTCGATCACGCCGCGCGGCACTTCGCGCAGGTTCTGTTCCACCAGGCGCGCCAGGTAGGGAATGGCGGCGAACGACAGCGGCACGGCGGCGGCCAGCGGGCCGATCGAGGTGCCCGCGATGATGCGCGTAAACGGCGTCAGGGCGACGAGCAGGATGATGAAGGGGAAGCTGCGCACGGTGTTCACCAGCCAGCCGAGGATCATCGACAGCGGGCGGTTTTCCAGCGACTGGCCTTCCGAGACGAGGAACAGCAGGATGCCCAGCGGGCCGCCGATCAGGATGGCGGCAGTGAGCCCGATGCCCAGCATGGTCATGGTCTGGCCCAGCGCCACCCAGATTTCCGGCAGCAGGTTGATGACGTTATTGATCGATTCTTCAAACATGTGTTGCATCCTTCCATGCGGTGGCTTCAAACGCCTCGGTGCCGTAGTAAGCCAGCTCGCGTCCCAGCGCCGTCTTGCGCGGGGTGGTGGTGTCGCTCAAATCGAATTGTTCGGCGATGGCGCCGTTTTCCACCACGGCGACCCTGTTGCAGATGGCGCCCAGCACCGACAGTTCATGGCTGACGATGACGATGGTCACCCCCAGGCGCGCATTGATGTCGCGCAAGGTGTCGAGCAGCGCGCGCGTGGTTTCCGCGTCCAGCGCGGACGTCGGTTCGTCGCACAGCAGCACGTCCGGGTGGCTGGCCAGGGCGCGGGCGATCGCCACGCGCTGTTTCTGCCCGCCGGACAATTGCGCCGGATAGCTGTGCAGCTTGTCGGACAGGCCCACCAGCGCCAGGCATTCCTCGACCCGGGCGGCGATCTGCTCGCCCTTGGCCGTGCCATGGATTTTCAGCGGGAAGGCGACGTTGTCGAAGACGCTGGCGTTTTGCAGCAAATTGAATTGCTGGAAAATCATGCCGATATTCTGGCGCGCGTCGCGCAAGTCGCGCTTGCCCAGGCTGGTCAGCTCGCGGCCGGCCACGGTAATGGTGCCGCTGTCAGGGCGTTCGAGCAGGTTAATCAGGCGCAGCAAAGTCGATTTGCCGGCGCCGCTTTTGCCGATCAGGCCGAAAATATCACCGGGATAGACTTCCAGCGTAACCGATTTGACCGCGTGGAATTGTTCGCCCTTGGGCAGCGCGAAGGTCTTGTTCGCGCCATCAATGCGAATCACCGGCGTACGGTGTGGTGTGGTCATGCAGTGTTTCCTTTTTTATTGGACCGTTTCAGGCAGTTCTACAGGGGCCAAATCGCCCGGCCTGTAACGTCGGTTGCGTAGTATACCTCCGATCGTGTTATTACTCCTACGACAGAATCTTGCTTTGAATATGCAAATAATGTCTATATGGATGTTTTGCAAGAGCAAAAGCGGCTTTTTGGCGGTCAGCCGATAGAAAATTCGACGGGAATCGACAATTCGAGCGGATCCGGCCGTTCCTTGGGGATGCGCGGCAGCGGCGCGGCGCGTTGCAAGGTGTCGAGCGCGGCCTGGTCCAGCGCGGGCGAACCGGAACTGTGCTCGACGGCGGCGGCCAGCACCTGGCCATCGCGGTCGATGCGGCAGCGCAGGTACACCACGCCGGTTTCCTGCCTGGCGCGCGATGCCGTCGGGTAGCGGCGGAAGCGTTCCATGCGCGCCAGCACCTTGCCTTCCCAGCTCGATGCGCCGCTGCGCAGCTCCTGCGGCGCGGGCGGCAGGGCGGGAGAAGGCGGCGCCGCAGCCACGGAAGGCGCCGCTGCCGGCGCGGGCGTCACGGGCGCGTGCCGCACCTCGGCGACGGC
>CAUSDR010000385.1:0-5542 GCA_963530105.1 uncultured Janthinobacterium sp.
CGGCCGCTGCGAAGCCTGCCAGGGCGATGGCGTGATCAAGGTCGAGATGCACTTCCTGCCCGACGTCTACGTGCCGTGCGACGTGTGCCACGGCAAGCGCTACAACCGCGAAACGCTGGAAGTGCAATACAAGGGCAAGAACATCACGGAAGTGCTGGGCATGACGGTGGAAGAGGCGCATGCATTCTTCAAGCCCGTGCCCTTGATCGCGCGCAAGCTGCAAACCCTGCTCGACGTGGGCCTCGGCTACATCAAGCTGGGCCAGAGCGCCACCACGCTGTCGGGCGGCGAGGCGCAGCGCGTGAAACTGTCGCTGGAACTGTCCAAGCGCGACACGGGCCGCACCCTGTACATCCTCGATGAACCGACGACGGGCTTGCACTTCCACGACATCGACCTGCTGCTGAAAGTCATCCACCGCCTGCGCGACCAGGGCAACACCCTCGTCATCATCGAGCACAACCTCGACGTCATCAAGACGGCCGACTGGATCGTCGACCTGGGTCCGGAAGGCGGCGCGGGCGGCGGCCAGATCATCGCTGCCGGCACGCCGGAAGACGTGGCGCTGAACCCGGCCAGCGTGACGGGCAAGTACCTGGGGCCGTTGCTGAAGCAATAAACGGCGCCGCCCTCCCGCTCCCCCGGTCAATGGTCTTGCCCGGGGGAGTTTTCTATGGGAAACTGTTTTTCCGGCCCTGCGGCCACTTCATACCGAGGGCCGTTTGTCGATTGCACCATCACTTGCAACATTGGCGTGCCGCGGCATCGCTCTGGCATTGGCTGGCGCCGCGCTGCCCGCATGGGCCTGTTTCTGCCCGCCCGACGAACCCGGGGAATTCCTGCACCTTGCGCCGGCCAAGGGCAAGCGTCCGCCGTCCGTCACCTTGCCCGCCAATGCACGCGGCATCCTGTTTCGTCCCGGGGAATATCCCGATACCCTGGTCAGCGATGAGGATGGCTATTCGATCGTCGCTCCGCCTGTCGCCCTCTCCGCGAAGCGCTTCCATATCCAGGAACGCGGCACCGGCCGCAAGCTGACACCGGTCGTGGTACGGCTGCATGTGGAAAAGCAGATGGGCTTGCAAGATGAGGGCAGCTTTCTGGCCAATACCGAAATGCAACAATGCGACAAGCAAGAACGGCCGCTCACGCCATTCTGCCGCACCCTGGCAGCGTTGAAATGGGACTGGTCAAAACAGGAACAGGACGGCCCCAGCGACAAAGTGAAGCGATTTGCCTTACAGAATGGCTTGCGCAATATCAGCGAAGAGGTCGACGCAGCCTACGGCCTGTACCGGGTCGAGGCACGTGAAGGGTTCCAGCCTGGCAAGGTGTACGATATTGTCTATCGCGATGGCGGGCGGCGCGTGCGGGCCGAGTTGCGCATGGCAACAACGCCGCTGAATATGCACGGCCCGACACCGTTCGCGGTACGCGTGGACGGTGCAGCCAGGCGAGAACAGCTCCGCATGGCGCGCGGGGGCAGTTGCGACATGCTGGTCACGCTGGCCAGCCAGCCATTGCGCCTGGCGCTGTCACCGGCGTACGAAGCCTATCAACCACTGCTGATGTACTTCATGCAGGAAAAACTGGAGCAGCGGGACCGGCAGCAAGTCTCTGCCACGCAACGTTTTACGCCATTCCAGTATTGGCCGACCGTATGCACCAAGATTCCCTATGGCAGCAGTTTCCATGGCCAGGGACGCGAACTGGCGATCGGCGATTGCCAGGCCCCTGCGCCACGCCAGGTCAAGGCCTACGCAGGCGTACTGGAAGTGGAGGACAGCCTGCATGAGACGGCGCCCCTCGCCCTCGCCTTTCCCGCGGAGAAGCCCGGGCAATGTCCTAAAATGCTGGACAAGATCTACCCTATTTATGCCGTGCCAGCCAAGGCCGGCTAGACAGCTCGTACTCGCCATAAAAAAAACGGCGCGGCTTGCGCATGCAATCCGCGCCGTGTGTGTTTTTGGTAGCACCCCCGGCCATGGCGGGGGGTGATTTTTCGCACGCCCGGCGTTGGCGGCGGGCACAGCCAACCCCCCCCGTTTCTCTTTTTGCTAGCACCCCAGTCATTGCCGGTGTGTCATTTTTCGCACGCCAGTCTTTGCCGGCGTGTTTCTCCCCCACTACAACTCTCCACACCTGACAAGCTGCTGCGCGGTGCGCTACGCTGGTCAGGTGCTGCTTGACGCTACCTTATTTATGCACTCAGCCGCTTTTCCAGCGCAGCCTTGTTATCTGCCAATTCTTGCGGCAGATGATACGCGAGTTTTTCAAACAACTCCGTATGCAATTTCAATTCTTCCACCCATGCGGCCTTGTCGATCGAGGTGATGGTGTCGAACTGTTCCTGCGTGAATGGCAAGCCATCCCAGTTCAAGTCGCCATACTGCGGCGTCGTGCCGAACAGGTTTTCCACGCCGCCGGCCTTGCCGTCGATGCGGTCCAGCATCCACTTCAGCACGCGCATGTTGTCGCCGAAGCCAGGCCAGACGAACTTGCCAGCCTCGTCCGTACGGAACCAGTTGACGCAGTAGATCTTCGGCAGGGCAGCCGGGTTCACTTTACCCACCTTGACGCCCATGTCCAGCCAGTGCTGGAAGTAATCACTCATGTTATAGCCGATAAACGGCAACATGGCAAATGGATCGCGGCGCACGATGCCCATCTGGCCCACGGCGGCGGCCGTCGTTTCGGAACCCATGGTGGCGGCCATGTACACGCCTTCCACCCAGTTGCGCGCTTCCGTCACCAGTGGCACGGTGGTCGAGCGGCGGCCACCGAAGATGAAGGCCGAGATCGGCACGCCGGCCGGATCATCCCAGGCCGCGTCGATGACAGGATTTTGCGTCGCAGCAACAGTGAAGCGCGCGTTCGGATGCGCGGCCTTGGTGCCGGACGCTGGCGTCCAGTCCTTGCCCTGCCAGTCGATCAGGTGCGCTGGCGCTTCCTTCGTCAAGCCTTCCCACCAGACGTCGCCGTCGTCCGTCAGCGCCACGTTGGTGAAGATGGTGTTGTCGCGCATGGAAGCCATGCAGTTGAAATTGGTTTTTTCATTCGTGCCCGGCGCCACGCCGAAGTAGCCCGCTTCCGGGTTGATGGCGTACAAACGGCCATCGGCGCCCGGCTTGATCCAGGCGATATCGTCGCCGATGGTGGTCACTTTCCAGCCCTTGAAACTGGCTGGCGGAATCAGCATGGCGAAGTTGGTCTTGCCGCAGGCCGACGGGAACGCTGCCGCGACGTAATGCTTCTTGCCTTCCGGCGATTCCACGCCGAGGATCAGCATGTGTTCGGCCAGCCAGCCCGGATTGTTATCGACCGCTTGGGCTGCCTGGTAGCCCATGTTCGAGGCGATGCGCAGGGCGAAACACTTCTTGCCCAGCAAGGCGTTGCCGCCGTAGCCCGAACCGAAGGACCAGATTTCACGCGTTTCCGGGAAGTGCACGATGTACTTGGTGCTGTTGCACGGCCATTTCACGTCAGCCTGGCCGGCGGCCAGCGGTGCGCCCACGCTGTGTACGCATGGCACGAATTCGCCATCCGTGCCCAGCACGTCATACACGGCACGGCCCATGCGGGTCATGATCTTCATGTTGACGGCCACGTAAGGCGAGTCGGACAGTTCCACGCCGATGTGCGCGATGGGCGAACCCAGCGGGCCCATCGAGAACGGGACGACGTACATGGTACGGCCGCGCATGCAGCCGTCGAACAGGCCGTTCAGGGTGTGGCGCATCTCGCCCGGGTCGGTCCAGTTATTCGTCGGGCCGGCCGCTTCTTTCGTTGCCGAGCAGATATACGTGCGGTCTTCGACGCGGGCCACGTCGCTCGGGTCGGAGCAGGCCAGGTAGGAATTCGGGCGCTTTTCCGCGTTGAGTTTTTTCATTGTGCCGCTGGCAACCATCTCGGCACACAGGCGCTCGTACTCTTCCTGCGAGCCATCGCACCAGTAGATGCGGTCCGGCTTGGTCAGCGCGGCAATGTCGGCCACCCAGTTGATCAGTTTCTGTTGTTTAATATAAGCTGGGACGTTGAGTGCGGCGACGCCACCCATGACGGGCTGATTCATATTACCTCCAATACCAATAAAAGAAATTCTGGTCGTTCCGGCAAGACAGGCAGCATCGTTGAGAGGTGGCTGCGGCTCATGAGCCAGCGGCAATCTCACGCTGGCAGGGCTCTGGTGTCGTGTCCGCCGCGGCGCAGGCGCCGGCGGCATTTATCTGGATCCTGCTCCCTGCTTGCAGGAACAGTGTGCGCTTGCTTTGCGCTTCGCTCATCAGGAAGCAGCAAAAGTGCCGGCGATTGTACACCCGCAAAACAGCTATTCTCGCAAAAATGTAGGAGAATAGCTTGAGTAATGTAGTAGGCTATTCAGCATTTCCCGTATCCTGTTATTTCCCTACCAAATCCTTACTAAAATCGGCCATCCACCATGAAAATTGCCATACTCGACGATTACCAGGATGCCGTGCGCGGCCTCGATTGTTTCAAATTGCTCGATGGACATGAGGTCAAAGTGTTCAGCAATACGGCGCGGGGACTGGGCCAGCTGGCGATCCGCCTGGCGCCGTTCGACGCGCTGGTGCTGATCCGCGAACGCAGCAGCTTCAACCGGGCGCTGCTGTCGAAGCTGCCCAAGCTGAAACTGATTTCGCAGACGGGCAAGGTCAGCGGCCACATCGACGTGGCCGCCGCCAGCGAACTGGGCATCGCCATCGCGGAAGGCATCGGTTCGCCCACGGCGCCGGCCGAACTGACCTGGGCCTTGATCATGGCGGCGCAGCGCAAGATCGTGCCGTACGCACAGCACTTGCAGGAAGGATTGTGGCAAACGTCGTCGCTCGTCCCGGAGCGCAACACCCTGGGCACGGTGTTGAAAGGGCGCACGCTGGCCATCTGGGGCTATGGCAAGATCGGGCAATTGATCGCCGGCTATGGCCGCGCATTCGGCATGAGCATTCTCGTCTGGGGCAGCGAGACGAGCCGCGCCGCCGCCGTGGCGGCAGGCGATACGGCCGCCGCATCGCGCGCAGCGTTCTTCGAGCAGGCAGATGTGCTGAGCCTGCACCTGCGCCTGTCCGACAAGACACGGGGCCTGGTGACGGCCGAGGACCTGGCGCGCATGAAGCCGACCTCCCTGTTCGTCAACACCAGCCGCGCCGAACTGGTGGCGGACGGCGCGCTGGAAGCGGCCTTGCCGCAGGGCCGCCCTGGCGCGGCCGCGCTGGACGTGTTTACGGATGAGCCCTTGCCGCCCGGCGCGCCGCTCCTGCTGCTGCCGAACGTGCTGGCCACGCCCCACCTGGGCTACGTCGAGCGTGACAGCTACGAGCTGTATTTCCGCTACGCCCTGCAAAACATCGTTGATTTTGAGCGTGGTCAATGCACGCGCCTGCTCAATCCGGAAGCGCTGGCGCATGCGCGGCAAGCCGCTCAGGAGCGCTGAAAGCCCTTCAGCAGGTCCGGCTCGCCGGTGAGCTGCATGGCGGGCGCGGGCAGCACGTGCCGGCCGCGCCACAGGCCGGCCCAGCCGGGC
>CAUSDR010000386.1:0-5506 GCA_963530105.1 uncultured Janthinobacterium sp.
TGCCCAGCAATGCCTGGTCCAGGCACAGCTCGCCCCGGTGCACCCTGGCGATGGTGTCGATCACCTGCTCCCCCGCCGCCTCCTTGCCGATCACGCCACGCGCCCCGCTGCGCACGGCGCGGCCCAGTACTTCCTGGTCGCGCGTGCCGCTGAACATCACCGCCCGCGTGACGCCATTGGCCACCAGCGCGGGCACGAAATCGACGGAGCACACGCCATCGAGATCGACGTCGAGCACGACGATATCTGGTTGCAGGTTCTCGGCCAGGGCGAGCGCGCTGCCGATGGTGCTGGCGCTGGCGATCACCTGCATCGCAGGCTGTGCCCCTTCCAGCAGTTTTTCCAGTCCCCACAACATGGTTTTATGGTCGTCGACCAGCATGACGCGGATGGGTTGTAGACTTGACATGCTCTTGCCTTTATGTGGTCCGCCGTGGCGACATCGCTGTCAGACGGGAATATCAATGCGCACGGCCGTCGCGCCGCCGGCGGCCTGGCCGACCCGCACGCTGCCGCCCAGCGCCACCGCGCGTTCCGCGATGGAGGCCGGCATGAACTCGGGATAGCAGGACTCGTCGCCGGCATTTTCTATCGAGATCGACAGCACATGCGCATCGCAGGCGAGGGTCACGCGGCCGTCGCGGGCGGTGGTGTGCTTGCGTATATTGCTCATGCCTTCATTGACGATCTGGAACACTTCGGCCGCCAGCCGGTCGCTCAGGTCAAAGGCGCTGTCGGAGGCGATCTCGATCGTGATGCCGAAGAACTTCTTGAGCTGCTCCGCCTGGCGCCGCAGCGCCACCAGCAGGGCCATTTGCTCCTGTTGCACGCCGCCGCGCACCGTCTGCGCCATCTGGCGCAGGTCGCCGATGACCTGGCCGCTCATGTCGATCAGCTTGTCGAGGTCGGCCAGCAGGGGGCTGGCGGCATCCACCTTGGCGCGCAGGGCGCTCAAGCCGTGGCGCAGGCCGATGTACGGCTGGATGGTCGAGTCATGCAGGTCGCGGGCGATTTTTTGCCGTTCGCGGTAGGCGGCGCCGGAGGCGAGCTTGTCGAGAATGGCGATGTTTTCAATCAGGGGAAACACCTGCGCCACGATGTGCAGAAGGAAGCGGGCATCGGCGCGGGTCAGCGGGTTTTTCGCGGAGATCACATAGATGCGGCCCATGCCTTTGTGCAACGGCAAGGGCACGCTGATGAACGAGCGCGCGTCGAGCAGCTCCGCCAGCGCCGTGCCCTGCGGGCCAGCCGCGGCCAGCCGCTGCCATTTCGCGCTGCCGCGCTCGAGTCCGGCCAGCGCGCTGGCCAGGCCCAGGCGCGTGCGCAGCGACGGTGCGTACAGCACGCTCTGGGCGGCGCCGAACACCATCAGCGGCAGCACGGCGGCGGCGCTCAGCTGGCTGGCCCGTCCCGCATGTCCGCCAGCGTCATCGAGCGCCGTGCGCAGCTGCCAATGCGCGGCGTCGCCCTCGCGCATGACCAGCAGGCAACTGCTGGCATCAAAGAAGACCCGCGTTTTCTGCAGGATCGACGCCACCGTATGGTCGACGCCAAAGCGGGGATTCGATTGCTGGCTCACTTCGCGCAGCAGCGCCAGGCGGCGCTTTTGCAGCAGCCCCAGGCCGCCCCAGTAGGCGATCATGTAGCCCAGCGCCATGACGAACGTGGTACGCAGCAGCAAGTGCGACACGGTCAGCGCCTGGGTCGATGCCACCGACGCCAGCACCAGCAGGACGCACGAGGCAAGCGTGACGCGGGCACCTTCATCGAGTCCGCGCTGGAACGAAGCGGCCAGAATGACAAAGAAAAAGAAGGGGAAGAAATAGCTTTCGGCGCCGCCCGTGCCGAACACGATCAGACCGCACCACAGCGCATCGAGCCAACAGATCAGCTTGCTGTGCACGACAGGATGCCGGCAGTACAGGAAACCGAACAATACCGCGCTGTGCAGCACATAGGCACACAGGATCAGCCACGCCAGCTGGCTCGGCACGCCCAGCTTGCCGGGATTGATTATCAGCGTTAGCAACGCCGTCACCGACAGCAACAGCCGCATGCCGAAGATCATCACCAGGTCCGCATGATCCACCATCGGCAATGCCATATCGGCATGCGGCTCCCCTTGCATCTGTTGCTGTTGAAGCATGCTGATTTAATCACTTTGTAAAAACGCCATTGCTGCATCAAGGCACACAATGGTTGATTATTTTTTAAGTTCCGCCACACGCATATTACTCCTAGGAATGACAATTTGGGGCTGGCAAGCAATGAATTCACTACATAAAATGCAAGAAACTTGATTTCTATGCACTTTAATACCAACCTTGCTTACACAAAGCAATCTAAAATGAACACCGGCAAGTTGGCGACAGGCCCGCCATCCCCCCATGCCGGCGCAAGCCTTGCCCTTATACGGATACACACATGATGTTCAGCCAGGCCAAGGCCCGCCCTCCCCGTTCACTGCCAGGAAAAATCCGGCAATGTGGTTCCACCGTCGTCGAATTTGCCATCATCGCGCCCGCTTTCCTGCTGCTGATGATCGGCATCATCGAACTGAGCATGGCGTATTTCGCCAACCTGACCATGCAGCATGCGGTACGCGAAGCGGCGCGCTATTCCGTCACGGGCAACAACGATCTCGACCCGAACGCCAGCAATCAGCAGCGTTACCAGGCCGTGATGCAAAAAATGAAAGATAGCTCGATGGGCATGTTTGACAAGACCAACCCCGTGATCAGCGTATCGGTCAATGGCCATGCCAGCGGCGGCGGCTCCTTCGGCAATGCCGGCGACATCGTCGTCATCACGGTCAATTGCAGCTGGGCCTTTGCCACGCCGTTGATGGCGGCCATTTTCAAGGATAATCAGGCGCATTTCGCGGTGGCCGCGACCATGCGCAATGAAAGCTTTGGCGGCCTATGACATCCAGCCGCCCCCTGCCTCCTGCGCGCCGTGCCGCGCGCGGCATTGCCGCCGTGGAATTCGCCATCGTCCTGCCGCTGCTGGCGCTGCTGCTTTTCATGGTGGTCGACCTGTCGCGCGCCATCCAGGCCAAGATCATTCTGCTCAACATCAGCCGCGAAGGCGCCAACCTGGCCGCCCGCTCCACGGCCGACCTGAGCGGATCGAGCCAGACCATCATGGATGCGCTGGCGGCCAGCACGCCGCCGCTGAACATGAAAGGGCGCGGCATGATCTACATCACCAAGATCATGGGCTATGCCGCCTCGCCCACGACGGGCGTGCGCAATATCGTGCTGGAACAGTACCGCTGGAGCGCCGGCGTGAAAAGCAGCGGCTACCAGCCGCCCAGCCAGGTCTGGCAATGCGGCAGCTGGGACGGCAATGGCACTTGCAGCAATATCGCCAAGAGCGACAAGGCGCCCGTGCTGGCGCTGATGGCCGGCCAGCTGGCCGATGGCGAACTGATTTATGCGGTGGAGACTTTCTACAATTTCGACATGCTGTTTGGCACCATGAAATTTGGCAACAGCACCACGCCCGTCCTGGGTCCCAACCTCAACTCGATGACGATATTCTGATGCGCATTCCACACAAGCGGGCACACAAGCGACAAGCGGGGCAAGTGCTGGTGATGGTGGCGCTGTCGGCCGTCGTCCTGATCGCCTCGGTGGGCCTGGCCATCGATTCGGCGCTCGGCTATTTCGTCAAGGCCAAGCTGAACGCGGCCGTCGACTCGGCCAGCCTGGCGGCCGCGCGCGGCGTGACTCTGGGCGATACGCAGGCGGCGCAGGCGGCCAATGCGCGCCAGTCGGCCAAGGAATTTTTTGACATCAATTACCCGAACAAGTTCCTGATGTCGACGCCGGTGCTCAATCCCGTCGGCGTCACGTTTGACCGGGGCACCGTCACCATCAACGTCTCGGCCACCGCCTCGCTGCCCGTTTCGCTGATGGGCGTACTTGGCTTCAAGACCCTGGACGTGGCGGCCAGCGCGCAAACCATCCGCAAGGACCTGGACATGGTGCTGGTGATGGATACCTCGCGCTCGCTGCTAGGCAATGCCACGGCCGTGCGCGCGGCGGGCGTCTCCTTCCTGAACAAGTTCAATTCCACCGTGGACCGGGTCGGCCTGCTGCATTTCGCCAGCGGCGCGCAGCTCGACCTGCCGATCAAGAAAACCGAGCGTGGCTTCAACCGCACGCAGGCGATCAATTCGATCAATGGCTACGTGTTCGACGGCGGCACGAATTACTCGGAAGGCATGTGGCAGGCGCTCGATCAGCTCAAGGGCATCAGCCAGGCCAACCAATCCAGCCTGCGCGTCATCATCTTCTTTTCCGACGGCTCCCCATCCGCCTTTTCCTCTTATTTTTTCCCCGCCACCACGGGCAACTGCACGACGTCGGGCGCGCTGGCGGTGTACGACAAAGTGCCGTCGAGCGGCACGTCAACGGACGGGCTGTACCGGAAGGACTTGACCAGCAGCAAGCTCGCGCCCGAGGCCTATTGCGCCGCAAACCTGATCAGTGCACTGCCGGCCTGGTACAACGCGCACAATCTCCCCCTCCAGGCCAACGACGTGGCGCGGCGTGAATTCCCTATCGTGACGAGCACGCCGCGCGCGGTCACCAGCAACCTGTCCACACGGCAGTTGCAGTGGACAAATATGCACCGCGCCGCGCGCAACTTGCCCGAGGCGATGGCCAGCAAGGCGCGCCAGGAAAACATATATATCTTCACCTTGGGCATGGGCGCGGCGCTAAAGGAGAAGGCCGGGCCGGACAATGAAATCGGTGAAGACTTGCTGCGCTGCATGGCCAACACGGTCGATGCGCCCACCCGTTGCCGCAAGCCGGCCGAACCCGTTGGCTTGTATTGCTATGCTGCCACGGAAAGCGACCTGAGCCCGTGCTTCACGCGGCTCGCCTCGGCCATCCTGCGCATTTCCAAATAAGCGGTCCCGCCGCCTAGAACGCGAAGCAGCTGCAGCCCAGGGTGCCCCAGAAACCGGAAAAATCGCTGATCGGCACGGCCGACTTGCGCGCCCGGTCGTGGGCGTGCGCATGCACGCCGCAGGTGCCCGCGCACTGGTGCGGCATGGCGGCCTGCGCCTGCCTGGCCGCAGGCCGGTAATGGCCGGGCACGGCGCGCACGGGCGACCACTCGGGCAGCACGGGAATCGGCGGCGGCGCCAGGGCCGTGAATTCCGCCTGGCCGTAGACGACCTTGCCACCCACCATGGTCAGCACGGATGCGATGGACTTGATCGCCTCTTCCGGCACGGTGAAATAATCGGCCGACAGCACGCACAGGTCGGCCAGCATGCCGACACGGATGCGGCCCTTCTTGCCTTGCTCGCTGGAAAACCAGGCGCTGCCGGCCGTCCACAGCTCCAGCGCCGTGTCGCGCGACAACCTGCCTGCCGCATCCGTCAGGGCCAGGCCGCCCACGGTGCGCCCGGATACCAGCCAGTACAGCGCCGTCCCCGGGGGGTAGATGGCGACCCGCGTGGCGTCCGTGCCGCCGCCCACGGGCACGC
>CAUSDR010000387.1:0-5503 GCA_963530105.1 uncultured Janthinobacterium sp.
CAGGGCAGATTAGAACTCCAATTGCTGGAGGCGACAACTATTTTGACAGAGGGGGGATTTGATTCTTACGCGTTCAGACTACTTTAAAATTAAAAAAGATCATGGTCAGTTTTACAATGTCTTGGATAGTTTATTGACTGTCAATACTGTCATTTTTTTAGGCTGTAGTATGACTGATCCAGATATCCAACTTGTACTCGAAAATACGAATGTATCTGCACCATCCGATCATAAACATTACGCAGTACTTCCCACTGGTAGGCATCCAGCATTACTTAAAGCTATGGAAAATTCATATAATATAAAAGCTATACAGTATGATTATGATGCTGATGGTGGGCATAGCATATTATTAGAAAGTCTACGAGATTTAAAAGTTCGCATTGATGATTTAAGGCAATTGATTCATTGATTTAGTTGCCATTTTAGTGCAGTAATTGATATTGAATGTGCGGTGATGTCTTTTTTTGCATCGGCTGTGTAGAGCATGTGTCTCATAATCTGTTGGTGCCGTGTTCGACTCACGGGAGGCCCACCAGAATTTGCAGCACTAGAATTAGCCCCGGCGGGTAATCTGTCGGGGCTTTTTTCATGCTGGCGTACAATCGCGGCATCGCGATTTGATGAAGGATAAAACGACATGACGGCTGAAGTGAAGATGGAAGATAGCGTCGTCGGCGACGGCAAGGCGGCGGCGCGCGGCGCATTGATAACGGCGCATTACCGTGGCTGGCTGGCAGATGGCACGGAGTTTGACTCGTCGCACAAGCGGGGCGAGCCTTTCCGTTGTGTCTTGAGCAATAACAAGGTCATCCAGGGCTGGATTTTGGGCTTGCAAGGCATGCAGGTCGGTGGCACGCGCAAGCTGTGGGTGCCGGCGGCGCTGGCGTATGGCGAGCGGCAGGTGGGCCTGATCCCGCCGAACGCCAATCTGCTCTTTGAAATTGAATTGCTGGAAGTGCTGACGCGCGATTGAGTGGTGGCCCGCTTACCTGGCGCTGGCGGCCTGTCTCGCACTCAATGCAGGCACGATGTCGTGCAGGCTGGCCACCTCATAGGTGGGAACGGCTGCCGATGTGTTCGCCATGCGGTCCGGATTGAACCAGCAGCTGTCGATGCCGTAGCGGTTGGCGCCGAGGATGTCGGCGTCCAGGCGGTCGCCGACCATGATCGTGCTGTCCTTGCTGCATGCGCGGGCCATGTTGGCCGCATACTCGAAGAAGCGTACGTCCGGCTTGGCGTGGCCGCAGGCTTCCGAGGTGGCAACGAAGGAAATGTAGTCGCTCAGGCCGGATGCCGCGATGCGCCGGTTCTGGATGGCTTCGACGCCATTGGTGATGATGCCCACTTCGCCGATGGCGGACAGGGCGGCGCACACTTGCTTGGCGCCATCGATGAGTACCACCGTGTCGGGCAGCGATTCCAGGTATAAACGGCTGGCCAGTTCCGGATCCAGGTCGATGGCGCTTTCGCGGAAAGACTTGCGGAAGCGTTCCACCTTGAGGAAATCCTTGGTCACCGTACCCAATTCGAAGCGTTTCCACAGGTCGACATTGATGTCCTGGTAGCGCGTGAACAGGGCATCGATGCCGTCGCGCAAGCCCAGGATGTGCATGGTGTGCATGAACGAACGTTTTTCGGACGCCCGGAAATCGAGCAGGGTATCGTCCAGGTCAAACAGGAAGAGCTTGTACTTCATGGTATGTATAGAAAGCGGTGAGTCCATCTTGCATGGTAGCACTGATGAGCTCGCATCGATGCCCCTCATATAAAAAGTTTATTTACAGGCAATGATTTCATCGCGCTATCAGCGACAATCGGCGCCGCCCTGACATATCCTCCATTGCACTTGCTCACGACCCAGCTCTCCGTTAACGTCAATAAAATCGCCTTGCTGCGCAACGCGCGCGGCCGCCACTTCCCTGACTTGCTGGCCTTCTCAGCGCGCTTTCTCGACCTGGGCGCCGCCGGCATCACCTTGCATCCGCACCCGAACCAGCGCCATGCGCGCTGGCCGCATGCCGGCCTAGCTTGCTGATGTAGTCCGCCGAGAGCAGCTATCGTATCCGCCCGCAGCGGCAAGGTTCGCCTGTTTGCGGCCTCATGGGCAACTGGCGGCTGGCGAGGCTAGCTCGCCGGGGCATCCCTGAGCGGTCGAGTGCTTACATCCCCTCCCACCACTTGAGCAAGGTTTCGTCATCATCATCGTCGAGATTGACGTAGATGTTGGCGAAATACCATTCCACGCCCGTTGCTTCACGGAAGGCATCGAAGGGGCCGTTGACGTTGTAGAAGCCGTTGTGCCCCGGCACGCTGAAGGCCAGGTTGCCCTTGTAGTGGCCGTCCAGTGTGCCGCCCAGCTGTTCCTGCACGTCGCGTTCGAGCTGGTCGACGGCGGATTGTTCCAGCGCATCGGCGTAAATCTGGATGCAGAAGTTGCCGCCGCGTTTTAAGACTTCGGCGGGGGCCAGCGGGTCGGCGATGTTGACGATGTCGCCACGCGCCAGGTTCAAGGTCAGGCCGGGAGAGGCCAGCAATTCAAAGACATGTTCGTCGATCTGGCGCGCGGGCAGGGTTTCATACACGGGGCCGGCTTTATTTTTGCCTGCCAGCACGCGGATGTGCGGCAGTCCTTCGCAATTGATGTCGTCCATTGAATCTTTCAGTCAGAAGTATATTGGTGGCAATATTGTACCGGGTCGCTGTCGTTGGATTAACGCGAAAGGAAACACGATGGATGAGGCAGTGCAAGCGGGCGGATGTTTATGTGGCGCCGTGCGCTTCGAGGTGACGGGCGAGGGCGCCAGTCCGCATGGCTGCGCTTGCCGCAATTGTCAGCGGCATACGGGTGCGCCGCTGGCGGCATGGGTGGAGTTTGCGCGCGATCAGGTGCGCTGGACGGGCGTGGCGGGCGCGCCGGCGGTGTACCGTTCGTCCGCGTATTCCAGCCGGGCCTTTTGCGCCACGTGCGGCAGTTCCATCGCCGCCATCGACGATGCGCCGACGATCGCCTTGCTGGTGGGCAGTTTTGACGATCCGGGCCGGGCGGCGTTCGCGCCGGCCTATCAGGCGTTTGAAGACGGCCTGCCCGGCTGGTGGCGCCAAGGCGTGCCGGCAGCGGATTAACGGCGTGCGGGCGGCGGCGTGGCGCGTTTCCAGCGCAGGTGGGCGATCACTTCGCGTCCGCGGGCCAGCATCGGTTTGTAGGTGCTCAGGTGTAAGGTGTCGCCGTCGAGCCGGGCGACCCGCTGCTGCACCTGGCCTATCCAGTTGGGAAACAGCGACAGTTCGACGCAGTGGCTGAGCAAGCCCTGCTCCTCGTCGACGTGGTAGGGGCCGGAATAGCTGAGGTAAGCACTTGCTGCGTCGCGAAATTCGTCGGCGCTGGCCTGGTAGATGTCGCCGCCCGAGAAGGCCGCGCGCCCCTGGCGCATCAGTTGCGCGGCCATGTAGCCGTCCGGTGCGTACAGGATGGTGCCTTGCGCATCGTCGCCCAGCGGATACGAGGCCTGTGATTCGCCGAATGCCGTTTCCGTGTAGGACTGCAAGTGCCAGGTGCCGATCAATTGCTCGCGTAATGTGCCGCTCATTGCATACTCCTTGAGATTGGTCAAAGTGGGTATGTTGCAATGCACATTGAATCACAGCGAATATTTCCACGCCGCACGTTTTGCGTAATCCGCGGATAGAAAAAAAGCACGCCGCAGCGTGCTTTTCAGGGGAGATGCTTTGCCTGAGGCTTAATTGTGGGCGCTGATGCCGCTGCGGAACTGTTCGAAGCCGGCACGCGCTGCCTTGTAGCAATTACCCGCCGCCACTTCCAGGCCTTCGCGGTCCAGTACTTCCACCGTGCCGCGGCGGTACTGGATCAAGCCTTCGTCCTGCAACTTGCGCGCCGTGACGGTGACGCTTTCGCGGCGCACGCCCAGCATGTTGGCCATGGTGTCTTGCGTAACTTTCAGCTCGTTCGACAGCGAGCGGTCCAGGCGGTCGAGCAGCCAGCGGCACAGCTTTTGTTCGATGCTGCAATGGCGGCCACCGACGACGTTTTGCGCCATTTGCGCAAACATGGCGCTGTTGTAGCGCATCAGCAATTGTGCCAGCGCGCCGCCTTCCTGGAATACTTCGCGCAGGAACGCTGTTTTCAGGCGATAGCCATAGCCGGCGCTTTGCACGATGGCCGTGCAGGTGGCGCGCTCTGCTTCGTACAGCGCCACGCCTGCCACGCCTTCGCGGCCGATGACGGCGATTTCGGTGGTGGCGCCGTCTTCCATGACATACAACAGGGAAACGATGGCGTTGGTGGGGAAGTACGTGTATTCAATCTTGCCGCCGCAATCGAACAGATGTTTGCCTGCTGGCAAGGCGACCAGTTCCAGTTGGCAGAACAGGCGCTCCAGATCGGTGCGCGACAAGGCGCGCAGCAATTCGTTCTGTTGGGCGCCGGTGATGCTGATCATGGGCGTGGCCGGCGTCTTTGCCGGAGCCGCTTGCCAGTCGTGCTGGGCGGCGCTGTTCGTTACGGATGTCAGGTTGCTATAAGCTTTGTACATGATATGGCCTCGTCTTCTGATTTTGTTGGATGGCGCTGCGCTTCTGGCTTGCTAGCGTTGTGCTGATGTATCCACTATAAGGCGGGGCCGCGCTGCCCGGCATCGGATGAGCCGACGCGCTTATGTAGGCTAGGAACATTGCCTCGTGTCATCCGACTCCTACGCCAGCCTGTTAATTTTCCCGTATGGAAATAACAGTGATTTGGCAAAAATGCGACACGTAAGCGGCATAAAGCGAACTTTAGCCGCATGCCTTGATCAAACCATCCTGCGGCCAGGAGCCGCGATGATAAAATGTTGCATTGCGGAAATTTGACTTGCGTTTCAGTATGCGCTGCCGTGGCGGACTGTCCTGCGGCAGGGGTTGATCCTGGCGCCGCGGCTGGCCGCTTGTGCTTCGTCCTGTCCTGCCGGTCATTCTTCGCGCCGTTGGCCACACTGGCAGCCGCCATTGCGCGCGCCTGTCTTGCCCCAGTTGATTAATGAAGGAAGCAACGCATGAAATGGTTTTTTGATTTGAAAATTGCCACCAAACTGATCCTGTCGTTTGGCGCCGTGCTGTTGTTGACGGCGGCACTCGGCGTGTCGGCGATTTTTTCCATGGCGCGCATCAATGACGCGTCGACGGACCTGTCCGCCAACTGGATGCCCAGCGTGCTGGCGGCCATGTCCATGCGCAGCGATGTCAGCGATTTTCGCCGCTGGGAACTGGCGCACATGCTGGCGGCCCAGGATTCCGACATGGTGCAGAACGAAACGCGCATGACGGAAACGCAGGCCAAGCTAAAGACGGATGGCGACAACTACCGCAGCCTGATTTCCGAACCGGGGGAGAAGGAAATCTTCGAGCGCTTCCTGACGCTCAACGATGAATTCATGCGCCTGCATGCGACCATGCTGAGCCTGTCGCGCGAGATGAAGAAAGAAGAAGCGCGCGCGCTGGCCGTGGG
>CAUSDR010000388.1:0-5491 GCA_963530105.1 uncultured Janthinobacterium sp.
CGCGAAACGTGGGCGTGGCCCTGCTGCGCACGCTTGAAGAAGCCCTCAGCAACATCGCCGCGCACGCGCAGGCGACCGAGTTGGACATCATCATCGACGACAATGACGCAGCGCTGATGATGACCGTCAAGGATAACGGCGTGGGCTTGCCCACCCATGCCCCGGTCGAGATGAGCAAGCACGGCCTACGCTCAGTGCGCGAGCGGGTGCACTACCTGGGCGGCACCTTGACCCTGGCGGCCAATCCCCAGGGCGGCACTGCCCTGAGCGTGCTCCTGCCGCGCATCGCCCCGAAAGAATAGCCTTCCCCGTCCGGGTCAGCCTGCCGGCCCCGGCGCCGCCACGTCCGGCCACACCAGCCGCGCGGTGAGCGCGGCGCGGCGCTCCGCGTGCAGCGCCAGGCTGCACCGGTTGCCGTCGAGCAGGCGCAGGAAATATCCCACACGTAATACGTCCGTCAATTGCGCCATCAGCGCGGCATCGGCCAGCTGGCCCGAGCTCAAGGCCAGCGCCAGCAGGCTTTGCCAGATGTCGGCCCGGGCCATTTTCCAGCCGGGCGACGCGAGAAAGGCGCCGGGCGGCTGGCCCAGCTGCCCGTGCACGCTGTCCAGCAAGGCATCGCGCGGCAATTCGCCAGGCACGCGTTCCAGTTCCGTGCGCCACAAGGGAAAGCGCAGCAGCGGCGCCGGCAGCGCTGCCAGGCTGCCGATGAAACTGGCCCGGCCGTAACCGGCCAGGCGGAAATGCATGGCATGGCGCCGCTTTTCCACGGCAGCATCTTCGCCCGTGCAGGACAGCAGCAACTGGTAAAAGTCCAGCCCGGCCTGATCCAGGCCCAGGCGCTCCAGGGTCATGTAGCCGAGCAGGGCAGGATCGCCCGGCACGGCAGCGTCTTGCGGCTTGGAAGTGTCATGCATGGCAGGCTTTCGGCAATGGCGGTGGTAGGGCTGAGCCACGAGTATAGAGGGTTTTTCCACCCTTGCGCCGCGCCCGGGCGCGCTTCGGCTACACTGGAGCCGTGATCTTATCGACGAGGGAGACAGCATGCAACGAACCGCAACGGCCTTGCTGGCAGCGCTGCTGGCCATGGGCGCGGCCCAGGCCGCCGAAAAAACCGTGCCGCCACCCGATACGGTCGACAAGCTGGCGTGGCTGGCCGGCTGCTGGCTGGTCGATGGCGCCGAACCCGGCTCCGGCGAACAGTGGAGCACGGCCGCCGGCGGCACCATCCTCGGCACCAGCCGCACCGTCAAGGGCGGCAAGACGACGGCCTTCGAATTCGTGCAGATCCGCATCACCGAGCCTGGCCAGCTGGCCTACATCGTGCAGCCGTCGGGCCAGCCGCCCGTCATTTTCAACCTGCTGCGCCAGGAAAAGCCGAACGAATTCATCTTCGCCAACCTGGACAATGACTTTCCCAGCCGCATCATCTACCGCCACGACAGCGAGCGCATCCTGCACGCCAGCATCGTTGGCACCCTGAAGGGCAAGTTCACCACCATCGACTTCCCCATGACGCGGGGCCGCTGCGAAGCGGCGCCCGTCGCGCGCGGCAAATAAAAAGGGGCCTCGCGGCCCCTTTTTTACGCTGCTGTGTATGGCTTAGTGCAGCTTGACCTGCGGCGTGCTGCGCTTGATGAGGAAGCGGCCCATGGCCATGACGGCCGTGCGCACGCTGCCCAGCACGGCATTGTGGTGCATCAGGTGCAGGCTCACATACATCATGCGCGCAACAAAGCCTTCGACGAACCAGCTCAGGCCCTTCAGCGACCCCATCAGGGTACCCACCGAGGTGGTGCGGCCGAACGACACGAGCGAACCGTAATCGAGGTATTCATACGGTTTGGTTTGCGGCGGCTTGCCCTTGGCTTGCAGCAGGAAGGTTTTCAGCAGGTAATCGGCTTGCTGGTGGGCAGCCTGGGCGCGTGGCGGCACCAGCTTGCCATCCGGGCCCGTGCAGGCGGCGCAGTCGCCCAGCGCATAGATATTCGCGTGGCCCTGCACATTGAGCATGCCCGTCACTTCCAGCTGGCCGGAGCGGTTGGTCGGCAAGCCCAGGGTGGCCAGGAATTCCGGCGCGCGGATGCCGGCCGCCCACACGCAGATGTCGGCCGCGTAGCTGGTGCCGCTGGCCACCGTCACCTTGTCGGGATCGATGGCCGTCACGCGCGTGTCCGTTACCACCGTGATGCCATGCTGGTGCAGCAGTTTCGCGGCGGCACTGGAGACGCGCTCGGGCAGCGGTGCCAGGATGCGCGGCGCGCCTTCGAGCAAGGTGATGCGCACATCCTTGATGGCGTTCAGGTTCTGGAAGCCATAGGCCGCGTACACGCCGCTCGCTTCGCGCAACTCGGCGGCCAGCTCCACGCCCGTGGCGCCGCCGCCGATGATGACGATATCGACGCCGGGATGGCCCGCGTCGCCCTGGCGCTGCTCGGCCATGGCCAGCAGCTTGAGCAGGGTCAGGCGGAAGCGTTCCGCATCTTCCGTGGCGTTCAGGGAAATCGTGTTTTCCTTGGCGCCGGGCACGCCGAAGTAATTCGAGGTGCTGCCCACGGCCAGCACCAGCTGGTCGTAGCTCACCGTGCGCTGCGGCAGCAGCTGTTCATCCTTGTCCGTGGCGATGGCGCCCACGGTCAGGCTGTTCGAACCGGCGTCGAGCGCGATCAGGGGACCGTAGACATAGGTAAAACCATTGTCATGCGCCAACATCTGGTACGACAGGCCCTCTTGATGAATGTCCAGAGTACCGGCCGCCACCTCATGCAGCGACGGCTTCCAGATATGATACAGGCGGCTGTCGACCAGGGTGACCTGGCCGGCGCCGAGCTTGCGGCTGAGTTTGCAGGCCAGCTCCAGGCCGCCTGCTCCTCCGCCTACGATGACGATTTTACTGTGCAAAGATCCTCCGATTTGCTGATTTAATTTCTGTGGTCATTGCCCCGGTTGCCATGTCCGTTACCGCCACCATTGCCGGGCTTGCCTGGCTTGCCGTGGTCGTTGCCGGGACGTCCCGGGCGGTTGCCATTGTCGTGGTGGTCGCCGGGACGGTTCGGCTTGCCGTGCTGCGGCTGCGGCGGACGCCCGCCGGGACGGCCATAGTTGTGATCGGGATGCTGCTGGCGATAATGGGGCACATATTGGTTGTTATACCAACTATCCTGGACAAAATAGACTTCTTGGTTACAGGCATTATACTTGCGGCAGTGCTTGGACCAGTTTTTCGCATGGCCAGGCGGCACGCGCAGGTAGATCGGGCGCCCCACATAGTGCGATGGGCGCTGCACGATGATCGGTTGCGGATACAGCAATTGCGGCGCAGGATAGTCGCCCACATCGATGCGCCCATAAAAGCCGGGTTGGCCAATATTGATGGACACGCCCACTTGCGCCATGGCGCCGGTGGCGGCCGACAGCAAGGCGGCGGCAAGTATCAGGTTTTTCATGGAGGCACTCCTTGTATGGGTTATGTCCTCATTGTAGACCTTGTGCAAAAACAAGTTTGTACGCAAGGACACATAAGAAAAGCGTCGCCGTGTCACCACAACTTGCCCAAAGGCACAACAAAACCGGTGAACAGCGACCAGTCCGGCGAAGCGGCATTCAGCCCCCGCGCCATGCCGAAATCGATGGCCAGGCGCGGCGAGGGATTGCAGGTGGCGGCCAGCAACAGCTGGGCCGTGGCCGGCGCGCCGCGCAGGCGCGTGCCCGACACTTCCGCCGTGGCGCCCCAGCGCGCGCTGACGGGCATGGAAAATGACGCCGCCCAGCCCGTCTGCACGGTGCCCGCGCCGGGATCGGATGCGCCCAGGCGCGTGGCGTTCAGGTTGGCATCCATGTGCACGGCGCCCAAGTCGCGGCTGACGATGCCATTGAGCGACACATCGCTCTTGCCGCTGCCGATCGCATCCTTGGCCGTCGGCGCCTTCCAGCCCAGTTCCAGGCCCAGCGCCGTGGCGCTGTCGAGCAGGAACGCGCGCTTGAGCACCAGGGTGGTGTCGCCCGCGCCCGTCTCGCGCCGGCCCGTGCCGTCGCGCGCCCGCACATAGCCCTCGCCTTCGAGCAGGAGGCCCCACTCGGGCGTGAACGCCAGCTTGAAGGCATACGGCAGGCTGGCGCGGCGCGTGTTGTCGATTTTCGTCGACAGGCCGCCCAGCTCGAATTCCAGCTGGCCCGGCACGGGCAGCTGCGCCGGACTGGCAACGGAGGGCCGGTAAGGCAGCACGGGATCGCCATCCTGCGCCTGCGCCAGGGGCGCCAGCAGCAGGGATAGGCTCAACAGTGGCAAGGCAAGGGACGGCGGCATGGGTGGCCCGGCAAGAGTGGCGAATGGCACAGCCTACCACCGCCGCGCCGAGCGCGCCTGCGCCCGTCTGATTACGCCAGGCGCCGCAATCCCTGCCGCAAGGCGGCGGGCCGGCGCAGCGGCGTCACATTGCTCGCCGGCGGCACGGCGATGCGCTCGGCCTGGGCATGCAGGCGGAACACGCCCACCAGTTCCGTCAGGGTCTGCGCCTGGTCTTGCAGCGATTCTGCGGCCGCGGCCGCTTCTTCGACGAGGGCCGCGTTTTGCTGCGTCACCTGGTCCATCTGCAGCACGGCCTGGTTGACTTGCTCGATGCCGGCGCTTTGCTCGGCGCTGGCGGCCGTGATTTCCTGCATGATGTCGGCCACCTGGCGCACGCTGCTCACCACTTCATCCATGGTCTTGCCGGCGTCATGCACGAGCTTGGCGCCCGCCTCCACCTGCTCGACGGAGTCGCCGATCAGGGTCTTGATTTCCTTGGCGGCACTGGCCGAACGTTGCGCCAGGTTGCGCACCTCGGCCGCCACGACGGCGAAACCGCGCCCCTCCTCGCCCGCCCTGGCCGCTTCCACGGCCGCGTTCAAGGCCAGGATATTCGTCTGGAAGGCGATGCCGTCGATGACGCTGATGATATCGACGATCTTGCGCGACGACGCATTGATCGATTCCATCGTCTGCACCACCTGCCCCACCACGGCGCCGCCCTTGCCAGCCACCTCGGAAGCGGCGCCGGCCAGCACATTGGCCTGGCGCGCATTGTCCGCGTTCTGGCGCACGGCCGAGGTCAGCTGTTCCATCGACGAGGCTGTTTCTTCCAGGGAACTGGCCTGCTCTTCCGTGCGGGACGACAGGTCCAGGTTGCCCTGGGCGATTTCGCCGGATGCCGTATTTATGGTGTCCGTACCCGAGCGCACCTGGCTGACGATGCCCACGAGTTTGTCGCGCATGGTTTTCATGGCGAACAGCAAGCTGGCGCTGTCGTGGCTGGCCGTGCGGATATCCACGGTCAGGTCGCCTTCGGCGATGGCGCCGGCGATCTGCACGGCGTAGGCCGGCTCGCCGCCCAATTGGCGCGTCAAGGCCCGCGTGATCAGCGCCCCCAGCGCCAGCCCCGCCGCCACGCTGCCCAGCACCAGCGCGATCATGAAGCTGCGGCTGGTCTGGTACACGCTGGACGCCTGCTCG
>CAUSDR010000389.1:0-5485 GCA_963530105.1 uncultured Janthinobacterium sp.
CGCTGCGGCCCGGCAGTGCCAGGCGCCGGCTGGCCGAGGCAGCAGCCGGGGCTGGCAAGCCGCCCGCCACCGTCAGCGATTTGCCCTTGGCGTCGCCGCGCAGGCGGAACACGGCCACCACGTCGACCAGTTCCACGGCGCGGTCCTGCAGCGAGGATGCCGCCGCGGCCGCCTCTTCCACCAGGGCCGCATTTTGCTGCGTGACCTGGTCCATCTGCGAAATGGCCTGGTTCACCTGTTCGATGCCGGCGCTTTGCTCGTGGCTGGCGTTGGCAATGTCGCCCATGATGTCCGTCACGCGCAGGATGCTGGCGACGATTTCTTCCATCGTCGCGCCCGCCTGATCGACCAGCACGCTGCCCGTATTCACCTTGTCGACGGAATCCTCGATCAAGCCCTTGATTTCCTTGGCGGCGGCGGCTGAACGCTGCGCCAGGTTGCGCACTTCCGTCGCCACGACGGCAAAGCCGCGGCCCTGCTCGCCCGCGCGCGCCGCTTCCACGGCCGCATTCAGCGCCAAAATGTTGGTTTGGAAGGCAATGCCGTCGATCACGCCGATAATGTCGGCGATCTTCTTCGCCGACTCATTGATGGATCCCATCGTGCCCACCACTTGCGCCACCACGGCGCCGCCCTTGCGCGCCACGTCCGAGGCGGACACGGCCAGCGAGTTCGCCTGGCGCGCATTGTCCGTATTCTGGCGCACGGCCGAGGTCAGCTCTTCCAGGCTGGACGCCGTTTCTTCAAGCGACGAAGCCTGTTGTTCGGTGCGCACGGACAAGTCAGCGTTGCCGGCGGAAATCTGCGCGGCTGCCACGCTGACCGTATCGGCCGAGGCGCGCACGGTGGCGATCACGTCGACGATGCGTTCGAGAAACTTGTTGAAGGCCGTGGCCGTGCGGCCCACTTCATCCATGCGCTCGACGGGCATGGCGGCGGACAGGTCCAGCGAGGCGCTGACGCGCTCCAGGGTGTGCTCGATATTGCCCAGGCCGCCGCTGATGGTGCGGTAGATATGCCAGGCCAGCGCGCCCGTCAGCAGCACGGCCACGCCCAGCACGGCCAGCATGGTGTTGAAGGCCGTGTCGTAGGCGGCCAGGCTTTCCGCCTTGACGTCGTCGACCAGCTTGTTGTTGTAGGCGATATGGTCATCCATGCTCTTCTTGGCGGCGGCGGCCGTGATGGCCAGCGGCGTGCCGGCCAGCAAGGTGGCGCGCACGCCATCCATGTCGCCCGCGTAGGCGGCGGCAAAGAATGGCACCAGCGCGCGGCGGTAGGCTTCCATGGCGGCCTGGTCGGCGTCCAGCATCTTGCTGTCCGTGGCATCGTACAGGCGCTCGGCGCGGTAGGTGGCGATGACCTTGTCGAAATTCGTGTTGGCGTCGGCCACGGCCTTGTCCAGCGCCGTCTTGTCGGCCAGGTTAGAGAACACGGACAGGCGGTAGCCGGCCAGGCGCGAGTCGGCCAGGAAACCCTTGGCCACATTCAAGCCCTGGATGCTGGGAATGATGCGGTTTTGCACGGTGTCGAAGCGTTCCTGCGCGCGCTGCAGCTGCATGGCGCCGCCGGCGCCCAGCGCCAGCAGGGCCAGCAAGGCGATGGAAAGGGTGAGAATGAGTTGCTTGGTGATATTCATGGTGTTTCACAGTAAAAAGGGTGGCCTGGCAAGGCCAGGCAGGATGAGTAGCTGCCGATCGGGTGGCCGGGATCTGTGGCTAGGCCGCCAGCGGCGCGGCGTCCGGCGTGCGGCGCAGCAAGTCGCCGTGCTGGCGGCAGAACGCCAGGCCCGCCTTGTGGCCGACGTCGAACAGCAGCTGCATGTTCGAGCTGGACCAGTCCAGGGTGTCGGGCCAGTGCTGCTCGGGAATGCCGCCCATCAGGTCGAGCTTCAGCAGTCGGCGCTTGGGCTGGCCCGTGCGCGCATCCGTGTTGTGTTCAAGCTCGAACAGACGCAGCTCGCTCTTGGAAATTTTTACCAGCGGCGTGATGATGGAGCGCACCCAGGCGTCGTACAGGTTGCGCGGCTTGCGCAGCAGGCGCTCGTCGCCGAGGATGTCGAGGATGACAAGGGTGTCGGCGTCGGCGTGCTCGCCCTTGCCTTCGATGAAGGGATCGAAATTGAGCGTATCGAGCGCCGCGCCTTCGATGTAGTCATCGCCGCCGATGGTCGTCGGCGCGTACAGGAAGGGAAACGACAGGGCCGCGCGCACGTGGATGGGTTCGATCTCGTGCTTGCCCCAGATTTGCATGCGGTGCTCGCTGAGGTTGTAGGCGTTGATGTAGAAATCGGGGCGCATGCGCGCCACGCCGGAAAAGTCCACGGCTTTTTCCAGGAAGGGCAAGTGCGCGCACAGGCCCAGGCTTTTTGCCGACAGGTCCGACGGCGACAGCGACGACAGCATCAGCTTGCCCCAGTCCGACCAGGCCGTGGGCACGCCCGCAAACGTTTGCTGGAATGCCTGGAAAAAAGGATTGTTGGCCGGTGGCTGGAAGGCATCGCGGAAGGTGCTGGCGTGCATGCCCGGCTTCTGGAACACCTTGTAGTTGATCGGGATCATCTTGTAGATGCTGTCGGCCACGCCCGTGTCGGCCCAGCTCTGCAGCGCCTGGCGCGGCGTCGCCTCGTGCGGCGACGTGTACAGCAGGCCCATCAGGACGCCGGCGCCGGAGGCGGAAATCACGTCGAACTCGATGCCTTCGTCGAGAAACGCCGCCAGGGCGCCCGCGATCAAGGTGGAATTTGGTGCGCCGCCACCGAGCAGCAAGCCCGTCTTGCGGGCGGGTTTGACCGTCGCGGCGGTTGCCGGCTGCGGCGGCGTCGTGGTGACTGTTTTCATGCACACTCCCTGAATGAAACAGGGCTTGCGCCCCTAATTGTTGGTTACTACGCGCTTATGACGCCTAATCATGCCCATGTTCCCGCAACCGTCCAACGGAAACAATGTTGCAGAAACAGATATGAAATTAACATAAATAAATTCCACATGGCAATTTAGATAACGCATATCCGATATTCAGCAAGGCTATAAGCTGACCCCGCGCGGCATAGCGTGGTGCGGCGCAACAAATAAAAATTCTGCAATGTTAGGAAAAATCTGTTTTGGGGTAGGAATATTCCTCAACTGGCCGCCACGGCGGCGGCCAGACCGCTCAGGAGGCGGATGGCGGCATGGCCGGGAGCGCGGAAAAATGCAGATGGGTACACAAATGGTCAACAAAGACGCGGATTTTCGGCGACAGGTGGCGGCTCGACGGCCACAGCACCCAGAACTTGCTGGCCGATAGCAGGTAGTTGCCCAGTACGGCTTGCAACTCGCCGCGCCCGATGGCGTCGCGCACGATGAAGTCCGGCAGATAGGCCAGCCCCACGCCCTGCGTGGCAGCACCGATCAGGGCTTCGATGTTATTGCAGGTCAAGGCCGTGGGCAGGCGCAATTCGCCGCCCGCATCGCCCTCGGCGTGCTGCACGGCCCACTCCTGCAGCTTGCCCGTGGTGGGGAATTTGTAGCGCACGCAGGCGTGCCCTTCCAGCGCGCGCGGCGTGGCCGGCACGCCGTGGCGGGCGAAATACGCGGGCGCGCCCACGATGGCAAAGGCAAACGGCCCCAGTTCGCGCGCCATCAGCCGCGAATCGGTGAGCGTCCCGCTGCGCACGGCCACGTCGACGCCTTCGGCCACCACGTCGACCAGGCGGTCATTGAAGTCGAGGTCGAGTTCAATCTCGGGATACTGCCGCGTAAAGTCGGCCAGCAGGGGCAGGATGATGCGGTAGCCGATCACGGGCAGGCTGACCTTGAGCTTGCCGCGCGGCGCCTCGGCCAGGTGCGACAATTCCGCTTCCGCATCGCCCAGGTCGGCCAGGATGCGCTGGCAGCGCTCGTAGAACAGCGCGCCCTCGTTGCTCAGGCTGATGCGCCGCGTGCTGCGGTTGAGCAGGCGCACGCCCAGCTTTTCTTCCAGCCGCGCCACGCTCTTGCCCACGGCCGAGGCCGAAACGCCGAGCAGCCGCCCTGCCGCCACATAACTGGAGGTTTCCGCCGCCCGCACGAAGGCGGCAATGCCGTTCAGATTATCCATGCCACCCTATTCAGGAATATTTGTCCGTTATGAGTGGATTTTCAGCCACTTTTTCATCTATTCCGTCCATATTATCATCGAATTCCCTCTTTCTGGAATCACTCCCATGGATACGAATCTCCCCGCAGCACGCTCTGGGCAAGGCCCGGCACCGGCCCGGCGCGCGCTGGTCCTGGCCGCCGTCTGCCTGGCCGCCCTGTGCATGCCGCTCAGTTTTACGGGACCGGCCATCGCCATTCCCGCCATCGCCGCCGAACTGCACGGCAGTCCGCTGGCGCTGGCATGGATCACGAATGCCTTCATGCTCAGCTTTGGCGGCTGCCTGATGGTGGCCGGCGCGCTGGCCGACCGCTATGGCCGCAAGCGCGTCTTCTTGCTGGGCATGAGCGTGTTTTCCGCCGCCGCGCTGGCCCTGTCGGCCGCGCCTTCCATTGTCTTGCTCGACGTGCTGCGCGCCATGCAGGGACTCGGCTGCGCCATGGCCCTGTCCAGCGGCCTGGCGGCCCTGGCGCAGGAATTCGACGGCGCGGCCCGCGCGCGCGCCTTCAGCCTGATCGGCACGGCCTTTGGCGTGGGCCTGGCCTTCGGTCCCTTCCTCGCGGGCGTGCTGATCGCCCGCACGGGCTGGCGCGCCATCTTCCTGGTGGCGGCCGGCGCCGGCCTGACCGCCCTGCTGGCCGCCGCGCGCGCCATGCGCGAGTCGCGCGACCCGCAGGCGCAGGGCGTGGACTGGCCCGGCGCCCTGACGTTTACGGGCGCCCTGTCCTTGTTTACCTATGGCTTGCTGCAGGCGCCGGACAGTGGCTGGGGCAGCGCGAGCAGCCTCGGCCTGCTGGCGGGCGCGGCGCTGCTGCTGGCCGCCGTCATCCGCGTCGAGCAGCGCGCCGCGCGGCCCATGCTGGACCTGTCGCTGTTCCGCCTGCCCGCTTTTGCTGGCGTGCAACTGCTGGCGGCCGCGCCCGCGTTTTCCTTCGTCGTGCTGCTGGTGCTGCTGCCGGCCCGCTTCATCGGCGTCGAAGGGTACAGCGCCTTCGACGCGGGCCGCATGATGATCGCCCTGTCCGCGCCCATGCTGGTATTGCCCATGCTGGCGGGATGGGCGGCGCAGCGCCTCGCCGCCGCGCACATCTGCACCACCGGCCTGCTGCTGGCGGCGGGCGGCTTGCTGTGGCTGTCCACCTGCGCGCCGGGCGTGCCCGCCGCCACGTTGCTGGGTCCGCTGCTGCTGATCGGCTGCGGCATCAGCCTGCCATGGGGCTTGATGGATGGCCTGGCCATCAGCGTCGTGCCCGTCGAGCGGGCGGGCATGGCGGCCGGCATTTTCAATACGACGCGCGTGGCGGGCGAGGGACTGGCGCTGGCCATCGTCAGCGCGCTGCTGGGCACGCTCACGGTGGCGGCGCTGGGC
>CAUSDR010000390.1:0-5479 GCA_963530105.1 uncultured Janthinobacterium sp.
GCCTGATCGAGCCGCTGTTCGCCAACGCGGGCCTGCAGCCGCACGTGCCCTACCGCATCAGCCAGGTCATCACCATCCTCGACATGGTCAGCCGCGGCGACGGCCTGTCCATCGTCGCCGAACTGGCGCTGCCGCAGCGCCTGCGCGAGCAGTATCCGGAGCTGGCGGCCCTGCCATTGAATCCGCCCGTCAGCCGCAAGGTGGGCCTGGCCGTGCGCGACCGGCGCCAGAACACGCCCGCCACCAACGCCTTTTTTGAGGTGGCGAAGCAGATGGCGCCGACGCTGGCGCCACGGCGCGCCGCGTGAACGCCTGAACGCCTGAACGCCCGAGCGCCCGAGCGCCTGAACGGGCTGGAACGGGCTGGAACGGGCTTGGACGCGTTCATACGCGTTCATGCGCGCTTAAAACGTTTCCCACTCCTCGCTGCGCTCCGGCTGGACGGCAGCCGTCCTTGCCGGGCGGCTGGCAAGGCGCGGCGCGCCGGCGGCGCGCGCCACTGGCCGAACGGGCTGCAGCCTAGGCGCCGGCGCCTGGCCGTCATCGAGCTTGAACACGCCCACCACCTGCGACAGGGTCGTCGCCTGGTCTTGCAGGCTTTCGGCGGCGGCCGCCGCCTCTTCCACCAGGGCCGCATTCTGCTGCGTCACCTGGTCCATCTGCGCGATCGCCTGGTTCACCTGCTCGATGCCGGAACTCTGCTCCACGCTGGCGGACGTGATTTCGCCCATGATGTCCGTTACGCGGCGCACGCTGTCGACGATTTCCTGCATCGTCGCGCCCGCCTCGTCGACCAGGCGTGCGCCCGTGTCCACCTTCTGCACCGAATCGTCGATCAGCAGCTTGATTTCCTTGGCCGCCTGGCTTGACCTCTGGGCCAGGCTGCGCACTTCCGTGGCGACGACGGCAAAGCCGCGTCCCTGCTCGCCCGCGCGCGCCGCTTCCACGGCCGCGTTCAGGGCGAGGATATTCGTCTGGAAGGCGATGCCGTCGATGACGCTGATGATGTCGACGATCTTTTTCGACGAGCCGTTGATCGACGCCATGGTATCGACCACCTGCGCCACCACCATGCCGCCCTTGCTGGCCACGTCCGACGCGGACACGGCCATCTGGTTGGCCTGGCGCGCATTGTCCGCATTCTGCTTGACGGTACTGGTCAGCTCCTCCATCGAGGCGGCCGTCTCTTCCAGCGAACTGGCTTGCTGCTCCGTGCGCGACGACAGGTCCTGGTTGCCGGCGGCGATTTCCGACGACGACACTTTCACCGATTCGCTGGCCGTGCGGATCTTCACCAGCACGGCGGCGATCTTGTCGATGAAGCGGTTAAAGGCGCCCGCGATCTGCGCCAGTTCATCCACGCCGGACGCGTCGAGGCGGCGCGTCAGGTCGCCCTCGCCCGAGGCGATATCCTCGAGCGCGTCGCGCACCAGTTCCAGGCGCTTGAGCATGGTGAACACCAGCAGCGACAGCAGCGCCGCCGCCAGCGCCGTCAGCAGCACGGCCGTGACGGTGGCCGTCGTCAGCATCGTCTGCAAGGCTTGCATGGCTTCCTTCTGGTCCAGCACCACGGCCAGCCGCCAGTCGGTGCCCGCCACGCGCGTCACGTACAGCATGCCGTCGCGGCCGTCCAGGCGCACGGCCTCGCTCTGGCGCGCGCTTTCCAGGCGGTTGATCTGCGCGGCCGACAGGCTGGCATCGAGCTTCGAGACGGGCTGCAGGCTCAGCTCCTTGTTCGCATGCGCGATGACGGTGCCCGCCTGGTCGATCAGGAAGGCAAAGCTGTGCGGCGTGGGCTTGATCGCCACCACGTTGGCAATCACGGTATCGAGCAGCACGTCCGCCCCCGCCACGCCCGTCGGCGCTTCCTTCGGCCCCACGGGCGCCGTGAACGACACCACCAGCTGGTGGCTGGCCGCATCCACGTACGGCGGCGTGAGCATGGGCACGCCCGCCTTGACGGTGTCCATGTACCAGGCGCGCGCCGTCGGATCGAAATCGGCCGGGCGTCCCGGCTTGGTAAACACCGAGCGCTTGTCGGCGTAGCCGATGAACACTTCCGCGAAGTCGCCGGCCTTTTCCGCGATCTGGAAGGCGCGCAGCGGTTCCGGCGTATCGGCGGACATGACGACGGAAGCCATGACCTTCTTCTTGCCATCGACCCATTGCGCCAGCACGGCGGACTGGCTTTGCAGCAGCTGCTGCATCTGCTGGTCGGACGACGCCAGCATGCTGCTGCGCGTGGTGACGTAATTGGCGACCGACAAGGCCAGCATGGACAGCACGACGATGGCCACGCAGATGAGTACCAGCCGCGTGCGTAAGGAAGACAACATGATGGACTCCTGGTTTTGATTTTTGACGGTGTTGACACACGGCGCATGCGCCGGCAAGCCGGCAGCAGCCTAAAAAATTGCCAGGTGTCAATATTTTACATATTGCAGTTTTACACAAAAATCGGAACAATAAAATGAAATATTCGGAATATTCAGTGAAGAGGCCTGATTCCAGGCACCGTGCTGCGCGTTGACAACTCGTGGAAATTGCTAGATATTCAATATTCATATCCGCAAAAGGCGCTTGCTCCCCGTATGCCAACTCCGTATCGGCCATCCCCTTCGCCCCTGCCGCGCTACGCGCTGGCCCTGTTCTTTGGCGTGGCCGGCCTGCTGCATTTCATGTTCCCCGCCGCCTACGCGGGCATCATGCCGCCGTGGCTGCCCGCGCCGCTGCTGCTCGTGTATGTCAGCGGCGCCTGCGAACTGGCCGGGGGCATCGGCCTGCTGCCCGCGCGCACGCGGCGCCTGGCCGGCGCCGGCCTGATCGCGCTGTCGCTGGCCGTGCTGCCGGCGAATGTGCAAATGCTGCTCAATGCGCGCGCGGCGGGCGATCCCGCCTGGCAGCAAGCCTTGCTGCTGGCGCGCCTGCCCCTGCAGGCGGTGCTGATCTGGTGGATCTGGAAGGTCGGCAGGCATGCCGCCGTCACGCCATCAAGCATTGACGATACGCAATGATTGCCTCATAGTTAATCTTTTCAAAGGAGCTTCCATGCGTGTGCAGCACATCATCCTGGCCTGCGCCAGCCTCGCCGCCGGCAGCGCCGGCGCCACGCCGCAGGCGCCCGTGCAAGGCGCGGAATACCTGGCGCTGGGCATGCCGCAAAGCGTGCAAGCGGCGCCGGGCAAAGTGGAAGTGATCGAATTCTTCATGTACCACTGCCCCGCCTGCAACGCGCTGGAACCGCGCCTGGCCAGCTGGGTGAAGGACAATGCGGCGACGGTGTCGTTCCGCCGCATACATCTGCCGCGCCTGCCCGAAAATGATCCGGAAGCGCACCTGTTCCTGACCCTGGAAGCGCTGAAGAAGGAGGAAGCGCTGCACGCGCAAGTCATGCGCACCTGGCATGTGGAGCGCAAGCGCCTGGCCAGCGACCAGGACAATCTCGATTGGGCGCTGAAAAATGGCCTGGACAAGGCCAGCTTCGAAGGCGCGTACCAGTCGTTTGGCGTGCTGACCAAGCTGAAAAACCTGCCGCGCCTGGCTGCCAGCTACCAGGTTGACAGCACGCCCACCCTGATCGTGGGCGGGCGCTACCTGACCAATGGCTCGATGGTGGCCGGCGCCAACCCTGGCCTGGCGCGCCAGAACGTGGACCAGGCCACCCTGCAAGTGGTGCAGGCGCTGGTGGCCAAGGCCAGGCAGGCAAAGTAAGCTAGGAAATCAGCCCGCGCAGCCCGCTGGCGCGCTGCGTGCGGCGCAAGATGGCGTCAAACAGCACGGCCTGCGTGGGCGAAACGAGGGTGAAGAAATCGCGCGCGCGCGTGATGCCCGTGTAGACCAGTTCGCGCGCCAGCATGGCGCCGCCCTCCTGCGGCAGCACCAGCACCGTGTGCTGGAATTCCGAGCCCTGCGATTTGTGCACCGTCATGGCGAACGCCGTCTCCACGTGGCGCAGGCGCGTGGCCAGCACGCTGCGCACCTTCTCGCCTTCGAGGAAGTACACGCGCAGGGAGCCGGGACGGGCCGGGTCGCGCAAGGTCAGGCCGATGTCGCCATTGAACACGCCCGTGCCGTAGTCATTGCGCGTGACCATCACGGGACGCCCCACATACCATTCGCTGCGGCGGATCAGGCCTTCCTTTTCCAGCCGCAGTTCGATGGCCGTGTTCAGCCCCGCCACGCCCCACTCCCCTTCGCGCACGGCGCACAGGATGCGGAACGCCTCGAACTTGTGCAGCACGGCGCGCACCCAGTCATCGTGCTGCGCATAGCCCGTTTCACCGGCATTGACCAGCGCCAGGTAGGGCTGGTAGCCGCCCGGCGCGTCCGCCCGGCCGCGCAAGGCCAGGCGCAGCACCTCGTCCGGCTGCGCCGTCACGCTCCACGCCAGCTGGCCGCCGCTGTCGCCGGCGAAGCAGGCCCTGGCCAGGTCAGGCTGGCCCGCATTCACGGCCAGCGCCAGTTCGCCGATCGGCCCGCTGAAACGGTGGCTGTGGCGCAGCATCACCGTCTGCTGCGCCAGCGCGCCCGCCGCCCCCGCGAAGGCGGACGGAATGGCCACGCCGCTGGCCGCCTGCGCATACGCGATGGTCTGCGCCGTGTAGCCGCCGGCCTGCGCATCGTGGCATAAATCACCGAGCACGGCGCCCGCCTCCACCGACGCCAGCTGATCCTTGTCGCCCAGCAGTATCAATATCGCCGCGGGCGGCAAGGCGTCGAGCACGGACGCCATCATCTCCAGGTGCACCATCGACGCTTCATCGACGATCAGCACGTCGACATCGAGCGGATTGCCCGCGTGATGCGCAAAGGCGCGGGTGTCGGGCCGCGCGCCCAGCAGGCTGTGCAGGGTGCGCGCGGCGCCCATGCGGCGCGCCAGTTCCAGCAGCGGCAGCGCCTCGCCCGCCTTGGCCGCCAGCCCCTCCAGTGCCTTGTCGATCGACTGTTTCAGGCGCGCGGCCGCCTTGCCCGTGGGCGCGGCCAGCGCGATGCGCAGCTGCTCCGGCTGCGGCGAGACGGCAAACAGCAGGGTCAGCAGACTGGCCACCGTGTACGTCTTGCCCGTGCCGGGGCCGCCCGTGATGATGGCCGCCTTGCCGCGCAGGGCGATGGCGCACGCCACCTTTTGCCAGTCCGGGCCGCCATCCTGCGTGGGCTGGTCGAACAGGATGTCGAGCCATTGCCGCACCTGCGCCAGCGGCGGCTGCGTCAAGTTCCGCGCGCGCGCGGCGATTTTTTCACCCACCAGGGTTTCGTCGCGCCAGTAGCGGCGCAGATACAGGCGGTCGCCGTCGAGCACCAGCGGCTGGCGCACGTCGGGCGCGCCCACCCGCCACACTTGCGGCGCGCGCGCCAGCAGCGCGCACCAGGCGTCCAGCGACGCGGGCAGCGGGCCGGACGCGGCCAGCACCGCGTGCCCCAGCTCCTCGCTCCAGCCCAGCAGCTGCGACGGTTCGCCGGCCAGGTCAGCCAGCCTCAG
>CAUSDR010000391.1:0-5390 GCA_963530105.1 uncultured Janthinobacterium sp.
ATGTTGTCCCACACGGACAGGTGCGGGAACAGCGCGTAGGACTGGAACATCATGTTGATGGGGCGTTGGTGCGGTGGCACGTCGACGATGCTGTTGCCCGCCAGGGCGATGCGGCCCGAGGTCGGCGTCTCGAAGCCGGCCAGCATACGCAACAGGGTCGACTTGCCGCAACCTGAGCTGCCCAGCAGGGCGAAGATCTCGCCCTTGTTGATCGTCACGGAAATATCATTGACGGCGCGTACGCCATCGAATTCCTTGACCAGTTGATCAATCAGCAAAAAAGGCGCTGGGGCGTCGCTGGCCGAAGCAAAGGGTGTTGCTATCGTCATGTGTGGGTGGCTTCTGGGTAAGAGGGTGTCAAAATGAAAAACTGGCCGCTGTAGTAGCGGCCAAGATGGAAGTTTAGCGGAACTCACCCACATGTGCTGCGAAAAATGGGGATTTTGTGGCGCATTTGACCAAAAACCCAGGTAAAAATCCGGGGTCGTACCCTCAGGGTACGACCCCAGCCTCTGTATTTTGGTTCAACGAAAACCTACACCCAGCCCTTCGCCTGCACATCCGCATACGTCTTGTCCAGGCACAGGCGTATCAAGCCCACCATCTCGTCGATCTGCGCGCGCGTCATCACCAGCGGCGGGGCGACGATCATGCGCTCGCCCACGGCGCGCATGATGACGCCATTGTCAAACATGTGGCCACGGCAGATCATGCCCACGCCCTGGCCCTCGTCGAACAGCTCGTTGTCATGCACGCTGGCGCCCTTCTTACGCACCAGGTTCAGGCCCGCGACCAGGCCGCAGCTGTCCGCGTAGCCCACCAGCGGATGCTCGCCCAGGCTGGCGAAGCACTGCTTCAGGTAGGGCCCCGTATCGTCCGCTACCTTCGCCACCAATTGCTCTTCCTCGATGATGCGGATGTTTTCCAGCGCGGCAGCGCAGGCCACCGGATGGCCCGAATAGGTAAAACCGTGCGTGAATTCGCCACCCTGCTCGATCAGTACCTTGGCAACGCGGTCGCCCACCAGCACGCCGCCCAGGGGCACATAGCCGGAAGTGACGCCCTTGGCAAAGGTGATCAGGTCGGGCTTGATGCCGAACAGTTCGGAGCCGAACCAGCGCCCCAGGCGGCCAAAACCGCAAATGACTTCATCGGCGATGAGCAGGATGCCGTACTTGTCGCAGATGCGCTGGATTTCCGGCCAGTAGGTGCTTGGGGGGATGATGACGCCGCCGGCGCCCTGCACCGGTTCGCCGATGAAAGCGGCCACCTTGTCGGCGCCGATCTCGAGGATTTTCTCTTCCAGCCAGGATGCCGCCTTCAGGCCGAATGCCTCGGGGGTCAAGCCATGGCCCGACTCCAGATAATTGGGCTGGCCGATGTGCGCGATGCCGGGAATGGGCAAGCCGCCTTGCGCATGCATGCCGTCCATGCCGCCCAGCGACGCTCCCGCCACCGTGCTGCCGTGATAGGCGTTGTGGCGGCTGATGACGGTGTGGCGCTCCTTGCGGCCAAGGATGTCCCAGTAACGGCGCACCATGCGCAGGTTCGTGTCGTTGCCCTCGGAGCCGGAACTGGTGAAGAACACGTGCTGGAACTGCGGCGGAGAGATCTGCGCCAGCTTGGCCGCCAGCTGGGCCGCCGGCACATTGGTGGTGCCAAAGAAGCTGTTATAGAAGGGCAGCGTTTCCATCTGCCGGTACACGGCTTGCGAAATCGAGGTGCGGCCATAGCCCACGTTGACGCACCACAGGCCCGACATGCCGTCGACGATCTTCCTGCCCTGGCTATCCCACAGGTAGACGCCGTCGCCGCGCACCATCACGCGCGCGCCCTTGGTAGCCAGGTCCTGGAAATCGGTGAACGGATGCAGGTAGTGGGCCGAATCCATCTGCTGGATGGCAGCCGTGTCGTAGACTTGCGGCGCCGCGTTTTTCTGCGCCACCGAGGCGACCAGTGCGGCACCCGGCGCCAGCGGATTGTTGGATGTACTCATGGTGATCCTTTCTTAAACGTGGAGCAGCAGATGCTCGCGCTCCCATGGGCTGATGACGGTCATGAACTCGCGGTGTTCCAGGTCCTTGATGGCCGCATACACGTCGATGAAGCGCTCGCCCAGCACCGTGCGCAGCTTGTCTTCCGCGCGCAGGGCTTGCAGCGCTTCGGGCAAGCCTTGCGGCAGCTCGAACTTCAGGTCGTAGGCGCTGCCCACCATCATCGGCGTCGCTTCCAGCTGCTCCGTCATGCCCAGGTAGCCGCAGGCCAGGGTGACGGCCAGGGCCAGGTAGGGATTCGCGTCGGCGCCGATGATGCGGTTTTCCACCCTCCGGTCCTGCACGCCCGATTCGGGCACGCGGAAGCCCACCGTGCGGTTGTCCAGGCCCCACTGGATGTTGATGGGCGCGGCCGTGTGGCGCACGATGCGGCGGTAGGAATTCACATACGGCGCGACGATGGCCATGGCGGACGGCATATAGCGCTGCAAGCCCGCGATGTAGTGCTTGAAAATGGGCGCGGCCGAACCGTCCTCGTTGCTGAAAATATTCAGGCCCGTTTTCGCGTCGACGACGCTCTGGTGCACGTGCATGGCGGACCCCGGCTCGCCCGCCATGGGCTTGGCCATGAAAGTGGCGTACATATCGTGCTTCAGGGCCGCCTCGCGCAGGGTGCGCTTGAAGAAAAACACCTTGTCGGCCAGGCCCAGCGGATCGCCGTGCAGGAAGTTGATTTCCATCTGTCCCGCGCCGATTTCGTGGATCAGGGTATCGACGTCCAGGTTCATCAGCTCGCAGTAATCGTAGATATCCTCGAACAGCGGGTCGAACTCGTTGACGGCGTCGATGCTGTACACCTGGCGGCTGGTCTCGGCCCGGCCGCTGCGGCCGATGGGCGGTTTCAGGGGCAGGTCCGGATCCGTGTTCTTCGCCGTCAGGTAGAACTCCAGCTCGGGCGCCACCACGGGTTTCCAGCCCTTGTCCGCATACAGTTTCAGCACGCGCCGCAGCACGGAGCGGGGAGCGAAATCGACCAGCATGCCGTCGGCGAAGTAGCAGTCGTGAATGACTTGCGCGGTGGGGTCGGTAGCCCACGGCACCATGGTGATGGTGGTGGGATCGGCCTTTAAAATCATGTCGCGGTCGGTGCTGGAAATGGCGCGGTCATAGCCGCCATCGTCGACCGGGTAATTGCCCGTCACCGTCATGCCCAGCACCGCTTCCGGGATGCGCATGCCGCGCTCCTGGGTGAATTTCCCGCGCGGCAGGATCTTCCCCCGCGCCACGCCGGTCAGGTCGGGGACCAGGCATTCGATTTCCGTGACGCGCTTTTCATTGAGCCACAAATCCATGTCCGTATAGGTGAAATTTTCGCGTATTGCCATGTTTCCCTCTCGTTGGTCTTGCGCTTTTCCTGATCAAGCGCCGCGTGCTGCCCATGCGGCGCGCCTGTCATTCTTTCTTTCTGTGCTGCTGTTCCTGGTAATCGCGGCACGCCTGGCCAAAGGCGCCAAACAGCCGCATCGATTGCGGGTTATCTTCCACCTGCCACTCCGGATGCCATTGCACGGCAAGCGTGAAGCCGGCGGCGCTGGCCACGCTATACGCTTCCACCAGGCCGTCGTCGGCCAGGGCTTCCACCAGCAAGCCATCGGCCAGCCGCGCCACGCCCTGGCCATGCAGGGAATTGACCAGCATCTCGCTCTCGCCGCCGAGCAGGCGTGACAGCAGGCCGTCCGGCATCAATTTGATGCGGTGCGCGGGTGCATACTGGCGTTCAAGAGGATCGAGCACATTTTCACGGTGGTCCTGCATGCCCGGCACCGCATGCACGGCCTGGTGCAAGGTGCCGCCCAGGGCCACGTTGACTTCCTGGAAGCCGCGGCAGATGGCCAGCAGGGGCAGTTGGCGCGCCAGCGCAGCGCGGATCAGGGGCAAGGTGGTGGCGTCGCGCGCGGGGTCTTGCGGCAGGTCGGGATGCAGGATATCTTCGCCATACAGGCGCGCATCGACGTTCGAGGCGGAACCGGTCAGCATGACGCCGTCGGCGATGCCCAGCACCGCTTCCAGGTCGGCGTCCGCCCCAAAAGCGGGCAGCAGCAGCGGCATGCAGCCGGCGCCATGCAGCACGGCGTGCAGGTATTTGTCCTGCGCCATGTGCCAGGCATGGTGGCCCAGATTGCGCTGGCAGGCGGGGACGAGAACGATGGGACGGCGCATAGAGTGCTACCTCGCTGGCGTGACGATCCAATGACAGCCCATGACGGCGCTGCCGCTCGCTTCACTGTACAGCAGAGCCGCAGGCAGCGGCCACACGGATGAGCGTGGCCAGCGGTGGCATACATCGCCTACACTACGGCTTCGCAATATTGCCTTTATTAAAATCATCATATGCCCGTCCGGCGCCAAACACCAGCGCCACCGGCAAAGTCGCCCTTTTTCACATGCATCCACACCATTTCCACGCCATCCCGACCTTGTTTTGTCCCACGCGGAGGCCAGCATGAAGCACATGCCATGGCGCGATTTCTTCGCCCTCGTCGTCAGCATCGGCGTGGTGGGGCTGGGCCTGGGCGCCACCATGCCGCTCACCGCGCTGACCTTGCACCAGCGCGGCGTGGGCACGGACATCATCGGCATGATCACGGCCGTCAGCGCCCTGGGCATCCTGGCGGCCTCGCCATTCGTCTCGCGCTGGGTGGGGCGCTTTGGGGCGCGCGCCACCATGCTGGGCGCCGTCTGGGTGGCGTCGCTGGCGACCATCGCCATGCAGTTCACCGACCACCTGCTGGCGTGGAGCGTGCTGCGCTTCCTGTTCGGCGGCGCCATGGGCGTGCTGTTTACCATCGGCGAGGCGTGGGTCAACCGCCTGGCGCCCGACAATTCACGGGGACGCGTGGTGGCCATGTACACCACCAGCTTTACCTTCTTCCAGCTGATCGGCCCCGCCCTGGTGGCGCTGTTCAACGACAAGATCAGCTGGAGCTTCGCCGCCTGCGGCTTGCTGTTCCTGCTGGCCGTGCCGGGCCTGATGCTGATCTCGAACAGCGGCCCGGAACGCGAACCGGAAGAACACGGCGTGAAATGGACCCTGATCCTGCCGCGCATGCCGATGATCGTGCTGGGCGCCGCCTTTTTCGCCCTGTTCGACACCCTGGCATTGAGCCTGCTGCCCCTGTACGCGATGGAGCACGGCATCGGCACGGACCTGGCCCTGCTGTCGGCCACCGTGGTGCTGGTGGGCGACACGGGCCTGCAATTCGCGCTGGGCTGGATGGCCGACCGCTTTGGCCGCGCCAGGGTGCACGCGGGCTGCGGCGTGGCCGTCTGCCTGCTGCTGCCGCTGCTGCCGTTCGCCGTCGGCACGCCGTGGCTGTGGTGGACCTTGCTGCTCTT
>CAUSDR010000392.1:0-5381 GCA_963530105.1 uncultured Janthinobacterium sp.
GCGCTGGCCGGCGCCGCCGCCGTGCTGGCGGCGCGCGATACGGAACGGCGCGCGGCGGCAGCCGCCGTGCAAGCCATCGATGGCGAAAGTTTGCAGGAGCAGCGCGGCCAGCTGGAAGCGCACGCACGCGCGTTGAGCGGCGCGGAAAAGACCTGGAGCGAGCTGGCGCGCCAGCAGCAATCGCTGGCGCAGTGGCAAGCCAGGGCGGCGCAGCTGGCCCAGGATGCGCAAACGGCAAGCGCCGCCCTGGCGGCGGAAGCGGCGCAAACGGCGCTGCTGGAAGCGGGACTGGCGCAGGCGGAGAAATCGTTGCGGGGCGCGGAAGCGGCATGCGCGGCCAGCGTGGAGCAGCTGCGCGCCAATTTGCAGGACGACCAGCCCTGCCCCGTTTGCGGCGCGCTGGAACACCCGTACAGCCACGCCGACGACGCCCTGCAAGCCATGCTGGCCAGTTTGCAGGACCAGGTGCTGGCATGCCGCACCGCCCTGCGCGGCAATGTGGAACGGCTGGCCGCGCACAAGGCGGCGCTGGCCGCGACCGCGCGCGAGCAGGCGCAGACGGCGGCCGAACTGGCCGCCCTGCCATCGGCCATCGACAGCCTGAACGCGCAGTGGCAGCCGCATGCGGACACATTGCAACTGCCGCCCGCGGCGCAGCGCGCGGACTGGTTCGCCCAGCAGCTGGCGGCGAATGCGGCCGGCTTGCAGGCGCTGGCGCGGCAGGAGGCGGCGCTGCGCCAGGCCAGCATCGGACGCGAGCAGGCACAGGCCGCGCACGAACTGGCGGCCAGCGAGCACGCGCGCTGGACGGCGGGCGTCGCCGATGCGCAAGCCCGCCTGGCGCAGCTGCAGGCGCAGCAGGCGGCCAACATGGACAAGGGCGAGACGGCGCGCGCCGCGCTCGACGCCCTGCTGGCGCAGCTCGATGCCGCGTTTGCCGACGCCGAGGGCGCCGAAGGCTGGAAAGACAGCTGGCGCGCCGGCCCCGCCGCTTTCCGCGCCATGCGCGAAACGGAAAGCCGCCAATGGATCAAGCAGCACGGCGAGCAGGAAAGCCGCGGCCATGCGCTGGCGACGCTGGCCGCGCAGCTGGACGCCGCCACGCTGGCCGCCAACAAGGCTCAGCAGCTGGCGCTGGACGCCCATGCGGCATTCGCCACGCTCGACAGCCGCCTGAAAACGCTGCAAGCCGAACGCAACGCGCTATGGCAAGGCCAGGGCGTGGCGGATGTCGAGCGCGCGCTGGCGGCCGATATCGCGGCAGCCAAAGCGCTGCTGGCGCAGCGGCAGTCGGCGGCGCAACTGGCCAGCCAGCAGCGCGCGCGCGTGGACGAAGCGTGCGCGCAGCTGGCGCAGCGCCTGGCCGCCCTGCGCGAACAGGAAGCGGGCGCCGTAGCTGCCCTGCAGGACTGGCTGCGCCAGTTCCAGCAGGTTCACGGCGACCAGGCGCCCGCCACGCTCGACGCGCTGCGCGCGCGGCTGGCCGTCTCCGTCGACGCCATGCGCGCCGAACGCGATGCCCTGCAAGTGATCGCCGACCGCCATACGGCCGCCGTTTCCGTGCTGGCCGAGCGCCGGCAGCAGCACGCGGCGCACCTGTCGCAGCCGCCGGAAGGACTGGAAATGGACGTGGCCGTGCTGCAGGCAGCGCTCGCATCGCTGCTGCAGGAACGCCAGGCGGCAAACCAGGAAGCGACGCGCCTGCGCCTGTCCATCGCGCAGGACGACGCCAAGCGCCACAGTGCGCAAGCGATGCTGGCGCAGATCGAGGCACAGGCCGGCATCGAACGGCGCTGGGCCAGCCTGAATGAACTGATCGGCTCGGCCGATGGCAAGCGCTTCCGCAACTACGCCCAGCAATTCACGCTGGAAGTGCTGCTCGGCTATGCCAACGCGCATTTGAACCACCTGGCGCGCCGCTACCAGCTCGAACGCATCGATAACCCGAACAATCCGTCGCTGGGCCTGATGGTGCGCGACCAGGACATGGGCGGCGAACTGCGCTCCGTGCACTCGCTGTCGGGCGGCGAATCCTTCCTCGTCTCGCTGGCCCTGGCGCTGGGCCTGGCCTCGCTGTCATCGAACCGGGTGCGCGTGGAATCGCTGTTCATCGACGAGGGCTTCGGCAGCCTGGACACGGAAACCCTGCGCGTGGCCATGGATGCGCTCGACGGCTTGCAGGCGATGGGCCGCAAGGTGGGCGTCATTTCGCACGTGCAGGAAATGACGGAGCGCATCGCCACCAAGATCCTCGTCCAGCCCGGTTCCGGCGGCAAGAGCGTGGTGACGGTGCGCTAGGCAGCCAGCCGCTAGCGTGTGGCCGGCGCCCGCCCCAGCCTGAGCATGTCCCAGCCCAGTTCGCGGCGGATCTGCTCCGGGTCGGGCGGCGGCCGGCGCTGTTCCAGCTCCGCTTTCAACCATTTCCTCACCAGTTCCTTGGCGGGCTTTGCAGTTTGCTGCTTGTCACACTTTTCCATGGTGCTACCTCTTCGATGGCGGCCAGACGACCTCCTATATACGTTCAACGTCACGGCACGGATTCAGTTGACGCATGCGTGGCGCAGATGCAACAACGTGTAACGATGGGCGGAGTGCGTTAAAATCGCCGCCTTCGCGTAAACACCACCTACGCCCCGCAACAATTCAAGGAACCCCATGAAAGCCGCCCGCAGCCTCACCTTCAAGTGCGTCAAATGTCACAAATCAATGCAGGTCTTCCTGCAAAAAGTCTCGGCCTGCTCGCATATTCAGCCCTACCAGGGCATTTGCGCGTGCGGCGAACTCAAGCGCCATGCCACGGGCCAGGCCGATGCCGTCAAGTCCTACCTGGAATCGGCGGACGGTAGCTGGTCGCACCACCACTAATGGTTAAAGAATGGGGAAATATTGCCGTTAATTCGGCTATCTTCCCCATTTGAACCCACCATGTCCCAGCTTCCCTCCCTCGTTTCCGGCGCGCGCCAGCCTGCCACCACTGCCCTGGCAGGGCAAACGCCGCCCAAAACGGGCGGCAATACGGCTGGGCTGGCCGCGTCGCCCCTGATGCAGCGCACTGCGCAGGACGTCGTGGCGCTGTCGAAAGATGGCCTGGATTTGTCCGCCAAGGGACTGCAACAGCGCACCGATGCGCTGGGCAACGCCACCGTCGACGTGGCGCAGGACTTTCTCACCAGCATGACGCGCCAGCTGTTCGGCGATAGCGCCAGCGTTGCCTTCGATGCCGTCGATTTGCAGGCCGGTTCCAGCTTCAGCAGCGCCAGCGCCAGCGTTTCGGGCGCGGGCGGCAGCAGCCGCGCGGCCGCCTTCAGCCTCGATGAAAACGCCCATTTCATCGGCAAGGGCAAGATCACCACGGCCGATGGCCAGACCTTTGACTTCGAAGTGGAAGTGCAATACCAGTCGAGCATCAGCGCGGGGGTCCTGGACCAGACGCAGGACGAAGCGCCACAGGACCAGCCGGCCGATGACGCCAGCCCGTCCGCCAGGGAGTTGCCCGCCACGTATTTCGGCGGCAACTTGAACGACCTGTTCAAGCTGCTGGGCCAGCAATTGCAAAGCAGCATCTTCAATGGCAACGCCAACAGCAACGCCAATGACGCCAGCGCCAGCGGCAAGGACGGCGACGGGGCCGGCACCCTCACCTTGCGCCTGCTCAAACTGGTGCAGCCGGATTCAGCATCAGATACCGCCAGGCAGATGCCCGACGCCACGCCCGAAGCGCAGGCCCGCGCCCGCGCGCTGGCGCAAGCCTATGGCGCGGACGCCACCGGCAGCACAGCGAGCACGGGCGCCAACGTATAATAGAAGACGGCCTGCGCAGGCGACCATGCCCCGCGCCCACCTTCTATCGATTGAAACCCATGTCCGACACTTCTTCCCCTACCGTCCACCCGCAGATCCACTGGAGCGAAAACGGCGCCGAGCATTCGGCCCGCTGGCGCTCGGAAAGCGGCATGCCGCCGCCCAAGCGCGTCGTCATCGCCGACGACCGCACGACGGCCGACCAGGCCTACCGCCTGGCCTGCGAAGGCACGGCCATGCTGTGGCGCGGCGACTTCCAGAACGCGCGCCAGCTGCTGCAGGCGCTGGCGCGGCGCGCCGACCACAAGAACGACAAGCCGAGCAAAAAAGCCAAGGCCGCCAAGCTGGCCAAGCCCGAGCCATCCGCCACGGAAGCATTCCATTTGCACCGCCAGGCGCAGTCGCAGCGCGCCCGCACCCTGGCCATGCTGCTGCTGCCGTTTGACGCCGACTACACGATTCCGCTGCGCCGCGCGCCGGACGTGAAACTGGCCTGCAATGAAGCGTATGGCCGTGGCGAAGAACCGTTCGTCGCCTCGCTGCGCGAGCTGCTGGGCCTGATCGGCGCGCATGAATGGCGCCGCACGGGCGTGGAACTGCCGGCCCTGGGCCAGCGCATCCACCCGCACTACGGCGTGTTCGCGCCCATCCGCGGCGAATACGTGGGCCTGGTGGCCAACGCCCCCCTGCCGGCGCGCGCCAAACTGGCCTTCGATATCGGCACGGGCACGGGCGTGCTGGCCGCCGTGCTGGCGCAGCGCGGCATCGACCGCATCGTCGCCACCGACCAGGACCCGCGCGCCCTGTCCTGCGCGCGCGAAAACCTGGCCCGCCTGGACCTGGCCGACAAGGTCGAGGTGGTGCAGGCCGACCTGTTCCCCGCCGGCCGCGCGCCGCTGGTCGTGTGCAATCCGCCATGGCTGCCGGCCCGTCCCAGCTCGCCGATCGAATACGCCGTCTACGATCCGGACAGCCGCATGCTGCGCGGTTTCCTGGCCGGCCTGGCCGACCACCTGGAACCAGGCGGCGAAGGCTGGCTGATCCTGTCCGACCTGGCCGAGCACCTGGGCCTGCGCCCGCGCGCACAATTGCTGGAGTGGATCGAACAGGCGGGCTTGAAGGTCGTCGACCGCCTGGACGTGAAACCCACGCACCCGCGCGCGCAGGACGCTACCGACAGCCTGCACGCGGCCCGCTCGCAGGAAGTGACCTCGCTGTGGCGCCTGGCGGCCGCCTGATCGGGCGTCTGAATACGCATCTGAACAAGCGGCTGAAACACGGCCATTGCGCATTGCAGCAAACCCCGCTATAATTCGCCTGCGGGGTGGAGCAGTCTGGCAGCTCGTCGGGCTCATAACCCGAAGGTCACAGGTTCAAATCCTGTCCCCGCAACCAGATACGGAAAAGCCGCTGATTCTTGCAAAAGATCAGCGGCTTTTTTTATGGCGTTGCGACATCTCAATGCTCAATGCAGGCCAAATGCCATCGGCCGCGATCGGCTCTTTCGCAACGCAGCAAACTCGTATATAATTCGCCTGCGGGGTGGAGCAGTCTGGCAGCTCGTCGGGCTCATAACCCGA
>CAUSDR010000393.1:0-5375 GCA_963530105.1 uncultured Janthinobacterium sp.
GCCAGGGCCGCAGCCGCCGCAGGCGCGCAACCCTCGCGCGCAACATACGCCACGTGGCCCTGCCCCAGGGCCGTGCGCAGCCGGCCATCGGCGGCGGCCGTGCCCAGCACCGCCAGCAGCAAATCCTGGTAAAACGCATTGCGCAGGATCGTATGGCTTATACCGCTGTCCGCCAGCAGCGCTTGCGTGGCCCGGTGGTCGTCGTTCAGCAGCGCGCGCTTGCCCTCTTGCGGCTGCAGGAACGCGGTGTAGACGATATGCGCCACGCCCGCCTGGCGCGCCGCCGCGATGGCGTGCTGGTGCTGCGCGAGGCGGCGGCCCGTGCCATCGATGGCATTCGTGCTGATCAGGAGCAGGCGCTCGACGCCGTGGAAGGCGGCGGCCAGGCCTTGCGGCTGGTCAAAGTCGCCGAAGCGCACGCCGATGCCCCGTTCCAGCCACGCCGCATGGCGCCCGGGCGTGCGGGTGATGGCCGTGAGCGCCATGCCCGGACGGGCGGCGAACGTGCTGGCCAGTTCATTGACGACGAGGGAACCCAATTGGCCGGAGGCGCCGGCGACGGCAAGATGCATTGTTTTCATGTTCTTTTCCTTGTGGCGCGCGCATACCTCCCCATGCCGGGGCGGCATCGCTCGCAGATGATGTGGGGAGATCAACATTGGCCATGCGGCGGCCCGCCCCCTGCGGGGCGGACCTGCGGCAGGCTTACAGGAAAGAAGGGGAAACCAGGATCATGCGCCCAGCATGGCGCGTGGCGCGCGGCCGGTCAAGCGCTTTCGGCGGCGCTTGACGAGGCATGGCCTAATCGACGCAATAGCGCACGGCATGCGCTTCCATGGGCAGCGGGATTTCCCAGTTCCACAGCATCGATTGCAGCTTCTTGTTGCTCAGCGACGTGTCGCGCTGGCCATTGCGTCTGAGCAACTCCTTGCGCGGCTGCTCCAGGTACACGAGTTCCACCTGCGCGTGGTATTTGTACAGCAGGTTGAGCGTCTTTTCGCGCATCAGCCTGGACAAATGCGTGGCGTTCCACACGAACGGTTCGCCCTTGCGCAGCAGTTCGCGCGCGCGCTCTTCCGCGTAATCGCCCACCTGCCCCTCGTTCTTGCCGTGCTTCAAGCCCAAGGCCGTCCGCGCATCGTCGAAGGACACGACGGGCAGGCGCGGATGGTGCTTGTCCACCCACGTGTTCTTGCCCGACGCGGGCAAGCCCGACATGACGATCACGTGCGAGCCCGGCTCCTGGAACAGCGGGTAGTCGGGATGCGCCTCGGCGCCGCGAAAATATTTCACGCGCGTGTGATCGTCGACAAACGCCCGGCGCTGGCCATAGCAGCCTTCCTCGCGCGCCAGTTCGCGGAACAGCTCGATGGCGTCGAGTATGCGCTGCGGATCGGGGCAGATCCTGCCGCGGATGTCCGCTTCGGCCAGCATGGCCAGCAAATGGATATCCACCTGCCACGACAGCTCGCGCACGGTGAACTCGGGCGTCACGCCGCGCCGCGACGTTTCCAGCGCGAAGAACGGCACTTGATGCACGTTAATCAGGCGGCAGATTTCTTCGCGCACGGCAAACGGCACGTCCACATCCCACAGGGCGATGCGCGCATCGAGGGCGCCCTTGCGCGAGTGGCCGGGCTGGCCGATGGCGCCCGTGGCGGGATCGATCACCGTGGTGCTGCACTTGGCGACGTCGTGCAGCAAAGCGGCCAGGAAGACGATTTCCTGCTGCGCCCGCGTGGCTTGCCGGTAGCCGGGCATGGCCAGCAGGGATTCCACCACCATCATGGTATGCGTCCACACGTCGCCTTCCGCGTGGTAGACGGGGTTTTGCGGCGTCGTCTTCGCCAGTTCCAGCTGCGGGAAGGCGGCCAGGCAGGCGTTGAAATCGGGCGACTGGCCTGCTTGCGGCACCAGTTGCTGCAGGGTTTTCCAGTTCATCGCGTACTCCTTGATAAGGCTGCCAATTCGTCGAGCGAGCGGCAAGTGTGCAAGCCCAGGCTGTCCCACGTGACCAGCGGCTGCGGCGCGTACAGGTCGACGCCGTCGGCCAGCAGGTTGGGGATCATGGGCCGCGTGCTGTGGTGCGAACCGCTGTCGAGGATGGTTTGCGTAAAGTCATGCCGCACCAGCTTGTAGCGCGCCAGCACCTGCTCGTCGTCCTCCACCTTCAGGTACAGGCCTTCCGCATGGTCGGACTTGTCCGTCTGTTTCCAGCACAGGTCAAGCGGCAGGCGCTCGCGCGCCACCACGCTGTCAAACGCGTCGCGCCACAGGCGGGACTTGGCCAGCGAATGGCCCACCAGCTGCCACAGCTGTTTCGGCGTGGCGGGCATTTTTCCCGCATACAGCACGGGCACGGACAGCACGGGCGAGCCGGCCAGCATGGCGTGGCGGCGCGCCGTCGACAGGAACATCTGGCTGCGGCGGCAATACACGTCGAACTCGTTGAAATAATGCGGCAGCCGGTCGTAAAACACGGAGTGCTTGCTGTAAGACCATTCGCCAAACAGCACGAACCGGTCTTCCAGCAGATGCAGCAAGGCGTGTTCGTGCGCATGCGCCCACGGTTTCAACAGGTTGAACTGGCGTTCGCTGCCGCCGCCCGCCAGGTAGTGGCCGCGCGATTGCAGCAGCACCTCGCCCGCATCGCTGAACGACACGGCGGCGTTGGCGCCATCGATTTTTTCCTCGATGACGACGTACTGGCCGGCCAGCTTTTTCAGGGGCATCTGGTCGGCACCGTCGTCGCCGTCCTGCAGGCGCGAGCCTTCCAGGTGCGGCGTGCGCGGGTATTTAAATAAGGGCAAAGATTGTAAAAACATAGCGTCCCACGCCGCGTTCACCGGGGCGTGTCCATACAGGGTCAGGGATGCTGACGACGTGTCGGGCGAAGACGGTCAAGACCGGTGTCTTGAATACGCATGCGGATGGAGCAAAAACAGTGCCGCAGCAATCGAGGGGCGTCAACGCGCCGAACGATGCTGCAAAGAGCATTTCGTCAGCGTTAGCAGGTGATGGCGAAGAAGCGAGGCACTTTTGGCTCCAATAAGGAAGAGGTTCGAGAAAGAACGGGGAATATAACGGCTGTTTGATTATTTTGCAAGGCGCGCGGTTCAAACGTGCTCGACTGCGCGCCTTGCCACCTGCCGAACTAGAAGCGGTATTCCACGTTCAGCCACGCGCGCGGCTTGGGATCGCTGTTCGTTTCCGACTGCGGCCGGCCACCCGTGGTGCGCCAGGCCAGCGCCACGTCCGCGCTCCATGCCTGCCGCTGGTAGCGCAAGCCCAGGCCGCTGCCGCGCAGGCTGCGCCGGTTGTCGCTGGCCGGCGCCGGCTTGGCGTTGACGGTGACGCGGCCCGCATCCATGAAGGCATACGGCGTGAAGTCGCCCGCGCCATAGCGCAGTTCCAGCTGCGCCAGGCCGCCCTCGTCGCCCGTGGCTTCGCCCGATGGATACGCGCGCACGCCGCTGGCGCCGCCCAGGCTCAGTTTCTCGGACGAATCGAGGTTCTTGTCGGCCTGCTGCCAGCTCAGGTGCGCCATCAGGCTGAAGCCGGCAGGCAAGGCTTGCAGGCGCACGACGTCAAGGTTGACCTTGTGGAAGCTGCCTCTCGTCTGGTAATAATCGACGGCGCTCAGGCCCGCATCGAGCTTCAATTTGCCCGGCGTCCAGCTCAGGCTGCCGTACGTCATGCCATCGAAGGCGTCGCGGTAGTCGAATTGCAGGGCCAGCGGCAGCGAATCGCTGGACTTGCTTTCGTAAGTCCTGGTGCTGTCGCGGTTATCCTGCAAGTCCTTGGCCTGGTAGGTGGCGATCAGGGTCAGGTTGGCTTTCTGCGAACGCAGGATGGGATAGCTGAGGCCAGCGCTGGCGACCTTGGCCGTGCCATGCGCATCGAGGCTGGCGAATTCCTTGGCCAGCACATAGCTGGTATGCGAGTAGCCCACATTGCCGCGCAAGCCGGACGTGCCCAGCGGCAGGCTGTAGCCAAGCGAACCGAGCCACAGTTCTTCCTCGCTGAGCAGTGCGCGCACGCTGATCTGGTCGCCCAGCAGGAAGGGGCTGTTGACGTCGACGTTCGCCCGCACGCGGTTTTTGCCCGTGTAGCGGCTGCCGGCATTGTCCAGGCCGATATCACCGCGCACGCGCTGGCCGCGCGCCACCTGGACGATCAAGTCGCCCGTGCCCGCTTCGGTGCCGGGACGCATGGTGGCGGAGGATTCGATGCCAGGCAAATCATCGAGCAACAGCGCGGCGCGTTCCAGCGGCGCGCTGGCGATCACGCTGCCAGGGCGCAAGCCGTCAAAAAAGGCCGTGGCTTGGCGCGCCAGGCCCGCATCGCCGCCCTGCGCCTGCACCACGCCATAGCGGCCTTCGATCACTTCGATGCGCAGGTCGCCGTTCGCCAGGTCTTGCGGCGGCAGGATGGCGCGGGCAAACGGGTAGCCGCCAGCATGGTAAAAGTCCGTGATGCGCTCGGCCAGGCCACGCAAGCCGGCCAGGTCGAAGGTCTTGCCCGTCACGCCGCCCAACGCCGCCTGCAGCGCGTCTTCGCCAAAGACGGAATTGCCGGAGATCTTGACCGAGCGCAATACGACGGTGGCGCCGCCGGGCGCGACGGCTGACGCATCGCGCGGCGCCTGGATGGTCAATGCCTGGCTGTCGCGCGGTGGCGCGATCGGCGGCTGCAACTGCTGCAGGGTCTGGCCCGCGTCCGGCGGCACCTGTGCCTGCGCGGCCGGTGCAAAATGCAATAAGGCAAGTCCCAGCGCCATGGCAATCGTGGAGCGCTGCGGTTGTGATGATTTTTTCATAGTTACTTTAATAAATTGATTCGTATCCATCATTGCGCCGCGCCTGCGGTGGCAGTGCTTGCGGGCGCTGCTGCAACATTAATGCCGCCGTTGACGACAAAGATGCGCGTAAAGCCTGGCGTGCCGCTGGCGCCTGGCACCGGCACCGGCAATGCGGCCAGCACCGGCTCCGTGCCGCCAGCCGCCGGCGTGGCACGCGCTTCCTCTGCCACTGGCACCAGGGCCAGGCCGCCAATCAGGCTGACGCCGGCATTGGATGCGCCGCTGGCGCCGGGAGCCGCATGCGCCGCGCTGCCGGGCAGTGCCAGGATGCCGGCGCTTGCCGCCGTGCCCGCCGCCACGTCATTGGTACCCGTGGTGACCTGGCGCCGCGCCAGACGAATCGCATCCTCCAGCCCCAGATTGGCATCGATGCTCAAGGCGCCGTTCTGCGCCGTGATCAGATAGTTGCCGTTGGCCAGGGCCGAAGCGTCGATCGTGTAGCTGCCGACGTTTTCACCGGCCGCGCGGCGCAATACGCCGGACAGGCTGTCGCCCGCCACCAGGTTGCCTTGCG